>JAIYDH010000275.1 GCA_027487585.1 Rubrivivax sp.
GGCCGCAGCGACGGCGCCCGTGCGATGCCGGGCCAGGATGCCGAGCTGCCCCAGGGCATGCGCTGGCACCTGCGGCTGCGCGCGCACGGCTGGAGCAACGCGCTCTTCGGGCCCGAAGGGGCCGATACCAGCGCCGACGGCCGCAGCATCACCCCGGCCGCCAAGATCAGCAGCGACGCCGCCACGCGCACCGTGCGCTTCACCATCCCCAGCGAGGCGCTGGGCGATCCGGCCAGCTTCAGCGGCGCCCGCGTGTTCGTCAGCACCTGGGACTGGGACGGCGGCTGGCGCCCGCTGGCGCGCGAGGCCGGCAGCTTCATCGTCGGCGGCGGCGAACCGAACGCGCCCAAGCTGTGGAGCGCCAGCCCCGTGATCACCCTGCCCTGAACACGCCCGAAGCCCGTTGCAGCGCCGGGGCGCCCGCGGAGCCGATCTGGCGCCCTGCGCCAGGCCCGGCTCAGAGCTTGTGAAGCATTCCGGCGCGTCCGAGCGGGCGTCCGAAACGGTGTCGATCTAGGCGCAAAGCGCAGCCGTAGCTTGGGCTACGGCGAGCATTTGCAACGACGAGCGGCGCCGTTTCGGGCGCACGAGCGGGCGTGGCGGAATGCTTCACAAGCTCTCAGGTCTTGGGCAAGGTCACGCCGCGCTGGCCCTGGTACTTGCCGCCGCGGTCCTTGTAGCTGGTTTCGCAGACCTCGTCGCTCTCGAAGAACAGCACCTGCGCGCAGCCTTCGCCCGCGTAGATCTTGGCCGGCAGCGGCGTCGTGTTGCTGAACTCCAGGGTCACGAAACCCTCCCACTCGGGCTCGAAGGGGGTGACGTTGACGATGATCCCGCAGCGCGCGTACGTGCTCTTGCCCAGGCAGATGGTGAGCACGTTGCGCGGGATGCGGAAGTACTCCACCGTGCGCGCCAGCGCAAAGCTGTTGGGCGGGATGATGCAGACATCGCTCTCGATGTCGACGAAGCTCTTCGGATCGAAGTTCTTCGGGTCGACCACCGTGCTGTAGATGTTGGTGAAGACCTTGAACTCGGGAGCGCAGCGGATGTCGTAGCCATAGCTGCTGGTGCCGTAGCTCACGATCTTCTGGCCGTCGGGCGATTGCCGCACCTGCCCTGGCTCGAAGGGTTCGATCATGCCGTGCTGCTCCGCCATCTGGCGGATCCATCGGTCGCTCTTGATGCTCAACGCGCTTCCCCCGGGTTGCTGGGCGCGGATTCTGTCAGGTGCGGCGACCGCGCTAGAGTGCCGTCTGGCGCCGCCGCGGCGCAGGAGACACTCCCATGGCCAGCCCCTTCCGCCCCGCCCTGCAGCTGCTGGGCCAGTACGCTGAATACCACCGCGACCGGCGCAACATCGCCACCCACTTCGTCGGCGTGCCGATGATCATGTTCGGCGGCCTCGTGCTGCTGTCGCGCCCGGCCTTCGAGCTGGGCGGCCTGGCACTGTCGCCCGCGTGGCTGCTGCTGGTGCTGGTGATCGCCTGGACACTGAGCCGCGGCGCGCTGGCGCTGGGCGTGGCCACCAGCGTGCTGTGGCTGGTGCTAGCCGCTCTGGCGCATGCCGTGCCCGGTGACGCGTGGTGGGCCTGGGGCCTGGGCGCCTTCTTGCTCGGCTGGGTCATCCAGTTCGTGGGCCACTACTACGAGGGCCGCAAGCCGGCCTTCGTCGACGACCTCGTCGGCCTCTTCGTCGCGCCGATGTTCGTGCTGCTGGAGCTGCTTGCGCCGGCGGGCTTTTTCAAGGGCCTGATGGCTGAGGTCGAGCGCCAGGCCGGCCCGACGCTGCTGCGCGACCTCGCCCACCCGGCGACGCGATGACGCCCGCCCGGCGCGAGGCGATCACCGGCCTCGTGCTGTGTGGCGGCCGCGGCAGCAGGATGGGCGGATTGGGCGGAATGGGCGGCGTCGAGAAGGCCCTGCTGCCCTGGGCGGGCTCCAGCCTTGCCGCCAACGCCGTGGCACGGCTGGCGCCGCAGGTCGGCCCGCTGGCCCTCAACGCCAATCGCGAGGCGGCCCGCTATGCGGCGCTGGGCTTGCCGGTGTGGCCCGACGAGACCGAGGATCTGGCCGGCCCGCTGGCCGGCTGGCAGGCGGCGCTGCACCGCATGGCCACCGAGTGGCTGCTAACGGTGCCTTGCGACGCCCCGCACTTTCCGCTCGACCTGGCTCAGCGGCTGACGGCTGCAGCGTCACCGCTGGCCATCGCCGTGACGGCCGACGGCCCGCAGCCGGTGTTCGCGCTGGTGCATCGCTCACTGGCGCCGGCCGTGGCGGCGGCCCTGGCGCGTGGAGAGCGGGGCGTGGCCCGCTTCGCCCTGGCGCAGGGCGCGGCCACCGTGCACTTTGACGACGCCGAGGCCTTTGCCGATGCCGACACGCCCGAGGAACTGGCCCGGCTGAGCCGCAACGCCCGCTGAAGACCCGGGCCGGTCAGGCGCGCTGGATGGCCAGCCGGCCGTGATCGGCCAGGAACCGCTGCTCCAGCAGCTTGGTGGCGGCGTAGATCGCGTCGATGGTCGGCGTCGGCACGCCGGCGATCGTGCCCAGCTCGATGACGGCGCCCACCAGCGCCTCGAGCTCCAGCGCGCGGCCGGCCTCCACGTCTTGCAGCATGCTGGTCTTGTGCGCGCCCACGGCCTCGGCACCGGCCAGGCGCTGCTCGAGCGTGATCTTGAAGCGCACGCCCAGCGCCTCGGCCACGGCCTGGCCCTCGGCCATCATGCGGCGCGCCAGCTCGCGCGTGGGCGCGAAGCGGGCAATGTCCTGCAGCGTGCCGTGCGTGAGCGCGCTGATCGGGTTGAAGCTCAGGTTGCCCCAGAGCTTGATCCACAGCTCGCTGCGGATGTCGCGCGACACCGGCGCCTTGAAGCCGGCCTTCATCAGCGCCTGGCTCAGCGCCTCGACCCGCGGCGTGCGCTCGTTGCTGGGTTCGCCGACGGTGAAGCGGTTGCCCTCGACGAGCTTCACCAGGCCCGGCGCCACCAGCTCGGCCGCCGGGTAGACCACGCTGCCGATCACGCGCTCGGGCGGTATCGCGCGGGCAATGGCGCCGTCGGGGTCGACCGCCGTGACGGCGCGACCCTGGTGCGCCCCCGGCAGCGCGTGGAAGTACCACCAGGGCACGCCGTTGACCATGCTCACGACCATCGTGTCGGGGCCGTACAGCGCAGGCAGCTCGGCCACCACCTCGCGCAGCTGGTGCGCCTTCAGCGTGAGCAGCACCACGTCTTGAGGGCCGGCCTCGGCCATATGCTGCACGGCACGCACGCTCTTGGCGTGCTCCTGCGTGCCGTCTTCGAGCACGAGGCGAAAGCCGTCGGCGTTGATGGCCTCCAAATTGCGCCGCCGCGCGATGAACGTGACGTCTTCGCCAGCCAGCGCCAAGCGCGTGCCCAGGTAGCCGCCGATGGCGCCGGCGCCCACGACCGTGATCTTCATGCCCAAGGGTTCTTTCGAGTTCAACCGCCAGCGGCGCGCTCGCGGGCGCGCAGCAGCGACTTTGCGTAGCCAAACAGCGGCCACACCAGCAGCAGCATCGCCAGGCCGAAGATGCTGCCGACGAGACCATTGCTCCAGAAGATGGACAAGGACCCCTGCGACGACAGCATGGCCTGGCGGAAGCTGCCCTCGGCCATGTCGCCCAGCACCAGCGCCAGCACGAGCGGCGCGAGCGGGTACTTGAGCTTCTTGAAGAAATAGCCCAGCACGCCGAAGATCAGCATCGTCCAGACGTCGAACATCGAGCTGTTGACGGTGTAGGCACCAATGGCGCAGATGACGATGATCACCGGCGCGATCACCGCGAACGGGATGCGCAGGATGGCCGCCCACCACGGCACCGTGGTCAGCACGACGATCAGGCCGACGATGTTGCCCAGGTACATGCTGGCGATGAGGCCCCAGACGAAGTCCTTCTGCTCGACGAACAGCATCGGCCCCGGCTGCAGGCCCCAAATCAGCAGGCCGCCCAGCAGCACCGCCGCGGTGGGCGAGCCGGGGATGCCCAGCGTCAGCATCGGCAGCAGCGCGCTCGTGCCGGCGGCGTGGGCCGCGGTCTCGGGCGCGATCACGCCTTCGATGTCGCCCTTGCCGAAGCCTTGCGGGTTCTTGCTCAGGCGGCGCGCCATGCCGTAGCTCATGAACGACGCCGGCGTGGCGCCCCCCGGCGTGATGCCCATCCAGCAACCCACGGCCGTGCTGCGCAGGAAGGTCTTCCAGTACTTGAGCATGGCCTTCCAGGTCTCGAGCACCTCGCCGAAGCGAATCTTGGCGCTCTTGCCCTTGAAGGCGAGGCCCTCTTCCATCGTGAGCAGGATCTCGCCGATGCCGAACAGGCCGATCACCGCGATCAGGAAGTCGAAGCCCTTCAGCAGCTCGGTCTGGCCGAAGGTCATGCGCAGCTGGCCCGTCACGGCGTCCATGCCCACGGCCGCGAGTGCAAAGCCAAGCATCATGGCCGCCAGCGTCTTGGCCGCCGGCTCCTTGCTCATGCCGACGAAGCTGCAGAAGGTGAGCAACTGCACGGCAAAGAACTCCGCAGGTCCGAACTTCAACGCGAACTGCGCCAGCAGTGGCGCCAGCAGCGTGATGAGCACCACTGCCAGCAGCGCACCGACGAAGCTGCTCGTGAAGGCCGCCGTGAGCGCTTGCGCGGCCTTGCCTTGCTGCGCCATCGGGTGGCCGTCGAAGGTGGTGGCCACGCTCCACGGTTCACCAGGGATGTTGAACAGGATCGACGTGATCGCGCCGCCGAACAAGGCACCCCAGTAGATGCAGCTCAGCATGATGATCGCCGAGGTGGGGTTCATGCCGAAGGTCAGCGGCAGCAGGATGGCGATGCCATTGGCACCGCCGAGCCCGGGCAACACGCCGATCAGCACCCCGAGGATGATGCCGATCAACATGAAGCCCAGGTTGGGCAAGGTCGCGGCAACGGCAAAGCCGTTCGCGAGGTTCGCGAGTTCTTCCATCGGGCGCTTTCGAAGACTTGGAGAGGCTCAGAGCCCGATCAGGCGTTCCAGCGGTCCCTTGGCCAGTGGCACCAGGAACCAGCGTTCGAACACGATGAAGAACGTCAAGGGCACGCCCACCGCCACCGGCAAGGTGACCATCCAGCGGTAGCGGCCATGGCGCGTCATGAAGTAGCCGATGAGCAGCGCCGACGCGACGTAGATGCCGAGCACCTGGATCGCGCCGACGTACACCGCCACCGGCCACAGCATGGCCCACACGAGGCCGGCCTGCTCACGCGTGCAGAAGGCCTCCGGGTCGGCCGCCCTCCAGCGCAGCAGCTGCCCGATCAAGACCCAGCCGCTGCTCGCCATCAGCACGAGGCCGATGTAGAACGGGAAGTAGCCCGACTGCGGGCCGTCGTCGGCCCAGCCCACGCCGATGCGCAGGCTGTCGGCCACGACCACGCCGCCTGCGGCCAGCAGCAGCCCGGCCACGGCGAGTTCGGGCCAGCGCGAGTCGATTGCAGGTGATTTCTCCATCAGCGGCTCACTGCGCCAGGAAGCCGGCTTCGCGCATCAGCACGCGGTGCTGCTGCTCGTTGCGGCCGAGCCAGTCGAAGAACTCCTTGCCGGTGAGCGCGGTCTGGTTGAAGGCGCCCTTCTCCATGAACTCCTTCCACTCGGGCAGCGCACGCAGCTTCTTGAAGAGCTCGAGGTAGTAGTTCACCTGCTCGGGCGTCACGCCCGGCGGCATGAAGATGCCGCGCAGCATCAGGTACTCGGCCGGCAGGCCGGCGCTGGCGCAGGGCGGGACGTCCTTCCAGGCCATCGTCGCCGTCAGCTTGGTGGCGTACGGCATGGGCTTGGAGTCGAACACGCACAAGGGCCGCAGCTTGCCGGCGCGCCAGTGGCTTTCGGCCTCAATCGGGTTGTTCACGGTGGAGTCGACGTGCTTGCCCACGAGCTGCACCGCGACGTCGCCACCGCCCTTGTAGGGGATGTAGATCATCTTCTTGCCGGCGGCCTTCTCGAGCAGCACGGTGATGATCTGGTCTTCCTGCTTGCTGCCGGTGCCGGCCATCTTGAAGCTGCGGTCGGGACCGGCCTTGATGGCGTCGACATAGGCCTTGGCCGTCTTGTGGGGCGACTCCTCGTTCACCCACAGCACGAACTGGTCGAGCGCCAGCATCTGCACCGGCGTCATGTCGCGCCAGTTGAACGGCACGCCGGTGGCCAGCGGCGTGGTGAACAGGTTCGACAGCGTGATGACGATCTTGTGGGCGTTGCCCTTGTCGTTTTTGACGTCCAGGAAGCCTTCGGCTCCCGCGCCGCCGGAGCGATTGACCACCACCAAGGGTTGCTTGGCCAGCGAATGCTTGGCCACCATGCCCTGGATGAAGCGCGCCATCTGGTCGGCGCCACCGCCGGTGCCCGCCGGCACCACGAACTCGATCGGCTTGGTCGGCTCCCAGGCCCGCGCCGAGGGCGCGGCGGCCAGAGCGGCAAGCGCCACGAGGGGAAGGCTGAGTCGCGCGGCCAGGGTCGACCATGTCGACAGTCGGCGGGCGGAACCGGTCTTGCGAGGTGCGATACAGCTCATGTCGTCTCCTAGATTCAGAGGGAAGTCACATGGAAAAACTGCGATGCACCACCTGGGCAGGCGGTGGTCGACGGCGATGACGCAGGGCGATCGGGTACGGGCGTGCGGGTCTCCTCGGGAAGCTCGGGTGAAGTCGGTGGGCGAAGGTTCAGCCCAAGCCAAGCTTGGCGGCCAGGCCGATGCGCTGCAGCTTGCCGGTGGCGCCCTTGGGAATCTCCTCCATGAACAAGATCTTCTTCGGCACCTTGAAGTCGGCGGCACGCGTCGCCACGAACTCCTGCAGCTCGCGCTCGGTGGCGGCGGCGCCTTCGCGCAGCACCACCACCGCCGCGACCTCTTCGCCGAGCTTGGCATGCGGCATGCCAAAGCACACCACCTGCGCCACGGCGGCGTGGTCCATCAGGATCTCGTCCACCTCGCGTGGGCTGACTTTCTCGCCGCCGCGGTTGATGATCTCCTTCAGGCGGCCGGTGATGCTGAGGTAGCCCTCGGCGTCCATCTGGCCCTGGTCGCCGGTGCGGAACCAGCCGGCGGCAAAGGCCTCGGCATTGGCCTTGTCGTTGTTCAGGTAGCCGAGCGTCACGTTGGGGCCGCGGATGACGATCTCGCCGATGCCGCCGCGCGGCAGCAGGGTGCCGTCGTCGCCCATGATGGCCACTTCGGGGCCGGCGGCCACGCCCACGGTGCCGGGCTTGCGCGCCAGCGGCGGCAGCGGGTTGCTGCACATCTGGTGCGTGGCCTCGGTCATGCCGTAGGACTCGACCAGCGGCGCCCCGAACACCTCTTCGGCTTCCTTGATCACCTGCGGCGGCATGCTCGAGCTCGACGAGCGCATGAAGCGCAGCGGGTGGCGCGCAATCACGTCGCCGTTCTTGGAGGCGCGCGACAGGATGGTCTGGTGCATGGTCGGCACGGCCGTGAACCACGTGGGCGCGGCCTCATCCATCCAGGCGAAGAATTTCAGCGCATTGAAGCCCGGCGTGCAGAACACCATCGAGCCAGCCGACAGCGGCGCCAGCACGCCGGCGATGAGGCCGTGGATGTGGAACAGCGGCATGATGTTCAGGCCGCGGTCGGCGGCCGTGAACTTCAGCGTGGCGGCGATGTTCTGCGCCGAGGCGGCCAGGTTGGCCTGCGTCAACGGCACGATCTTCGGGCGTGAGGTCGTGCCCGAGGTGTGCAGCACCATCGACACGTCGCCCGGCTGGGCTTCGCCGCCCTGCGCGGCGGGCGCCGCGGCCGGCAGGTCGAGGTCGAAGTCACCGGCGCCGCCCTCGGTGCGCGGCCCGAGCTCGATCAGGCGCACGCCCAGGCGCCGGGCGACGTCGACCGCGGGCGAGGCGCTGCCGCGCTCCACGATCAAGGCCTTGGCCTGCAGGTCGGTCAGATAGAACTCGAACTCGTCGGCACGGTAGGCCGGGTTCAACGGTGCACTGGTCACGCCACTGGCGCAGGCCATGTAGCAGGCGGCCATCTCAGGGCCGTTGGGCAGAACAATCGCCACCGCATCGTTGCGGCCGATGCCGGCGGCGTTGAGTGTGGCCACCGTGCGCGTGATCAGGGCCCTCAGGCCGCCGAAGCTCAGCGCCAGGCGGCCGGGCGCGCCGAGCGCCGGCGCGTCATCGGCACCGGCGGCGAGCAAGGGCTTCAAGGCCTGAAACATGGTTTGTCTGTGTTTGTCCTGGACAGCGCCCGATCTTCGCAGGTCAAACGGGGCTCGGTGCAGCCCTGCACCAACGCAATCGGGTTATCCCTGATCTCCTGAACCCGCCTTCAGCTGTCCTTCGACACGGTGATCGTCGGGAAGCGCCCGGAGTAGTCGCGCGCCTTCTGCGCAATGGCCAGCGCCATGCGCTGGGCGACGGCGCGGTACAGCGCCGCGATCTCGCCGGCCGGGTCGGCCGCCACGGTGGGGCGGCCGCTGTCGGCCTGCTCGCGGATGCTCAGCGCCAGCGGCAGCGAGCCCAGGTGCTCGACGCCGTACTGCGCCGCCATCTGCTTGCCGCCGTCGGCGCCGAAGATGTGCTCGGTGTGGCCGCAGTTCGGGCAGCAGTACACAGCCATGTTCTCGACGATGCCGAGGATGGGCACGCCCACCTTCTCGAACATCTTCAGGCCCTTCTTCGCGTCGAGCAGCGCGATGTCCTGCGGCGTCGTCACGATCACCGCGCCGGTGAGCGGCACGCGCTGGCTGAGGGTGAGCGCGATGTCGCCGGTGCCGGGCGGCATGTCGACGAGCAGGTAGTCGAGATCGGCCCAGTTCGTCTGGCGCAGCAGCTGGTCGAGCGCCTGGGTGGCCATCGGGCCACGCCAGATCATGGCCTGGTCGGGCTCGATCATGAAGCCGATGCTCATGACCTGCACGCCGTGCGCGGCCAGCGGCTTCATGGTCTTGCCGTCGTCGCTTTCGGGCCGGTGCTCGGGGCCGCCGAGGCCCAGCATGGTGGGCTGGCTGGGGCCGTAGATGTCGGCATCGAGGATGCCCACGCGCGCACCCTCGGCGGCCAGCGCCAGCGCCAGGTTCACGGTGGTGGTGCTCTTGCCGACACCGCCCTTGCCCGAGGCCACGGCCACGATGTTCTTCACGCCCGGCAGCAGCTGCACGCCGCGCTGCACGGCGTGCGAGACGATGCGCGTCACGAGCTCGGCGTGCACGGCAGTGACACCCGGCACAGTGCGCGCCGCGGCGGCCAGGGCCTCGCGCATCTCAGCGTGGCGGCTTTGGGCCGGGTAGCCAATCTCGAGCTCGAAGCGCAAGTCGCCGCCGTCGATGCGCAGGTTCTTCAGCGCCTTGGGCTGCACCAGGGGCAGGCCGGTGGCGGAGTCGATCACGCGGGCCAGGGCGGCTTGGATGGCGGCTACGGAAGGGGCGGTCATGAAGTGGCTGGAGCAAACGCAGGTGAATGGATCGGGCAGTCTATCGGGGCGCTCCGCCCACGCGGGCGCCGTGGTTCACTCGATGCGGCGCACCCGAACAAAGGGTTTCACGCCCTCGATCTCGAGCACGAAGCTGCCGAGGGCGCCTCGGCGCACCGCCACGCGCGGGCTGTCGAGCCAGTACACGCCCGTGCTTCCATCGATGACCTGCCAGACCTGCCCGTTGGCGAGCCGGAAGCGGTCGAGCGGGCGCCAGCCCTCGAAGCGGCCCTCGATGCGGCTTTCCACGCGTTCGATGCGATCCGGGCCCTCGGGCAGGCCAAACCGCGCGGCAGGCGCCGCAGCCGCGCTGCCTGCAGCCGCCACCGCAGCTGCCACGGCAGCCGGGGCCAGCGCGATCGCGTCGTAGCAAGCCAGGCGCGCGGTGTCAGCGGCCAGCGCGCGGCAGCGGCGAAGGCTGTCGTCGTCGGCAAGCACTGCGCTCGGGAGCTGGGCCAGCAGCAGCGCAATCAGCAGGCTTGGGCGCATGGTCGGGTCTCCTGTCTTCGGTTCGAGGGCGGGGCTGCCCCCGACTCCTAGAATTCCACCATGACCCGCCAGCTGTTCGTCACCACCGCCCTGCCCTACGCCAACGGCCCGTTCCACATCGGCCACATCATGGAATACATCCAGGCCGACACCTGGGTGCGCTTGCAGCGCCTGCGCGGCCACGAGGTGCGATTCGTCTGCGCCGACGACGCCCACGGCGCCGCCATCACCATCGCCGCCGAGAAGGCGGGCCTCACGCCACAGCAGTTCGTGGCCGGCGTGGCCGCCACCCGCAAGCCCATGCTCGACGGCTTCCACATCTCCTTCGACCACTGGCACAGCACCGACGCGCCCGAGAACCACGCACTCGCCAAGTCCATCTACAAGGCGCTCCGCGAGGCCGGGCTGATCGAGCAGCGGCCGGTCGAGCAGTTCTTCGATCCTGCCAAGGGCATGTTCCTGGCCGACCGCTTCGTCAAGGGCGAGTGCCCGAACTGCGGCGCAAAGGACCAGTACGGCGACAACTGCGAGGTCTGCGGCGCCGTCTACCAGCCGACCGAGCTGAAGAACCCCTACAGCGCTTTCAGCGGCGCCACGCCGGTGCTGCGCAGCAGCGAGCACTTCTTCTTCAAGCTGTCGGACCCGCGCTGCGTGGAGTTCCTCGAAGCCTGGACGCAGGACGGCCGCCTGCAGCCCGAGGTGGCCAACAAGGTGCGCGAGTGGTTCAAGCGCGACGAAGAAGGCCGTGTCAGCCTGGGCGACTGGGACATCAGCCGCGACGCGCCCTACTTCGGCATCGAGATCCCCGACGCGCCGGGCAAGTACTTCTACGTGTGGCTCGATGCGCCGGTGGGCTACCTCGCATCGCTGCAGGCGCTGCTCGAAAGCCAGGGCCTGGACTTCGAGGCCTTCATGGCCAACCCGGCGCTGGAGCAGGTGCACTTCATCGGCAAGGACATCGTCACCTTCCACACGCTCTTCTGGCCGGCCATGCTGAAGTTCAGCGGCCGCAAGACGCCCGACTTCGTCTACGTGCACGGCCACCTCACCGTGAGCGGCGAGAAGATGAGCAAGAGCCGCGGCACTGGCATCAGCCCGGTGCGCTACCTCGATCTGGGCTTCGATGCCGAGTGGCTGCGCTACTACATCTGCGCCAAGCTCAATGCGCGCGTCGAGGACCTCGACTTCAACCCCGAGGACTTCGTCGCCCGCGTCAACAGCGATCTGGTCGGCAAGTACGTCAACATCGCCAGCCGCGCCGCCGGCTTCATCGGCAAACGCTTCGGCGGCCAGCTCAGCGCCGATGTCGGCGTGGAAGGCCGTGTGCTGCTCGATGGCCTGCGCGCCCACGCCGACACCGTGTTCGCGCTGTACGACAGCCGCGAGTTCGGCAAGGCGCTGCGCGAGGTGATGCTGCTGGCCGACCGCGTGAACGAGTACGTCGACCGCGTGAAGCCCTGGGAGCTGGCCAAGCAGCCCGGCATGGACGCCGCACTGCACGACGCCTGCACGGTGTGCCTGGAGGCTTTCCGCGTGCTGACGGTCTACCTGAAGCCGGTGCTGCCGGCGCTGGCGGCCAAGGTCGAGGCCTTCCTGCAGGTGCCGCCGCTGCAGTGGGCCGACGCGCAGCGCTCGATCTGCCACGGCGGCGCGCACACGGTGGGCGCGTGGCAGCACCTGATGCAGCGCGTGGACCCGGCCAAACTCGAGGCCCTGTTCGAGCCGCCGCCCACAGCTGCGCCAGCCCCGGCGCTGCCGGGTGGCGAGGCGCTGGCGCCCGAGATCGGCATCGCCGACTTCACAAAGATCGACCTGCGCATCGCCCGCATCGTGGCCGCCGAGCCCGTCGAAGGCAGCACCAAGCTGCTGCGCCTGACGCTCGACGTGGGCGAAGGCCGCACGCGCAACGTGTTCTCCGGCATCGCCGCGAACTACAAGCCCGAGCAGCTGGCCGGCAAGCTCACGGTGATGGTGGCCAACCTGGCGCCACGCAAGATGAAGTTCGGCGTCAGCGAGGGCATGGTGCTGGCCGCCAGCCACGCCGACGAGAAGACCGAGCCCGGCGTGTACGTGCTTGAACCCTTCCCGGGCGCACAGCCCGGCATGCGCGTGCGCTAGGGCCAGCACTTCACCGCGAGCCGCCGACGTGCCCGAGAAGCGCCACCACGTCATTGCCGCAGCAGCAGGCGGCGCCGTGGCCGCCGTGGCCGTTGCGCTGGCCGCGTGGCTGTGGGCCCGCGGGCCGGGCGCAGCCGAGCCGGCATCGCCCGACGCGCCCGGTGTCGCCGCGTCGGCCCCGGCGCAGCCCGACGCCCGCTACACCGCCGTGCCCGAGCTTGCCGAGCGCATCCTCACCGCCTATCGCCGCGTCATCGTTCTCGTCGAGGGCGACTCCGCCCTCACGGCGGCCGAGCGCGAGCGCGCCAACCAGATCGGCCTGATGCTGTTCCACGACAGCCTGGCCAAGACGGACGAGCTCGCGGCGCTGCTGTCCGGCGGTGCTCCCTCCGACGCCGCCCGGCTGGCGGCCATCGCGGCGTTGCTGGACTACGTCGAGAGCGACCCCGGCCTCTTCGATGCCGACCGGCTGGCGTTCCGCGAGTTGCTGCGCAAGCTGCAGGAACCGCTGGCGCGCGACGGCTCGCTGCCGGCCATCAAGCTGCACCGGCGCATCGCCGACGACCTGGAAGCGCTGGCGGAGATCGAGCGCAACTACGAGAAGGAACTTCGCCAGGTGTTCGGCCGCTTCGGCAGCCGCGCCGTCGAGCTCAAGCGCGAGCGCTGGGACGACTACGTCGCGCGGCTGCGCACGCTGCACGACCGTGACCGCATCCTCAAGGACTTCGGCTTTGTCGTGCCCTACGTCGCCAAGGGCCTGAAGCCGCAGGCCGAGGAGGACGGCGAGTGGTTTGGGCGCAGCCTGCCGCCCAAGACCATCGTCCTCACCTTCGACGACGGCCCGCACGGCACCTACACGCCGGAGATCGCGGCCATCCTGCGCCAGTTCGGCGCGCCGGCGGTCTTTTTCCAGGTGGGGAGCAACCTGGGCAGCGTCGCGCCCGACGGCACGCCCAGGCTGGGTCGGCGGGCCGAGGTCAGCCGGCAGCTTCTGGCCGAGGGCCACGCGCTGGCCAACCACAGCCTCACGCACGCCCAGCTGTCGCGGCTGGGAGGCGACGCGCTCAAGGCCGAGATCCTGGGCACCGACGAGCTGCTCAAGGCCGTGGACAAGCGGCGCTCGCCGCTGTTCCGCTTCCCGTACGGCGCGCGCAACGCCGAGGGGCTGCAGATGCTGGGCGCGGCCCACCTGCGCTCGACGATGTGGAACATCGACTCGCTGGACTGGGCAGACCCGGTGCCGGCCTCCATCGCTCAGCGCGTGCTGCGCACGGTGGCGCGCGAGGGCCGCGGCATCGTGCTGTTCCACGACATCCACGAGCGCACGGTCAAGGCCCTGCCGGCTGTGCTGTCGCAGCTGGTGGCCGAGGGTTATCAGTTCGCCGGCTGGGACGGCACCGGTTTCTCGGTGCCACGCGCGGCCGGCGCGGCCACCGCGCCGGTGCTCACCGCGGGTCACTACGGCAAGTCCTGGGCCATCGTGGTGGGCATCGACGACTACGCCCGCTGGCCGAAACTCCAGTACGCCGTGCGCGACGCCCGTGCCGTGCGAGACGTGCTGGTGCAGAAGTTCGGCTTCGCGCCCGAGAACGTGGTGACGCTGGAGAACGGCCAGGCCACGCGTGCGCGCATCCTGGCGGCCTTCCACGACACGCTCTCGCACGGCGGCATGCAGCGCAACGACCGCCTGTTCGTGTTCTTCGCGGGCCATGGCGCGACGCGACAGCTCAGCTCGGGGCGCGAGCTGGGCTACGTGATCCCGGTGGAGTCCGACCCGAACCAGTTCGCCAGCGACGCCATCCCGATGAGCGACCTGCAGAACATCGCCGAGAGCGTGGCCGCCAAGCACGTGTTCTTCGTCATGGACGCGTGCTACAGCGGCCTCGGGCTCACGCGCGGCGCCGCCGGCAACCGGTTCCTGCGCGACAACGCTCGGCGGCTGGGCCGCCAGATGCTCACCGCCGGCGGCGCCGACCAGCTGGTGGCCGACGGCGGGCCCAACGGGCACTCGATCTTCACCTGGACGCTGCTGCAGGGCCTGGCAGGCCGGGGCGACCTCAACGGCGATGGCATCCTCACCGCCACCGAGCTGGCCGCTTACGTGGCGCCGGCCGTCGCGGCCGTGGCGCCGCAGACACCGGCCTTCGGCAGCCTGCCCGGCTCGGAGGGCGGCGACTTCGTGTTCGAACTGCCCGTGGAGACCGAGTTCCTCAACGCCGGCAGCAGCCAGCTGCCCAGCGAAGTCATCGCCATGAACAACCGGCTCGACGCCGCGCGGCCGCCCGCGCCGTCCGCCTCAGCCGCGGCGCAGGCGCTGGCCGAGGCAGCGCCCGTCATCGTGCGCGACCTGCAGGGCCGCGAGCAGAGGCTCGTGGTACCGCAGGCCGCCGCCACGTCGCTGCGCCAGCAGGCCCAGCGCGCCAACGACCGCGGGCTGCAGCTGTACCGCGAGAAACAGTACGAGCAGGCCGAAGCCCAGTTCACCGAGGCGCTGCGCCTGCGGCCGGACTTCGCGCTGGCGGCCAACAACCTGGGCTTCATCTACCACCGGCAGCAGCGCTACCCGGAGGCGGCACGCTGGTTCGCCAACGCCATCGCGATGGACCCCTCACGCGCGGTGGCCTACCTGAACCTGGGCGACGCCCTGTGGGCCGCCAGCGACAAGGACAAGGCCATCAAGGCCTACGGCACCTACCTGGAGCTGGCGCCCAAGGGCGCGGACCTGACGCAGGTTCGGCAGCGCGTCGGCCAGCGCTCCTGAGGCCGTCGGCCCGGGGCGGCGATCAAGCCTCGTCGAACGGGTAGCGCACGCCGATCTCGTGGCGCGCGGCGTCGAGCCATCGCGCCAGCGCCAGCGATTCCGCCAGCGGCATGCCCGGGCATTCGCGCAGCCCGGCCTGCACGCAGCGGGCGGCCTCGCGCACCTGGTACTCGAAACCGTTCACCTCGAACGGGCAGACGAGCTCGGCGTCCGGTTGCCCCAGCCGCGACAGCCGGGCCCGCGTCGCGCCCCAGAAGGGGTTGTCCACCGTGATGGCGCCCTGCTCGCCCAGGATGCGCAGCGAGTTGTCGCCCAGGTGGTCGAGCGCGCTGACGAACTGCGCGACGGCGCCACCTTCGAACCACAGCATCGCGTGCACGCGCTGGTCCACGCCGCTGGGCGCCAGCGTGCCGGTGACCACGCTGCGCGTGACGGCGGGGCAGGCGCCCGGGGCCGTCTCCAGCGCCCAGCGCATCATGGCCAGCGGGTAGATGCCGATGTCGAGCAGCGCGCCGCCGGCGGCGGCCGGGTTCCACTGCCGATCAGCGGGGTCGTAGCGCGTCGGGTAGGCAAAGCTGGCCTGCACGGCACACACCGCGCCCAGGCCGCCCTCGCTGAACCAGCCGCGCATCGCCGCATACAGCGGCAGGAAGCGCGTCCACAGCGCCTCCATCAGGAACACGCCGCGTTCGTGCGCCAGCGCCACCACGCGCTCGGCCTGCGCCGCGGTGGCCACCAGCGGCTTTTCGCACAGCACCGGTTTGCCCGCGTGCAAGGCGGCCTCGATGGCCTCGATGTGCTGCGCGTGCGGGGTCGCGATGTACACCGCGTCGATGGCCGGGTCGGCGAGCAGCGCCGCCAGGTCCGTGCCGGGCACCGGCGCCGGCCGGCCGTCGACGGCCCAGCGCCTGGCAAAGGCCTCGGCGCGTGCGGCGTCGCGGCCCTGCACGCGGGCCAGGTGCATGCCGGGCGTGCGGTGCACGGCCTCGGCGAACTTGTGGGCGATGCGGCCGGGGCCGACGAGGCCCCATGAGAAGCGGTTCATGCCAGCAGTTGATGAGCACGGCGAAGTTCGGCCGCCGCCCGATCATCGCCGCGAAGGCAGCGGCCAGCCCTGCAGATGCGCGCCGCCGTGTCAGGCAGGTGCAGGGCAGGCCGGCGCAGAATCGCCCGCCTGATGGCTCCGGTTCCGCTGCACCCCTTCCGCCCTCGGCTGCTCGATGCGCTGAAAGGCTACGACCGAACGCGCTTCGCCAAGGACCTGGGCGCCGGCCTCACGGTGGGCATCGTCGCGCTGCCGCTGGCGCTGGCCTTCGGCATCGCCAGTGGCGTGAAGCCCGAGCAAGGGCTGATCACCGCCATCGTCGCCGGCTTCCTGATCAGCGCCCTGGGCGGCAGCCAGGTGCAGATCGGCGGGCCGGCGGGCGCCTTCATCGTCATCGTCTACGGCATCGTCGAAAAACACGGCGTCACCGGGCTGCTCGTCAGCACCGGGGCAGCGGGCGTGCTGATGCTGGCGATGGGGCTCTTCAGGCTGGGGGCGCTGATCCGCTACATCCCGATCAGCATCGTCATTGGCTTCACCAACGGCATCGCGGTGCTGATCGCGCTGTCGCAGCTGCGCGATGCGCTCGGGCTGCCGATCGACAAGATGCCGGGCGAATTCTTCGCCCAGGTGTCGGTGCTCGGGCGCCACCTCGCACACACCAACCTGCAGGCGCTGGCGCTGACGATCGGCTGCGTGGCGGTGCTGGTGCTGTGGCCGAAGCTGGCGGCGCGCTGGCGGGGCCTGGCGCGGGTGCCCGGGCCGATCGTCGTGCTGGTGCTGGCCACGGCGCTGGTGGCCCTGCTGCAACTGCCGGTGGAGACCATCGGCAGCCGCTTCGGCGAACTGCCCAACGTGCTGAAGGAGGGCTTGCCCGGCATCGAGCTGCCTCCGTTGGGCTGGGAGCAGCTGCAGCAGCTGACGATCCCGATCATCACCATCGCGCTGCTCGGTGCCATCGAGTCGCTGCTGTGCGCCCGCGTGGCCGATGGCATGACGGACTTCAAGCGCCACGACCCCAACCAGGAGCTGATGGCGCAGGGTGTGGCCAACATCGTGACGCCCTTCTTCGGCGGCATTCCGGCCACCGGCACCATCGCGCGCACCGTCACCAACGTGCGCGCCGGGGCGGTGAGCCCGATCGCCGGCGTCGTGCATGCCGCCGTGCTGCTGCTCGTGCTGTTGCTGGCGGCGCCGTTGGCCGGTCACGTGCCGCTGGCGGCGCTGGCCGGCATCCTGCTGTTCGTGGCCTGGAACATGTTCGAGGGCCACCAGTTCCTGCGGCTGCGGCAATTCGCCGTCACCTACCGCACGCTGATGCTCACGACCTTCGTGCTGACCATCGTGTTCGACCTCACGGTGGCGGTGGAAGTGGGGCTGGTGATGGCCTGCGTGTTCTTCATCTGGCGCATGGGGCAGCTGTTCAGCGTGCATCCGCAGGCCGCCACGGCGGGGGCGCCGCTGCCGGCCGGCGTGGCGGTGTTCGCGCTTTACGGCTCGCTGTTCTTCGGCGCGGTGGGCAAGGTCGAGGCGCTGCCCGAGCAGCTCCCCGGCGGCACGCGCACGGTGGTGCTGGACATGCAGCGCCTGGTGTCGATCGACACCTCGGGCCTGGACGCGCTCGAGCAGATGTGGCGCAGCCTGCAGCGGCAGCAGGTGGTGCTGGTGCTGGCGCACGTGAACCCGCAGCCGCTCTCGCTGATCCGCCGCGGTGGTTTCGAAGCCCTGCTGGGCGCCGACCACATCGTCGGCAGCGTCGGCGATGCGCTGGCGCGCCAGACCGGCTGATCAGCGCCAGGGCGGCGTGGCCTGGGCCATCTCGTCGAGCGCTCCTTGAGCGCGCGCCAGCAAGGCCTGGCGGTGCGCCGTCAGCCAGCCGAGCGCCAGCCACACCGAGGGGCTGGGTTCGGGCACGGCCTTCAGGGCCAGCTCGGCGGTGTGCAGGTCGTTGAGCTCGCCCAGGCGGTTGAGGGCCTTGCGCAGAAGCGCCAGCATGCGCTGCAGCGGCTTGTGCCTGAGCTGCGGCGCCAGCGCGTCCAGCAGGTAGCGCAGCCGCTTGGCGCGCTTGCGCAGGCGGTGCAGCTGTTCTGGCGGGGCGGCGGCGATGTCGCGCGAGCCGCGCCTCACGCGCTTCCACAGCGGCTGTAGCAGGGCCGCGGCGTCGGGTGGCGCCACGCTGGCGTCAGTGGCCAGCGCGCTGGCCTCGGGGGCAGCGGGCGGCGGCAGGGCCAGGGCCAGCGTGCGCATCAACAGCGTCTGCACGTCGGTGCCTTGCACCACCTCGGCGGGGTCTTGTGCCGACAAGGCGGCGGCCTGCGGCAGCGGTGGCAGGCCGGCCGCCGCGAGCACGCGGTCGAGCTCGGGCCAAAGGCCGGCCGCGAGCGCATCGGCGTCACGGGCCGCGCCGAGCGCGCCGAACGGGGCGGCCCAGTCGCGTTCGAGCGCCAGCGCCGCCGACACGGCCTCGGGCTCGCCCCGCAGCGGCGCGGCCTCGCGCAGCACGCTGCGCAGCCGGCGCAGGCCCACGCGCAGCTGGTGCAGGTGCTCGGGCGTGGCGGTGCGCGCGGCCAGTTCGGCGGCGTTGGGCAGCACCTGCGCCAGCGTGTCCTGCAGCAGGGTGGCCAGCAGAGCCGGCCCGGCCTGGCCCCGGGCCACGCTGGAGGGCGCGGCATGGGTGGCGGGCACGAGGTCCAGGCC
>JAIYDH010000158.1 GCA_027487585.1 Rubrivivax sp.
CGGCACCGTGGTGCTGCGGCGGCCGCCGAAGATGAAGGCGTCGATCGCCACGCCGGCCGGGTTGTCCCACTCGGGGTCGAGCACCGGGTTGGCGGTGGCGGCCACGGTGAAGCGGGCGTTGGGATGCGCGGCCTTGGCGCCCGTTTCCTTGGCGATGGCCGGGGTCCAGTCGCGGCCCTGCCAGTCGATCAGGTGCGCCGGGGGCGTGTCGGTCATGCCTTCCCACCAGACATCGCCGTCGTCGGTGAGCGCCACGTTCGTGAAGACCGTGTCGCTCTTGAGCGAGGCCATGCAGTTGGGGTTGGTGTGGTCGTTGGTGCCCGGTGCGACGCCGAAGTAACCCGCCTCGGGGTTGATGGCGTACAGGCGCCCGTCGTCGTGCGGCTTGATCCAGGCGATGTCGTCGCCGATGGTTGTGACCTTCCAGCCCTCGTAGCCGGCCGGCGGCACGAGCATGCTGAAGTTGGTCTTGCCGCAGGCGCTGGGGAAGGCCGCGGCCACGTGGTACTTCTTGCCGGCCGGCGTGGTGACGCCCAGGATGAGCATGTGCTCGGCCAGCCAGCCCTGAGCCCGGCCCATGGTGGAGGCGATGCGCAGCGCGAAGCACTTCTTGCCCAGCAGCGCGTTGCCGCCGTAGCCCGAGCCGTAGCTCCAGATCTCGCGCGTCTCGGGGTAGTGGACGATGTACTTGGTGGGGTTGCAGGGCCAGGAGACGTCTTTCTGGCCCTTTCCTTCCGAATCCACCAAAGGCGCGCCCACGGTGTGCACGCAGGGCACGAACTCGCCGTCTTCGCCCAGCACGTCGAGCGCGCCACGGCCCATGCGCGTCATCGTGCGCATGCTCACGGCCACGTAGGGGCTGTCGGTCAGCTCGACGCCGATGTGCGCGATGTGGCTGCCCAGCGGGCCCATGCTGAAGGGCACGACGTACATCGTGCGGCCGCGCATGCTGCCCTTGAACAGCGCCGGGGTGCCGTCGGCAAGGCCGGTCTGCAACAGGGCCCGCATCTCGGCCGGCGCCATCCAGTTGTTGGTCGGGCCGGCGTCGTCCTTGTGCTGGCTGCAGATGTAGGTGCGGTCTTCGACGCGGGCCACGTCGGTGGCATCAGAGCGCGCGAGAAAGCTGCGCGGGCGCTTCACCGGATCGAGTTTCATCAGGGTACCGGCGGCCACCAGCTGCTCGGTCAGGCGCTGGTACTCCTCGGCGCTGCCATCGCACCAGTGCACGCTGTCGCACTCGGTCAGCGCGGCGATCTGCGCCACCCAATCGACGAGGCGGGCGTGCTTGACGTGGGCGGGCACGTTCAGGCGCAGCCCTTCCATCACGGGACGGTTCATGTGGGATCCAATCATGGTGAAGTGAAGAAGCGAGGAGGCGGAATCGGGCGAGCGTCGCGCGCGGTGCTGGCCCGATGCCGCCGCGCAGGGCCGGACGGCTGCAGCACGGGGGGAGGCGATTGTCGGACCTCTGTAATCAGCCCGTAACCACCTGGGGCTGGGGTCTCATGCAAGATCTGCATGAAGCGATGCAAGATGCCGCTCAGGGGCTGGCGCCGCCGGGGCGATGTGCCCACTAGCGCACGGTCTTGACGATCGCGCCCACCGCCGGCTCGGCCGCGGGCGAGGTGATGCCATACACGCCGTTGATCAAGCGGATCGTGGCCTCGGCGTCCTCCAGCAGCGGCGAGGCCTTGGCCAGTGCGGCAAAACCGCCCACGGGCATGGGCGCGCTGCCCAGGCGCCATTCGCGCGCCGCTCGTCGGTCGGCGGCGGTGATGGCGCGAAAGCTCTGCTCGGCCGTCTGCATGACGGCCATGGCGCGCTGCAGGGCTTCGTCGTCGCGTGCTGTGTAGTCGATCAGGTAGAGCCGCTGGCCCGGCCCCGTGACGATGGTCGAGCGCAGTGGCATGCGCACGTCGCTGCGCAGGCGGCTGCCGACGAAGTGGGTGCCCACGAAGGCCCCGACCTGGCGTGCGGCACTGCGGCCTTCGGTCGGCGCCAGCAGGTTCTCGATCACCTGCGCGTGCGTCTTGCCGGCCAGCCTGGGCAGCAGGCGCACCGTCAGCGTGGCGTCTCCCTGCGGCGTGTGCAGGGCCACGGCGCTGCCTTCGACGTCGACCTCCCATTCTGGCGGCGCTGTGATGGCGTAGCCGGCGCGCGGGTGCACGAAGAGGCGGTCACGGACGAGGCCCTTCTCGGCGCTGTCGCCCCAGACGAGGCCGTCCATGCGCTGCAGGAAGCGCTGGCGGCCGTCGTTGCTGACATGGCGGGCGATGGCCGTGTAGCGCTCGGCCTCGCGCAGGCGCTGGTCGGTGCCGGGGTGGCTGGACAGCCAGTCCGAGCCCGGCGCGTCGCGCTGGTTCTCGCGAGCGCGGTCGGCATGGAAGCGCTCGATCATCTGCAGCGTCTGCAGCACGCCGACCATCTCGCGCGCGTCGTAGCCGGCGCGGGCCAGGTAGTCGGCGCCGATGCGATCGGCCTCGAGCTCCTGTTCGCGGTTGTAGGTGGCGATCATGCCGGCCGCCAGGCTCAGGCCCAGCCGCTTCATGCGCCGTGCGGCGCCGCGCAGCCCCGTGCGCTCGAGGAACTGGCCGACGTTGATGGCCGCCGCCACGCCCAGGTTCGCGAAGGCCGCTTCGTTGGCCCGGTGGGCGCCGTGGCGGGCGGTGACGTGGGCGATCTCGTGGCCCAGCACAGCAGCCAGTTCGGCCTCGTTCTGCAGATGGCCGAGCAGGCCGCGCGTCACGAACACCATGCCACCGGGCAGCGCGAAGGCGTTGCTGATGTCGGTGTCGAGGATGGTGAAGCTCCACGGCAGTGCCGGCCGGTGCGACTGCCGCGCCACCTTCAGGCCGATCTCGGTGACGTAGGCCTGGATCGGCGGGTGCGGGTAGAGCCCGTGTTCGTCGATCAGCGCCTCGCGGGCCTGTTCAGCCTGTTCGGCGAGCTGCGCCTCGGTCAGCGTGCTCACCTCGGCCCGGTCCGTCACCGGCTTGAAGATCGTGTGGCTGGCGCAGCCGCTCAGTGCAAGCGCGGCCAGCCACACCAGCGCGAGGGCCAGGCGTTGGAAGATGGCAGCGCGGGGCATGGGCGGAAGGGTATCGCAGCCCGTCCCACTTACGATGGCGGCCCTTGACTCGAGTGCGCACCGTGGACGTGGCTCCCATCTCCGTGATTCAGGTCTGCTGCGGCTCGACGCGCAGCGTGGCCATCGCCGGCCGGCGCGTTGCCACCGCCATCCACAAGCAGCCCGTGGCCGGGCGGGTGGGCGTCGGGCCGCTCGGGCTGGCTGGCGACGAACAGGCCGACCTGGCCCGCCATGGCGGCCTGTCCAAGGCCGTGTACGCCTACCCGCAGGCCCACTTGGCGTTTTGGCAGACGGTGCGCGCCCAGGCGCGACAGTCGCTGTGGGACGAACCGGTGCCGCCCGGCCTGTTCGGCGAGAACCTGTTGCTGGCCGGCGTGCGCGAGGCCGATCTGTGGATCGGCGACCGGCTCGTCGGCCCCGACGCCACCTTTGTGGTGAGCGAGCCGCGCATGCCCTGCTTCAAGTTCGATGCCGCGATGGGCTTTGCGCAGGCCGGCAAGCTGATGGCCCAGAGCGGCTTCTGTGGCGCCTACCTGGCCGTGCTGCACGCGGGCAGCGTGGCGGCCGGCGACGCGCTGGTGCTGGAGCCCGGCCCGCGCGAAGTGAACCTGCGCGAGCTGTTCCGCGCCCGCACCGGCCGTTCAGGGGGCTGAGGCCACCACAGTCTGGCCTTGATCGGCCGGCGCCGTGGGCGCGGGCCGGCCGCTGCCGTGGCACAGTCGCGCCCCATGCTTGCCTACCGCCACGCGTTCCACGCCGGCAACCACGCCGACGTGCTCAAGCACGTGGTGCTGTTGTCGGTGCTCGAGTACCTCAACACCAAGCCCGCGGGCTGGCGTTGCATCGACACCCACGCCGGCGCTGGCGGCTATTCGCTCGAAGGCAGTTACGCGCAGAAGAAGGCCGAGTTCGCCGACGGCATCGGCCGCCTGATGGCCCGCGCCGACCTGCCGCCTCCGGTGGCGGCGCTGGTGCAGCAGGTGCGGGCCTTCAACGACGGCAAGGCGCTGAAGCAGTACCCCGGCTCGCCGGCGCTGGCGCGCTCGCAGCAGCGCGCGCAGGACCAGCTGCGCCTGTTCGAGCTGCACCCCACCGATTACAAGATCCTCGCCTCCTACCTGGGCACCGAGCCGGGTGTCGAAGCACGCATGGCCGATGGCTTCGGCGCCATCAAGGGGCAGCTGCCCCACGCCACGCGGCGCGCCGTGCTGTTGATCGACCCGCCCTACGAGCTGAAGACCGACTACGCGCGCACGCTGGCCGCGGTGCGCGAGGCGCTGGCGCGCATGCCCGAGACCATCGTCATCGTCTGGCTGCCGCAGCTGCAGCTGCTCGAGGCGGCGCAGCTGCCGCAGCGGCTGAAGGCCGCGGCCGATGCCGGCGCCAAGAAGGGCTGGATCCACGCCCGCCTGACCGTGGCGCCACCGCAGGATCGTGGCTTCGGCATGCTGGGCAGCAGCGTCTTCGTGGCCAATCCGCCGCACTCGCTGTTCGCGACGCTGCAGCCGGTGCTGCCCTGGCTGGCCCAGGTGCTGGCGCAGGTCGACGACGCGAAGAGCGCGCTGGAGAAGTCGGCGAACGCCTGACGCGCGATCGGACCCGGGGCCTCAGATCGGCTTCAGCGGGCCCTTGAAGCGCTCCTTCAGCGCCGCGCCCGGTAGCGGCGTGAACTCGATCGGCGTGGCCGGCACGTCGTGCTCGGGCAGCGCCGCGATGAGATGGCGGATCAGCGCCAGGCGGCCGCGGCGCTGGTCGTTGAAGTCCACCAGCGTCCACGGGGCGTGCTTCGTGTGCGTGGCCTCGAGCATGCGGTGGCGGGCCTCCGTGTAGGCGCCATAGCGGCTGCGTGCCTCCAGATCCACCGGGCTCAGCTTCCAGCGCTTGAGCGGATCAGCCAGGCGCTCGGCGAAACGCTGCTCCTGCTGCGCCTGGTCGACCGTGAGCCAGTACTTGAAGAGCAGGATGCCGTCGTCGACGAGCATCTTCTCGAACACCGGCGCCTGCTTCAGGAACGCGGTGGTCTGCTCGGGCGTGCAGTAGCCCATCACGGCCTCGACGCCGGCGCGGTTGTACCAACTCCGGTCGAACAGCACCATTTCGCCGGCACTCGGCAGGTGCGCCACGTAGCGCTGGAAGTACCACTGCGTGCGCTCGCGGTCGTTGGGCTTGGGCAGCGCCACCACACGGCACATGCGCGGGTTCAGCGGATGGCTGATGGCACTGATGGCGCCGCCCTTGCCGGCGGTGTCGCGCCCCTCGAGCAGCACCATCAGACGGCGCCCGGTGTGCTGCAGCCAGCGCGCCAGGATGTCGAGCTCCAGCTCCAGCGGCGCCAGTTGCTCCAGGTACTCGGCCTTGCCCATGGACTTCAAGCCCGACTTCGAGCCCG
>JAIYDH010000039.1 GCA_027487585.1 Rubrivivax sp.
GACGGCCAGGTGGTCGAGCAGGCCAGCGCGGAAGAGATCCTGGCGGCGCCGAAGCAGGACTACACGAAGCGGCTGCTGGCGGCCATCCCGCGCGGGTACCGCGCGGCCGCCTGAGTTGCGCGCGGGGATATCAGGCGCAGGCTTGAGTTGATGCTGAGCGGATCGGCTTCGGCTTCGGCTTCGGCATAGACAGCAGCTTCGAAGCCCGACCACTCCTTGCTCAGGGAGCGCTCAGCAGCATCGAGCGATGGGGCGTGATCTCCGATAGCGCGGGTCTCACGCGGGTACGTGGTTCGAGATACTTGCGGCCCATCACGAAGAAGGGCGAACCCGGGGCGAGTCCGATGGGGTTCGCGGCCGTCGGCGCGGGGATGGCGAGGCAGTAGCTGATCCCGGTGCAGTCGTACGAGATCGCATAGGCATAGAGCGACGAGTAGGTCGCGAGCCGCGGATCGGCCGGATCGGAGACGCCCGCGTGGTAGAGCGCACTCTGCTTCGTCAGCAGGGGGTCGGCGACAGAGACGATTCCCGAGAGCTTCTTCGTGTCGTAGACCGAGTGATTGACATAGGTGGCCTTCCCGGTCTTCTGGTGATTTACGCCGGCGATGATCAGCAGGTCCTTCGGTTTGCCGAAGCGTACCGCCCCTGATCTCGCCGAATTGACGTCGAACGAGTACAGCGCGTCGTGGTTGTCCGCGGCACACCCGATGTTCTTCGCGATGCAGTCCCAGCCGGTCACGGTGGTGAAGGACACGGACAGATCGGAGACCCGGTAGCTCCGGCCGACGTAGCGCGATCGGATGTCCGCCACCAGTTGGTCGAGAGCCTGACGCAGTCCGTCCGGCTCCTTGACACCAGATGCATCAGACGCATAGCCGATCACCGGAGCCGGTGACTGCGCCTGCTGACGCGGGGGTCGAACCCGGACCACGTAGAACGGCTTCTCCTGCTTGTACGCATCGAACTCTGCCTCGATCACCGGCAGCGCGGTGCGCATCAGCAGGTTCATCAGGTTCCCGTTCTGGCCGTATCCCAGCCCGATGGGGATCGGTGAACCCGCCGGGGTGATCGTGAGCGGCAGCGGTAGGAAGTTGATGGCCCACTCGGGTAGCCCGCTGGCGAGCAGCAGCGCGCGAGTGGCTTCATAAGTCGCCGCGTCGGCCGTCCAAACGACGGCCGCGTACTGGTTGAAGACGTTCGTCCCTGGTGACTGTGACCCGGTGGTACCGATCTTCAGTTGATTGAGCGAGTCACTGAGGCTGGCGAAGACGGCATAGTCGTCCCCGGGCCGCTTGACGAGATACTGCGCGAACGAGAAGTAGCGCATCGTCGGCGGTGTCCGGAACACCAGCACCACCGCCTCGCTCGGATTCATCTGGAAGCTGAACGTCGGCGTGCCATCCTGCTTCTTGGCGAAAGACGGAAATCCGTACGGGGACGTCGGGTTGTTGCCATAGCAGATGCCGGTGGGTGCCGTGAAGCAGGCCTCGGGATCGAAGTACTCCCAGGTCCCCGGGACCGACGTCCAGTCGGCCGGGATCGAGGACATGAACCTCGTCGCAATCTGCTGCACGGTCGCGTCGACGGCCCAGGAGGCCCGAGCGGCCGTGAGCGCGGCGAGTGCGAGAACAGCGGCAAGAGTTCGTTGGCGTGTGTTCATCTCAGAGCTCCGGGTCATGAGGTTTCTTTGGGGGCCGGGTGGCGCGGAAGTCGCAGGTGGCGGCGCGACAACCTCGCCGCAGCGCCAGCCAGCCTGTTGTGCTGCGGTTCATTTGCTGGTGATCTCGACACCTGCGATCCGGCCCTTGGGGCTGCACTCCCCTCGGGTGACTCCCTCGAGGAACGCGCCGATCGCCTGGGCCGTGCGAGCCTCCGTCCTGCGCGAGGCGCCCAGCCCCGCGAAGTTCATGTGGGTCGCGCCGTCAACGACGCCGAGCCACTTGCATCCGGGCCTCATGTTGCGGAAAGGCTCGGTCCGCACTTCCCACGAAACTCCGCCGAGTTCGTTGTCGCGGGTTCCAGTGAGCAGCAGAACGGGCTTCGTGATGCCCTCCCAGGCGTCGACGGGAAAGATGATCCCGGCACCTTGGGGCGAGATCGCCACGTAGGCACTGAACGAGTCGCCCCCCTGGATGCCGACCTTGTTCTTGGCACCCGCCTCCATGAGCGTCGTGGCTGCCCCCATCGAGTGACCGATGAGGATCGACAGGCTGGACGCGCAGCGGGCTCGGGCCCATTGCCCGGACGCAGCAATGTCCAGGAACCTGGCCCGGTAGGCCTCGGGTTCGGTGATCAGCTCCTCAAGACCGGCCCTGATGCCGTTTCCGCGTACGTTTTCGAGAACTGCGCGACGGCCGCTCTCTTGGTGCCCCACAACGACGGCCAGATAGCCCAACGAGGAAAGTGCTGCGCCCAGATAGCGGTATCCCATCTCCGAGCCACCGGCGCCGGGCGACATGACGGCCCAGCCCTTGCAAGCCGCTCCCGTGGGCAGATAGGCCGAGACCGCCACGTCCTTCGAGTCCGAGCGCTTGAGCGTCAAGACCTCCTGCGCGCCCGTGGGCGTTGCGAGGCCGTAGAGGACGGCGCAGCCTGCGGCGAAGCGAATCAAGGACATGGCCCACGCTCCTAGTCGAAGCACAGATAAGACCAGACTCCATTCACATCGAACAACGGCTTGCCCGAGGCGGCCACAGGCGTGGAGGTGTCCAGGACGGTGATCCCATGGTCACGAAGCGCCGGTCCCAGCGCCGCGCTGTCGGGATTCGCCGGAAGCCCGGTGCGCAGCTGCCGAGAGTCCTGCAGCGCCCCGCTCGTGTCGTCGACGAGAAGCGGTCCGGCCGCAGGTCGGGCCAGTCCCAGGTTGTCCCAGTGAGCGAATGCATGTGCGTTGGGGACCAGGGTGTCGCGATCCGACCCGAACCCGTATTGCTTCGTTGAGGGTGTGACATTGGGCCGAACCAGAGTCCAGTTCGCCGGGCTGTCGGTGAACCCGTTCCAGTCTTCCGGGGAGGAGAAGTACACGGCTCGAGACAGGGACACGCTCTTGGCAAGCACGCCCACATGTCCTCCGCCTTGCGAGTGACCGGCCAAGACGACCTTGCTCCAGTCGATGGCTTTGTTGGCGAGCAGGTACTGTCCCCAACCCTCTGCGGGGTGTTGAGTGTCCAGCCACAGGATCAACTTGGCCAGCCGATTCACAACGGAATCAGCTGTCGACACCAACGTCTGGTTGGGAACGGGCGCGCCCGTCCCGAAGATCACGTGGTTGCGCGCACTCCAAAAGCAGGTTGGGTCGAGGCTGAACTGACAAAGCGCCCCCATGGCCGTCTGGTTCTGATAATTGATGCCCACGGCGTGCAGCCCGCGTGATGCACCGGCCCGGAGGATGTAGGTGTACTGGCCCGGCTTGCCCAGGGTGCCGGGAAGGAACACCAGCAGACGACCCTTCGCCGCCACCGTGGGGGACGGATTGATCGCCCAATGCGGCGCTTCCCCAGAAGCCGGGACCGCCAGGATGCCGCTGTCCGTGGCGGTTGCCAGGATCTGGCGCTCGACGGAAGGCGGAACGGGATCGCTCGGCGGAGGGCCGTCTCCTCCGCCACAGCCCGCCACCGACAGCCACACCACGCAAGCCAAGGTGCGCATCGCGCCGCGCCAGCTGACCGCCTTGTCTGCAATCGCATTCTTCATGTCGAAGTTCACAGTGGGGACCCTCATGCCAATGCTGAAGTTATCGGCGAACACTCCACTGGATTGAGAAGCTCATGGAGCGTCGCGCCTGCAGGATCGATCGGTCCCGACTCAACCGTCTCTGGCCGCGAAGGCTGTTCTTCGGGGCGTGGTCATTACAGCGCCCGCCTGGGCTGCCCGCTGCGACGTTGCGCGACGAATTGCGACACGGCTGTCGCAATTCCGGTGGCCGGTCTGGCGCCACCTACACTGGACGCCCATGACAGACAGCGGTCCACGGCCGAGGGTGCTGATCGTCGATGACGATCGCGAACTGGCCGCCATGTTGGCGGAGCGGCTCTCACAAGAAGGATGGCTGGTCGAGGCGACGCATACCGGTAGCGAAGGCTCGCGCGCGATCTCGAGGTGCCTGCCCGATGTGGTCCTGCTCGACGTGATGCTGCCGGACGCCACGGGGTGGGACCTGTGCCGGCGCTGGCGCACACAGCATCCCGCGCTCGGCCTCCTGATGCTCACGGCGCGCGCTGACCCGATGGAGCGCGTGCTGGGACTCGAGATTGGCGCGGACGACTACCTCTCCAAACCTTTCGAGCTGCGCGAGTTGGTGGCGCGCCTGCGTGCGCTCCTGCGCCGACAGGCATCAGGCCGGGACGATGTGGCGGTGCTCCGGTACGGCAGCTTGAGCATCGACCTTCTCAAGCGAGAAGTGCGGGCCGACACGCAGGCGATGGCGTTGACCACCACGGAGTTCAAACTCCTCGTCGCGTTGGCACGCGTCCCTGGCAGGCCGTTGGCGCGGGAAGAACTCAACGAGGCGATCCAGCCGGGCCGCTACAAGCCCCTGGACCGCACGGTGGACGTGCAGGTGGCGCGGCTGCGGCGCAAGCTGCGGGCGGCGACGCCGGGCACCGACTGGATCGATACCGTTCGGGGCGAGGGGTACGTGTTCGTGGCGCGAGGCTGACGCCATGAAGTCCGTCCGCCGACTCGACAATCTGTTCGTGCGTCTGCTGCTGCTGCAGACCTTGCTGATCCTGGCGGTCAGCGTGATCTTCGGCGTGTTGTTCTATTCCGAACGCAACGTCTCGCTGGCACGACTCACCGCTGAACGTCTGGCACCTCGGCTGCTTGAGGCGGCGGGGTTGACCGGGGGCTCTGCGCTGGCAGAAGGGCCGCTGGCGCGCTACGCCACGCTTCCGCAGGGGGCCGTCACGATCCCGCCTGTTGGTCCGCGCCTCGCCACACTGCGCGAGGCCCTGATCGCGCAGGGGGTCCCCGTGGTGTCGTTCGCCTTCAGCCGTCCGGAGCCCGACTCCGACCGGCGTACCTTGTGGTTAAAGCTTCAGCCGGGCGAGGCCGTGGGTGCGTTCTGGGTGCCGCTGCCGGGAGACATCGTGATCTCCCACGTCGGCGTGCGCTTGCTGGCGAACGCAGGGGTTTGCATGGCGCTTTTGGTCGCCGCGTCGTGGTGGTTCACGCGGCGGCTGACACGGCCGCTGGAGCAATTGCGCCGGGCGATAGAGACCCAGGACCCGGCGCAGGCCATGGCGGTCGAGCCACCTCCGATCGACGAGCGCGCCACGCCTGAAGTGTTGGCCATGGACAGGGCCTGGCGCGGACTGCTTGCGCGCACACGCCAGCACGAGAGCGAACGCGCGCTGCTCTTGGCAGGTGTCTCTCACGATCTGCGCAGCCCGCTGGCCCGAATCCGTCTGGCCGCGGAGATCCTTCCCGATGGCCCCGCCACAGCGCCGCGGCGTGAGGCCATCGTGCGCAACGTGGAGACCGCTTGCGCGCTCATCGACACCTTTGTCGACTACGTCCGCGCCGGGGAGTTGCCGCTCGACGAGTGCTGTGACTTGGCGGACATCACGCGAACCCTGGTCAAGCGCCTGGGTCATGGGGAGCAAGCCCTGACACTGACCGCGCCTCAGGCCTTGCGGTCATCGCCGTGCAACTCCCAGCTCTTCGAGCGCGCGGTGTGCAATCTCATCGACAACGCTTTCCAACATGGCCGCGCCCCGGTCCACGTGCGGCTGTTCGACGACGGCCGCAGCGCGATCGTGGAGGTGAGCGATCACGGCGAGGGCATTGCACCCGCGTTCCGCCCGATGGCGTTCCAGGCTTTCGCCCGGGGCGACCAGAGCCGCAGCCAGCCAGGCGCCGGCTTGGGCTTGGCGATGGTGGGGCGTTGGGTGCAGCGTGTGGGTGGGCGCATCACGTTCGTCGACCCGGAGACTGAGGCGACGCATGGCATTCGACTGCATCTTCCCTTGAGCAGGTGACCCTGGTTGCGCCGGTGCGCACTTCGGGTCCAACGGGCGGCGCATCCGCCGCGGCAGGCACCGCGCTGGCACCACCGGCCGCGTCAGGTGGCCGGATCGAGTTGTCGGCGCTGGCGCCACAGCACCGCGGCGGCCCAGGCCAGCGCGCCAGCCATCATCATGACGCCCACCGCGGCCCAGAGCTCGCCGATGTGCTGGGCGCGGTGCAGCAGGCCCAGCCGGTCGAAAAGGTTGATCCAGTCGTGGCCGCCGCTCTCGCGGCCTGTCATGCCGTCCAGCAGCGTCAGCTGCGGCTCCAGCGCGTCGTACATGTAGACGCTCATGTCGACGAGCGAGTAACCCAACAGCCAGAGTGCCAGTGCGACGGCGAACACATCGCGCTGCCACCACAGGAAGTGCGCTCCCGCCACCAGCGGCAGCAGATGCTGCCCCAGCGTGCCGCCCAGGATCATCATGAACTCGCCGAACCAGGCGAACAGCAGGTAGTGCCCGGCCTCGTGGAAGGGCAGCAGGATGAGGTGCAGCACATGGCTGCCGCTTTTGCCGTCTGCCAGATCCACGTCATGCCAGATGAAGCAGGTCCATAGCGCGAAGGCCAGCAGCAGCGCCAGTCGGGCATGCCAGACCAGCGACGAGACGCGCGGCTCGCCCGGCGAGGGTGTTTGCTCGCCGGCCGTGCGCGCGGCACCGACGACCCGGCTGGCCGCACCACGCTCTGCGCGGCCAGCCCCGCGCGCCTGGTACTTGGCCAGCACCAGTCCGCAAGCGGGACACTGTGCCGGCAGGGCCTGCTCGGTCGGCAGCGGCTGTTGGTGGCACTTGGGGCACGCACGGTAGACCATGGCGCGCAGGATACGGTCCTTCGGCCCGCGGCCTGGCCGACAAGGCCAGGTCTCCGCCGGTCATCCCCCGCCCTGCAACCCCGCCAGCGCCGCCGCGCGCTTGTCCACCGCACGCTGGCAATCGCGCTCGATGGCGCGGTAGATGCGCAGCACCTGCTCGCCGGTGGTGGTGAGCTGCGCACCGCCGCCGCCGCTGCCACCGCGCTGGCGCTCCACCAGCGGCTCGGCGAAGCCGGCGTTGAGCGTCTGCACCAGCGACCACGCGCGCTGGTAGCTCATGCCCATGCGCCGGCCGGCCTCGGCGATGCTGCCGGTGGCGGCGATGCCCTCCAGCAGCTCGGCCTTGCCCGGGCCCAGCATCAGCTCGGGCCCGAGGTGCACGCGCACGCGGGCCAGCGGACCTTCCAGTGGGGCGGCGGTGTCGTCGGCCATGGCGCATTGTGTCGGAGCGCCAGAGCGCCGGGGCGGCTGCGGCGAGCGGCATCGATATACTTGAACAGCGATATCCATCGCGGAAGATATCAACAGGAGCCGTCGCCATGATCGACCGCCGTCGCCTGCTCGGGCTGCCGCTGGCCGCCGTGCTTGCCGGCCGAGCCCAGGCGCAGGCGCAGACGCCGGTCACCGTGGCTGCCGCGGCCAACGTCAAGCCCGCCATCGAAGAGCTGGCGGCGCTGTTCGAGCGTGGCGGTGGCGCGCCGCTGCGCCTGGTGTTCGGTTCCTCGGGCAACTTCGTCGCGCAGATCCTGCAGGGCGC
>JAIYDH010000128.1 GCA_027487585.1 Rubrivivax sp.
CGCAACATCATCGACGCGAAGATCGCGAACCAATACCAGCTCATCGCGCTGGGCAAGCGGGGCAACCGCATCTTCATCGGCGCGGCCGACCCCACCGATCAGGAAGCCAGCGAACGCATCAAGTTCGCGCTGCAGCTGCAGCCCGAGTGGGTGATCGTCGAGTACGACAAGCTGGCACGGCAGCTCGAGAGCGCCAGCACCAGCGCCAATGAAGCGCTGGAAACGCTCGCCAGCGGCGACTTCGACTTCGACGTCACCGAAGAAGACACCGTCCAGCCTGAGAGTCAGGAAGTCACCGCCGATGTCGAGGACGCGCCCGTGGTGCGCTTCCTGCAGAAGATGCTGATCGACGCCATCAACGCGCGTGCATCCGACCTGCACTTCGAGCCCTACGAGTACAACTACCGCGTGCGCTTCCGCATCGACGGCGAACTGCGCGAGATCACCCAGCCGCCCATCGCCATCAAGGACAAGCTGGCCTCGCGCATCAAGGTCATCAGCCGCATGGACATCTCTGAAAAGAGAGTCCCTCAGGACGGCCGGATGAAGCTGAAGTTCGGCAACAAGGCCATCGATTTCCGCGTCAGCACGCTGCCCACGCTGTTCGGCGAGAAGGTCGTGATCCGTATTCTCGACCCGTCGAGCGCCAAGCTGGGCATCGAGGCCCTGGGCTACGAGAAGATCGAAAGAGACCGCTTGATGATCGCCATCCAGCGGCCCTATGGCATGGTGCTGGTCACCGGTCCTACGGGTTCGGGCAAGACGGTGTCGCTTTACACCTGCCTGAACATCCTGAATCAGCCCGGCGTGAACATCGCCACCGTCGAAGACCCGGCGGAAATCAACCTGCCCGGAATCAACCAGGTCAACGTCAACGACAAGGCCGGCCTCACCTTCGCCGCGGCGCTGAAGAGCTTCCTGCGCCAGGATCCGGACATCATCATGGTCGGCGAGATCCGCGATCTCGAAACCGCTGACATCGCCATCAAGGCCGCACAGACCGGCCACATGGTGATGAGCACGCTGCACACCAACGACGGCCCGACGACGCTGACCCGCCTGATGAACATGGGCGTGGCGCCCTTCAACATCGCGTCCAGTGTGCTGCTGATCACAGCCCAGCGCCTGGCCCGCAAACTGTGCGAGAACTGCAAGAAGCCGGCGGACTACCCGCGGGAAAGCCTGCTGAAGGCCGGTTTCAAGCCGCAGGACCTCGACGGCAACTGGAAGCCGTACCGGGCAGTGGGCTGCAGTTCGTGCACAAATGGTTACCGCGGACGGGTCGGCATCTACCAAGTGATGCCGATAACAGAAGCGATCCAGCGCATCATCCTCACCCAGGGCACGGCGCTGGACATCGCCAAGCAGGCCGAAGTCGAAGGCGTGCGCGATCTCCGTCAGTCGGGCCTGATCAAGGTCCGCGCGGGCGCGACCACGCTCGAGGAAGTGATCACGGTCACCAACGAGTGAGCCTGCACCCGAGCGCCCTGCCCGCCGAACCCATCGTCCTCATCCACCGCATTCGTTCATGGCCACAGCAGCAGCACTGAAGTCCCCGAAGGAACTCATCTTCGAGTGGGAAGGCAAGGACAAGAACGGCAAGGTCATCCGCGGCGAGATGCGTGCCGGCGGTGAAGCCGTCGTCAATGCCAGCCTGCGGCGCCAGGGTGTGATGGTCACCCGAGTGCGCAAGCGACGCACCAGTGGCGGCAGGTCGATCAAGCATCGCGACATCGCGATCTTCACGCGCCAGCTCGCCACCATGATGAAGGCCGGCGTGCCCTTGCTGCAGTCCTTCGACATCGTCGCCCGCGGCGCCACCAATCCTCGCTTGACCAAGCTGCTCACCGACGTCCGCTCCGACGTCGAGACCGGCACCAGCCTCTCGAGTGCCTTCCGCAAGCACCCGATGCACTTCGATGCGCTGTACTGCAACCTCGTCGAGGCCGGCGAGGCCGGCGGTATCCTGGAGCAGTTGCTTGACCGTCTGGCCATCTACCAAGAAAAGACGTTGGCCATCAAGTCGAAGATCAAGTCGGCGTTGATGTACCCGATCGCGGTGATCGTCGTTGCCTTTGTCGTGCTGACGGTGATCATGATCTTCGTCATTCCGGCCTTCGAAGACGTGTTCAAGAGCTTTGGCGGCGAACTGCCCGCGCCCACGCAGGTCGTGATCGCGATGTCCAAGTTCTTCGTCGCGTGGTGGTGGCTCATCGGCATCATCATCGGTGGCGGCGGCTTCTTCTTCTTCCAGAGCTGGAAACGCTCCGAGAAGATGCAGATGACGATGGACAGGCTGCTGCTTCGCATCCCGGTGTTCGGCGACCTCATCAACAAGTCGGTCATCGCGCGCTGGACGCGTACGCTGTCGACGATGTTCGCCGCTGGCGTGCCGCTGGTCGAGGCGCTCGACTCCGTCGGCGGTGCCTCGGGCAACGCGGTCTACGCGATCGCCACCGAGCAGATCCAGCGCGACGTCTCCACCGGCTCGGCCCTCACCACCTCGATGACGGCCACCGGCGTGTTCCCGACGATGGTGCTGCAGATGGCTGCCATCGGCGAAGAATCCGGCTCGCTCGACCACATGCTGGGCAAGGCCGCCGAGTTCTATGAAGAAGAGGTCGACGAGATGGTCAAGGGCCTGTCCAGCCTGATGGAGCCCTTCATCATCGTCATCCTGGGCACCCTGATCGGCGGCATCGTCGTCTCGATGTACCTGCCGATCTTCAAGCTCGGCGCCGTGGTCTGACGCGCGGCGCGACGGTTCCGCCGTGCTGGAAGGCTTCTTCGCGGGCTGGCCGCTCGAGTTGCTGCTGTCGCCCTGGGTCCTGGCCCTGCTGGGCCTGGCGGTGGGCAGCTTCCTCAACGTGGTCGTGCACCGGCTGCCGCTGATGCTCGAGCGCCAGTGGTGGGGCGACGTGGGCGCCCAGTTGGCCGATGCCGAGTCCTACCAGCGGGTCTTCGGCA
>JAIYDH010000270.1 GCA_027487585.1 Rubrivivax sp.
AATCGCGCCGGCAGCTGTCGGAGCTGGCGGGGCACCTGCAGACCAGCGTGGAGGCCGAGCGCCATGCCATCGCCCGCGAGATCCACGCCGACGTCGGCGGCACGCTCACGGCGCTGAAGTTCGAGCTCGACTGGATCCGCCGCCATGCCGCCGACCCGCGCATCGCCCAGCGCGCCAGCGCGGCGCTCGACACGGTGACGCAGGCCATCGAGGCCAGCCAGCGCATCATGCAGAACCTGCGGCCGGCGATCCTGGAACAGGGCCTGGTGGCGGCGCTGCAGTGGCTGACGCAACGCTTCGAAAGCCGCACCGGCATCATCTGCCTGCTGCGCCTGCCCGACAGCGCCCTGCCCTCCTTGCAGAACTTGCCGGCCGGCGTGCCGCTGGCGGCCTACCGCACGGCGCAGGAGGCGCTCACCAACGTCGGCAAGCACGCCGGGGCGACGCAGGTGGTGGTGGACCTGGCCATCTCGGGCGGCGTGCTGAGCCTGGAGGTGTCGGACAACGGCCGCGGCCTGGCCAGCGCCGACCTGGCCAAGGCCAGCAGCTTCGGCATCCGCGGCCTGCGCGAGCGCGCGGCCACGGTCGGCGGCTGGATCGACCTGTCCAGCCGCGGCGGGCAGGGCACGACGCTGATCCTGTCGGTACCGCTGGATGTGTCCGCGCTGCCGCTGCGGCCCCGCAGTGCCGAAGACGCCGAGGAGGCCGAATGGACCACATATTGATGGAGCCCCCAAGCTCGCTTTCGCTCCACACTCGGCCAGAGGCCGAGCCGTTCGGGCCGTCCAGGCCGGCACCGGCCGGCCTGGAGCCGCGGCCCTCACCCCCCCGAGGGGGCCGCCCGCCAGCGGCCCGGCGGAGCCGGTTCCGCGGCGGTGACTGGGCCAGTCCCCTCTGGCACATTGAACGGAACTGACCCCTACCCATGATCGACGTCATCCTCTGCGACGACCACGCGCTCATCCGCCGCGGCATCCGCGACACGCTGTCCGATGCGCCGGACATCCGCGTCGTCGGCGAGGTCGGCGACTACGGCGAGCTGCGCTCGCTGATGCGCGACCGCACCCAGCCCGGCAGCGGCTGCACGGTGCCCTGCGACGTGCTGGTGCTCGACATCAACCTGCCCGGCCGCAGCGGCCTCGACGCCCTGCATGTGTTGAAGGACGAAGGCTCGCCCGTCAAGGTGCTGGTCGTCAGCATGTACCCCGAAGACCAGTACGCCATCCGCGCGCTGCGCGCCGGGGCCTACGGCTATGTCAACAAGGGCGGCGATCCGCAGATCCTGGTGCAGGCCGTGCGCACCGTGGCCCAGGGCCGCAAGTACGTGACACCCGAGATCGCGCAGATGCTGGTCGAAAGCCTCACCGCACCCTCCACCGAGGCCGCGCACACCAAGCTGTCTGATCGCGAGTTGCAAACGCTGGTCATGATCGCCAGCGGCAAGCGGCTGGCCGACATCGCCGCCGAGCTGATGCTGAGCCCCAAGACGGTGTCGGTGTACCGCGCCCGCGTGCTCGAGAAGCTGGCCCTGGGCAACAACGCGGAGCTGACGGTTTACGCCATCCGCAACGGCCTGGTCGGCGAGTAAGCCGCCACCCCGGCCCACAAGAAATACGCGGCCATGGCCCTGGCCCGCAGCCCCGAGCTCGACGACCCGCTGGCCCTGCGCCACGCCGGCCGCGAACTGCTGGGCCTGGCGCTGATGGACACGCGCAACCTGCTGCTGGCGCTGCTGCCCCGGCTCGAAGAGACATCCGACGAAGCCCTCCGCCGCCGCGTGCTGGCCGCCGGAGCCTGGCCGGAGTGGTGGATCGGGCGCAACGTGCAGCGCGCCCGGGGCCCCGCTGCCGCGACCGACCTGCCCCGCCTGCCGAGCCTGGAGCCGCGCCTGGACGAATGGATGGCCGGCGCCGACCAGCCCTCGCTGGACGAACTGCGCCGCTACCTGGCGGCCACGCTGGAGCTGACGCTCGACCTGCTGGCCACCGCCGCCGAAACCGACGCCGGCCTCTACCTCTTTCGCCAGGCGCTGCGCCACGAAGACCGCCTCGTGGAGTCGCTGCGCGAAACCCTGCGCGAAAGCGCACCACCGCCGCGGCCCGATCGGGCCCCGCTGCTCGTGCCGGCCCGGCGCTGGGCGCTCGGGCAGCAAGCGGCGGCCATTGGCGAGGGCGGCTACGTTCCGGAAGCCGAACGCGGCTTCGAGGACGTGGCGGTGCCGGCCTTCGAGATCGACGCGCAGCCGGTGAACTGGGCGCGCTTTGCCGAGTTCGCCGAAGACGGTGGCTACGACGACGACGCGCTCTGGAGCAGCGCCGGCCGCCAATGGCGCGACGCCGGTGGCCACCGCGCGCCGGCCTACGTCGAGCAGATCACCGGCGGCGTGGTGGTGCAGCGCGGCCATGGCGCGCGCGTGCGGCTGGAGAAGGCGCCACAGCAGCAGGCCGCCGCACACGTCACACGGCACGAGGCCGAGGCCTGGTGCCGCTGGGCCGGCCGCCGCCTGCCGCTGGAGCCCGAATGGGCGCTGGCCGCCGCCACCTTGCCGCGGCTGGGCTTTGCCTGGGGCGACGTGCACGAGTGGGTGGCCGGCCGCGCGCGCAACTTCGGCGCGGCCGCCGAGACGCCTGGGCCAGCGGCCGTGCTCGATGCACCCCGCCCCGGCCTGGGCGTGCTGTGCGGCGCCTCGTGGGCCACGCTGCCGCGCTGGCGCCATGCCGGCGCCCGGCGCTTTGCCGACCCGGCCGACGACCGGCACTGCAGCGGCTTCCGCTCCTGCGCGCTGTAGCGAACAGCGAACAGCGGCCGGCGGCCCGGCTTGACGCCGCTCCGCGCCCATGGTGTACTACTGCACCCGTACACTAGTTCACCTGTACACCCCAACCCTCGGCGATCCCACCCGTGGACACCCCGATCCAGTTCCAGATCAACACCGGCTCGGCCGAGCCCATCTACCGCCAGCTGATGGACCAGCTGCGGCGGCGGGTGGCCGCCGGCCAGTGGCAGGCCGGCCAGGAGCTGCCGTCGGTGCGCGAGCTGGCGCTGCAGCTGGCGGTGCACCCGATGACCATCTCCAAGGCCTACGGCCTGCTCGAGACCGAGGGCCTGCTCGAACGCCGGCGCGGGCTGGCGATGCGCATCGCCGCCGGCCACGCGCGGCCCGCCGCCGCACGCGACCGCATCGAGCAGCTGCGCCCGACGCTGCAGCGCGCCGCCGCCGAAGCCCAGGAGCTGGGCATCTCCAAGACCCGGGCGCTCGAACTCTTCGAGCGCCTTCTCGACGCCCCCGACCGTGGAGCCGCCCGATGAACGCCGCCCTGACCTCTTCGCTGTCTTCGCCGTCTTCTTCAGCCAACCCCGGCCTCGGCCTGCACGCCACCGCGGCCGAGCCGGCCGCCAGCGTGCAGATCACCGGCCTGCAGCTCGGCTACCGCGGCCGCCCGGTGCTGCAGGGCCTGGACTGGCAGATGCACCCCGGCCAGGTCATCGGCCTGCTCGGCCGCAACGGCGCCGGCAAGACCACGCTGCTCGAAGCCCTGCTCGGCCTGCGCGACGCGCAAGCCGGCACGGTGCAGCTGTTCGGCCAGCCGGCCACGCGGCTGGACGACGCCGCACGGGCGCGCATCGGCTACGTGCCGCAGGCCAGCGACCTGTTCGAAGACCTGCGCGCCGACGAGCTGCTGGCCTACTTCCGCAGCTTCTATCCGCGCTGGAACGCCGCCAAGGTGGAGGCACTGATGCAGCGCTGGGCGGTGCCGCGCGACGTGCCCATCGGCCGCATGAGCGGCGGCCAGCAGCAGCGGCTGTCGATCATCCGCGCGCTGGCCCACGAGCCCGATCTGCTGGTGCTGGACGAACCCGTGGCCAGCCTGGACCCGCTGGCGCGGCGCGACTTCCTGCGCGAGCTGGTCGAGCAGGTGCTCGACCGCGGCACGACGGTGGTGTTCAGCACCCACATCCTGTCGGACCTGGAGCGCGTGGCCTTCAACGTGGCCTTCCTGCAGGGCGG
>JAIYDH010000180.1 GCA_027487585.1 Rubrivivax sp.
ACAGCGGAAACCAGACCAGCTTCACCGCCGCCTGGCCACGGAACAGCAGCAGCGCCGACGCCACGAGCCAGATCAGCGAACCGACCTCGAACATCTGGATGCCCTGCGTGCGCCCGAAGGCGTAGAGCAGCATCGCGATGCCGAAGCAGCCCCAGCCCGCGGTGCGCGCGGGTTGCTCGGGCAGGGCCAGCAGCTCGCCGCCCTTGCGCCACAGCAGCCACAGCGAGATGGCCAGCACCAGCGGGCCGTGGCCTTGCTGGTCGGAGCCCCAGATGCCATCCATCAGGTCGCGGAACGACGGCACATACAGCACCAGCGCGCCCAGAGCCAGGATGCCGAACGGCGCGACGGGGTGCTTCAGGGCAGCGGCGGGCAGCATGGTAGGGAACCTGGTCAAGCCCTCCGCACGGATCCGGCTTCGCCGGGCCGTTGCGGAGCGGCCCCCCCGGGGGGGTGAGGACCGCGGCTCCAAGCCGGCCTGCGCCGGCTTGGACGGCCCGAACGGCACGGCCTCTGGCCGTGCGTGGAGCGACAGCGAGCTTGGGGGCTCATGTTCAGGCTTCGTTGTAGACCACGCCGGCCAACTGGGCGGGGGTTCCAGCAAAGCTGGCGACCAGTTCCTGCAGGGTCGAGAAGCGGCTCTTGTCCTTGCGCGCCACGATCAGCGCGGCGCCGGAGCGCGCCGCGATGACGCTGGCGTCGGCGCCGTGGGCCGCGGCCGGCGTGTCGATGACGACGTGATCGAACTTGGCCGTGAGCTCGCGCATCAGCAAGCCGAAGCTGGCGCGCTCGACGAGTTCGAGCGGGTTCGGCGGCGTGGTGCCCGCGGTCAGCACGAACAGGCTGGGCACGGCGGCGATGGGCTGGATCGCGCCCTGATCGGAGCGCCCCGACAGGATGCTCGACAGCCCGGAGCGGTTGTCGAGCTGGAAGATCTCGTGCTGGCGCGGGCCGCGCAGGTCGGCGTCGACGAGCAGTGTGCGCCCGCCCAGCTGCGCCAGCACCACGGCCAGGTTGGCGACGCAGAAGCTGCGGCCGTCGCCGACGTCGGGGCTGATGACGGCCAGCGCGGGGTGTGAGCCCGCCCCGGCGAACACACGCATCATCAGCTGCGAGCGCAAGGAGCGAAAGTGCTCGGCGCGCGCGCCGAACGGATCGGTCAGCGTGACGAGTTCGCTGCCCAGGCGTTGCGTCTCGCCCGTCGCCACCGGGTAGTCGAACTGCTGCGACAGCGCAGCCAGCACGTCGTCGCGGCTGGCCAGGCCCAGCGCCACGGCGGCCTCGCCGAAGCGGACGCCCTTGTCGCGCTGGTAGGCCAGGATGCGCTCGACCTGATCGGGCTTGAGGTCGCGCAGAACGGCGAGGAAGTCGCCGATGCTGCCGCTGGTGCGGTCGCCGGCGGCCACCGGGCTGGCGTCGACCGCCTCCTGCAGCGGCTCGACCACCTCGGGGCTGTTGTCGTCGTCGTCACGGAACCGCGCCATCACGCCCCCTTGCCGGCCGAGGCCGCGCCACCCGGGGCCGGCAACGGTGCCAGAAGGCGCTGCTGCAACGAGGTCATGCGTCGATCGGCGAGCCGCGCCGCGGCACCGGTGCCCGGCATCACCGCAATTACCGGCAGGTCGAGCGCGGCCACGATGTCGGCGATCGACCGCACGCGCCGGTTGCGCAGTTCGAGAAGCAATACAACAGCCACGGCCAGAATGATGCCCATGACGAATGACAGGATGACGTTGAGCAGCACGCGCGGCGTCGCCGCCTCCACCGGCGGCACGGCCGTGGTGAGCTGGTTCACGTTGCTCTGCGTCGACTGGCCTTCCAGGCTGGACTGAGTCAGGCGCGCCAGGATGGCGTCGTAGGTGCGCTGCGCGTTCTCCACCTCGCGCACCAACACAAGGCCTTCGTCGCGCACGATCTTCATGCGCAGCACCTTGTCGCGTTGGGCATCGAGCGAGGCCTTGACCTCGGCCAGGCGCTGGCGGTTGATGTTGTTCGACAGCGCCACGCTGCCGGTGGCCTTGACGGTTTCGGCCACCAGGCGCTGGCGCAGTTCGGCGATGCTGGCGCGGGCCTCGAGCACCTGCGGGTGGTTGTCACCAAGCCGGGTGGTGAGCTGCTGGAGGGCCGCCTCAGCGCGGTTGATGTCGGCCTTCAAAGAGCCGACGATGGGGTTGCCCAGCACCTCGGGCAGGCGGTCGCCCTGCGCGCCCTGGGCCTGGCGCTCGCGGCTGCCGCTCTCGGCGCTGATGGCCTGCAGCGCGGTGAACTGCGACGACAGCTCGGACAGCCGCGCGCTCTCGATGTCGAGTCGCTCGTCGGTGGCGATGATGCCCTTCTGGGCCTGGAAGGCCGATACGCGGCTCTGCGCGGCCTCGAGCTTGTCGCGCGCTTCCTTTGAGCGGCTCTCGAAGAAGGCCTGGTAGTTGCGCGCCGGGTCGACGCGCAGTTCCAGTGTCGTGTCGATGTAGGCCTGCACGAAGGCATTGGCCAGCGCGGCCGCAAAGCGAGGGTCGGCGGCGCGGTAGGTGATGACGATCACGCCGCTCTCGCGCGAGGGCTCGACTTCCATGCTGCGCTGGAACACTGAGCCCAGCCAGCTTTCGATGGTGCCGCGGCCACCGGCCTCGTCTTGCCACTGCTGGCGGACCTGCGGGTTCTCATTGAGCTTGAGGTTGCGCACCACGCGTTCGGCCACGCGGTCGCTTTTGATGATGTCCACCTGCGTGGCCATCTGCGCCGGCGAGCCGCCACCGCCATACAGCACCGCGCTCACCGGATCGGGCTTGAAGTCGACGACCACGCTGGCCGTGGCCTTGTACTGCTTGGTCAGCGACAGGCTCACGATGGCGGTCAGCAGCACGGTGACCACCAGGATGGCCAAGGCCAGCCACCAGCGCGCCCGAAGGATGGAAAGGAACTGTCCGAAGGTCATGGCGATGGGGCCGGTCGCAGGGCGCCCGGCTAGAAGAGACTTTCACGGACGAAGACGACGTCGCCTTCGCGCAGAAGGTCGGTCATCGCAGGTTGCGACACCTCGATCTGGCCGTCAGCCGATTTGCGGTGCACGCGGATGCCCTTCTCCGTGCCACGCGGCGTGAGCCCGCCACCGGTGGCCAGCGCCTGCAACAGCGTCAGGCCGCGTTCCAGACGCATCGGCCCCGGGCGCTGGACCTCGCCGTAGATATAGACGATCGGCTGGCGGTCGACCCAGATGGCATCGCCGTTGCGCACGACGATGTCGCGGGCCTGCCCACCCGGCGCGAACAGTGCCGGCAAGTCGACCTCTTCGCGGAAGGCCTGGCCGTTGCGCAGCCCGGTGATCACGATGACATCGGCGCCGCCCGGGGCCACGCCACCGGCGAGCGCGACGAGGTCGCTCAGCCTGGTTTCGGCCATCTCCAGCGGGTAGCGGCCCGGGCGGTTGAACTGCCCCAGCACGTTGGCCTGGCTGCCGCGCACCTGCAGCACGATGATCGTGACCTGCGGGTTGCGCAGGAAGTTGCCCTTGGTCAGGCCGTCGACCAGCACCTTCTCGGCCTCAGTCACCGACAGCCCGCCCAGCCGAACCGCGCCAAGCAGCGGGAACGAGATCTGTCCGCCTTCGGTGAGCCGCGACTCCAGTGTGAGCTCGGGGTTCTGGAACACCGTGATGCGCACCACGTCACCTGCGCCCAGCCGGTACTCGGCGGCGGGCGCGGCGCGCACCGGTGCCGCCGCGGTGGCTTGCGCCGACACGGCCGTTGTGCCGGCCAAGGCAGCCAAGGCGATGGCAGCCGCTGCAAGACCCCTGAACAACGGACTCACTTGAGCCCCAGGCCCTTGGTGATGTCGGTGCCACTGAGTGCGCCACTGGCAGGGGCTGGCGCTGCCGGAGCTGCGGCGCCGACGGCCGCAGGTGCGCCTTCGGCGAACTTGCCGACGTACTCGATCTTGGCCGCGGCACGCATGGCCTTCAGGTCGTCTTCAACCAGTTTGCGCCGGCGCTCGTTGACCAGGAACTGCTCGATCGCAGGGCGCGCCTGCTCTTCGGTGACGGGCTGCATGCGCGAGCCGGCCAACACCACCACCTGCGCACCGGTGGGCGTGGGCACGACCATGGCCTGGCCATCCTGCATCTTGGCCAACGCTTCGAGTGAACTCAGCGGCAGCTGCTCGGCCGCCCGCACCGCCTGGTTGCCCGAGAACTTCAGGCCCGAGGCCTTGAGGTACTCGACGAATTCGTTGATGTTCTTTGCCACACCCAGTTTCTCGCGCAGCTCGGGCAAGCGGTCGGCCGGGGCCTCGACGCCGATTTCCTGGATCTGGTAGATGCGACGCTGGCTGAACAGGGCGGGTTTCTCGTCGTAGTACTTCTTGATCTCTTCGGGCGTGGGCTTGGGCGCCGCTTCGCCGACCTTCTCAAGGTAGGCGCGGGCGATCACCTCGCGGCGGGCCGCCTCGAGCTGCTGCATCACGCGCGGGTCGCGGTCGACCTTGCTCTCTTCGGCCTTCTGCAGCGCCAACTGCTGATCGATCAGGCGCTCGAGCACCTGCTTGCTGGCGGCCTCGGCCTGCTCGGGCCGCAGGTTGCGCTGCTGCTGCAGCACGAAGTTGATCTGGTGGACGGTGACTTCGTCCTTGTTGACCTTGGCGGCCGTCTGGCTGGCCGCGGCGTCCTTCTTTTCGCCACAGGCGGAAAGCAACACGGCCGTGGCCACCAGGGCCAGCGCCAGCCGGGGGCCGCGACGGCGGGCGGCGGCGGAGAACAACAGCGTCATGGCAAGGTTCCTGTGGGCCGCAGTCTCGACCCGGGCGAAGCGTCGCAGTTTACCCGTCGCTCGATGACGCTTATGTGCCTATCACACCCCCCGCAGCCCGGGTGGAACTCGCCGCGTTGTTCACGCCCCGGGGCCTGTTCAGGCCAGGGCCTGCACCCGGGCCAGCTTCCAGCCGCGGTTGGCGGCCTTGACGTTGGCCAGCAGCCAGAGTTCGCGAAAAGGCTCGGCGTCGGCATCGTCGTGCTCGCGGATCAGGCCGCGGAACTCGACGCTGGCCACGAAGGCCTCGCGCAGCTCTTCGAGCGACAGCAGCTCGGCGTGCAACTCCACCACCTCGGTGCGGTTGGGGCCGGGGCCGCGCATCGCGTACTGCTCGCGCAGGTCTTCGAGCAGCGGCTCGGTGGCCAGCTGCTGCAGCGCCCGCCAGTCGGCGCGGTCCCAGGCGGCCTGCAGCTCCAGAAAGCTCTGGCGGGCCACCTGCAGGAACTCGGGCACGCCGGGCGTGCGACGCACCCGTCGCGTGGAGCGCCAGGCCCGGGCGGCCGTGCGCGCCGCGATCACGCGCCGGCGCAGCCGCCTCAGCACTTGATCCCCACGTGCAGTGCCACGATGCCGCCGGCCAGGCGGTGCACATCGACATGACCGAAGCCTGCCGTGACCATCATCGCCCTCAGCGCGGCCGCGTCGGGGTGCATGCGGATGCTCTCGGCCAGGTAGCGGTAGCTGTCGGCGTCGCCGGCCACGAGCTTGCCCATCAGCGGCATGAAGCCGAAGGAGTACCAGTCGTAGGGTTTCTGCAGCAGCGGCGCGGGCTTGGAGAACTCCAGCACCAGCAGCCGGCCGCCCGGCTTGAGCACGCGGGCCATCTCGGCCAGCGCTGCTTCCTTGTGCGTCATGTTGCGCAGGCCGAAGGCGACGCTGACCAAGTCAAAGCCGGTGGCAGCCGCCGCCGAGGCCGTACCCGTGGGGAACGGCAGGTGCTCGGCGTCGCACACGGCCGTGGGCAAGGCCAGGCCTTCGTCGAGCAGGCGGTCGCGGCCGACGGCGAGCATGGCCTGGTTGATGTCGGTGAGCACCACGCGCCCGCTGGGGCCGGCACGACGGGCGAAGGCGCGCGCCAGGTCGCCGGTGCCGCCGGCGATGTCGAGCACCTGCATGCCGGGCCGCACGTCGGCCACCGCCACCGTGAACGCCTTCCAGGCGCGGTGCAGGCCGAAGGACAGCACGTCATTCATGACGTCGTAGCGCGTCGCGACGCTGTCGAACACGCCGCGCACGCGGCTGGCCTTGTCGGCCTCGTCGACCGTCTGGTAGCCGAAATGCGTCTGTGCCATGGCGGCCTCGGGTCAGATCTCAGTGGGTGCTGCAGCCACCGGCCGCCGCCAAGGGCATGGGCGCGTCGCGGTGGCGGCCGGCTGCGGCCAGGCGGTCTTCGTACTGGCGCCACAAATGGGCCTCGTCGCGGCCGAGGCGGTACAGGTAGGCCCAGGTGAAGATGCCGCTTTCGTGGCCGTCAGAAAAGCGCGGCTGCACACCGTAGTGGCCCACCGGCTCGATGGCCACGATGCCGACCGCGCGCTTGCCGCTCTGCAGCACCTCCTGCCCCGGGCCGTGGCCCTGCACCTCGGCCGAAGGCGAATACACGCGCAGCAATTCGAAGGGGATGCGGAACGAGGCGCCGTCGTCGAAAGCCACCTCCAGCACGCGCGAGGCCTGATGCACGGTGAGGGCGATGGGATTTACCGAAGGAACGGCCTCGTACTGCATGCCCCGATTAAACCAGCACGCGCTCGATCCCGCCGGCATTGGCCCTGCTGACGTAAGCCTGTAGCCAGTCTTCGCCGAGCATCACGCGCGCCATCTCGACGACGATGTAGTCGGCCTCGAGCAGGCCGTTGGCCATGTCGTCCTCGTAGCGCTTCAGGCCCTGCAGGCAGCTGGGGCAACTGGTGAGGATCTTGACGTTGGCCTTGGCCGCGTCGCTGACGCCCGGCTGAGCGGCCATGCGCTCGCGCAGCGCGAGTTCGCCCTTCTTCAGCTCTTCTTCCTTGCGAAAGCGCACCTGCGTGCTGATGTCGGGCCGTGTGACGCCCAGCGTGCCGCTTTCGCCGCAGCAGCGCTCGTTCTTGATGACGTTGTCGCCCATCAGCGCCTTCACCGTCTTCATCGGCTCCTGTTGCTTCATCGGGCTGTGGCAGGGGTCGTGGTAGAGGTAGCCCGCGGTGTGGCCTTCGAGCGTGATGCCCTTCTCGAGCAAGAACTCGTGGATGTCGACAATGCGGCAGCCGGGGAAGATCTGGTCGAACTCGTAGCCCTGCAGCTGGTCGAAGCAGGTGCCGCAGCTCACCACCACCGTCTTGATGTCGAGGTAGTTCAGCGTGTTGGCCACGCGGTGGAACAGCACCCGGTTGTCGGTGATGATCTTCTCGGCCTTGTCGAACTGCCCGCTGCCACGCTGCGGGTAGCCGCAGCACAGGTAGCCGGGCGGCAGCACCGTCTGCACGCCCGCCTGCCAGAGCATGGCCTGCGTGGCCAAGCCCACCTGGCTGAACAGGCGCTCCGAGCCGCAGCCAGGGAAATAGAACACCGCCTCCGTGTCGGCCGTGGTCGTGGCCGGATCGCGGATGATGGGCACGTAGTCGCGGTCTTCGATGTCCAGCAGCGCGCGCGCCGTGCGCTTGGGCAGGCCACCCGGCATCTTCTTGTTGATGAAGTGGATGACCTGTTCCTTCAGCGGCGCCGCGCCCAGCGTGGCCGGCGGCTTGGCGGTCTGCGCCTTGGCCACCGGCTTGAGCAGGCCGTTGAGGAAACGCTGCGCCTTGAAGCCGACATCGACCATCGCCGTGCGCATCAGCTTGATGGCCTCGGGGTTGGTGGCATTGAGGAACATCATCGCCGCCGCGTTGCCGGGGCGGAAGCTCTTCTGGCCCATCTTGCGCAGCAGGTTGCGCATGTTCATGGTGACGTCGCCGAAGTCGATCTTCACCGGGCACGGGCTCTCGCACTTGTGGCACACGGTGCAGTGGTCGGCCACGTCCTCGAAGTCCTCCCAGTGCTTGACGCTGACGCCGCGGCGCGTCTGCTCCTCGTAAAGGAAGGCCTCGATCAGCAGGGACGTCGCGAGGATCTTGTTGCGCGGGCTGTACAGAAGGTTGGCGCGCGGCACGTGCGTGGCGCATACCGGCTTGCACTTGCCGCAGCGCAGGCAGTCCTTGATGCTGTCGGAGATGGCGCCGATGTCGCTCTGCTGCATGATCAGCGACTCGTGGCCCATGAGCCCGAAGCTTGGCGTGTAGGCCGCCGACAGGTCGGCCGACCAGGCACCCTGCATCGCCCCGCGCAGCAGCTTGCCCTTGTTGAAACGGCCCTCGGGGTCGATGCGGCGCTTGTAGTCGGCGAAGGAGGCGAGTTCCTCATCAGACAGGAACTCCAGCTTCGTGATGCCGATGCCGTGTTCGCCCGAGATGACGCCACCCAGGCGCCGTGCCAGCGCCATGATGCGGCCCACGGCTTCGTGGGCCGTCTGCAGCATGGCGTAGTTGTCGCTGTTGACGGGGATGTTGGTGTGCACGTTGCCGTCGCCGGCGTGCATGTGCAGCGCCACCCACACGCGGCCTCGGAGCACCTCGCCGTGGATGCGCTGGCACTCGGCCAGCAGCGGCGCAAAGGCGCTGCCGGCGAAGATGCCCTGCAGCGGCTTCAGGATCTGCTGCTTCCAGCTGGCGCGCAGCCGCCAGTCCTGCATCTGTGCGAAGAAGGTTTCGGCCGGCTGGGCCCTTTGCTCTTCATCTTCGCCAGGCTGCGGCACGTCGAGGCCGTCGAGCCACTGCTGCCACAAGGCGCGCACCTCGGCCAGCAGTTGCAGCGCCTGCTGCACGCGGTCTTCGAACAGTTCTGCCGAGGGGATGTCGCTGGCGTCATCCCCACGCCCCAACGGCAGCTTGCCGCGGCGGAAGAAGGCTGCCAGCGCATCGGCCAGCTCGAGTTTGTTGCGAAGGCTAAGCTCGATGTTGATGCGCTCGATGCCCTCGGTGTACTCGCCCATGCGCGGCAGCGGGATCACCACGTCTTCGTTGATCTTGAAGGCGTTGGTGTGCTTGGCGATGGCCGCCGTGCGCTTTCGGTCGAGCCAGAACTTCTTGCGCGCGTCGGCGCTCACGGCCACGAAGCCTTCGCCCGAGCGCGAGTTGGCGATGCGCACCACCTCGCTGGTGGCGCGCGCCACGGCCGCGTCGTCGTGGCCGACGATGTCGCCGATGAGCACCATCTTCGGCAGCCCCGAGCGCGAGTTCGAGCCCGCGTGGCGCTTGCTCTTCGTGGCGTAGCCCACGGCCTTGAGATAGCGGTCGTCGAGGTGCTCCAGGCCCGCCAGCAGCACGCCCTCGCGTTGCAGCGAGAACAGGAAGTCCTTGATCTCGACGATGCTCGGCACCGCGTCCTTGGCGTTGCCGAAGAACTCCAGGCACACCGTGCGCACGTGCGCCGGCATCTTGTGCACGATCCAACGCGCGCTGGTGATCAGGCCGTCGCAGCCTTCCTTCTGGATGCCCGGCAAGCCGGCGAGGAACTTGTCCGTCACGTCCTTGCCCAGGCCCTCCTTGCGGAACACGCTGCCGGGGATGTCCAGGCGCTCCGTGCGCTCGAGCTTCTTGCCGGTGGCATCGAAGTGGCGCAGCTCGAAGCTCGCCATGGGCGCGTCGTGGATCTTGCCAAGGTTGTGGTCCAAGCGCACCACCTCCAGCCAGGTGGCCTGCGGCGTGACCATCTTCCAGCTCGCCAGGTTGTCGAGCGCCGTGCCCCAGAGCACCGCCTTCTTGCCGCCGGCGTTCATGGCGATGTTGCCGCCGATGCAGCTGGCCTCGGCGCTGGTCGGGTCGACCGCGAAGACGTAGCCCGCGCGCTCGGCGGCATCGGCCACGCGCTGCGTCACCACGCCGGCTTCGCTGTACACGGTGGCCACCGGCTGCGCCAGGCCGGGCAGCGTGACCATCTCCACCTCGCTCATGGCCTCGAGCTTTTCGGTGTTGATGACCGCGCTCTTCCACGTCAGCGGCACGGCGCCGCCGGTGTATCCGGTGCCGCCCCCGCGCGGGATGATCGTCAGGCCCAGCTCCACGCAGCCGGCCACCAGCGCGGCCATCTCGGCCTCGGTGTCGGGCGTCAGCACGACGAATGGGTACTCGACGCGCCAGTCGGTGGCGTCGGTCACGTGGCTCACGCGGCTGAGGCCATCGAACTTGATGTTGTCCTTGGCGGTGGCGCGGCCGAGCGTGCGGCGCGTGGCCTTGCGCAGATCCCAGACCTCGCGGAAGCGCGCGGCAAAGGCCTCCACCGCCGCGCGGGCCGCCGTGAGCAGCTCGCCCACCAGCGCGTCGCGCGCGGCGTCGGCGGCCGGCGTGCGGCGCTTGCCGACCTCGGCCAGCCGGTGCTGCAGCGCGTCGATCAGCAGCTGCCGGCGCTTCGGGTTCTCGAGCAGGTCGTCTTCAAGATAGGGGTTGCGCTGCACCACCCAGATGTCACCCAGCACCTCGTAGAGCATGCGCGCACTGCGGCCGGTGCGGCGCTCTTCGCGCAGCTGCTGCAGGATCTCCCAGGCGCGCCGGCCCAGCAGGCGGATGACGATCTCGCGGTCGGAGAACGAGGTGTAGTTGTACGGAATCTCGCGCAGGCGCACGGCGTCGGTGTCGGCCGCCAGAGCGGCGGCGTCCGCGGCGATCGCGGCAGGGGTCGGCAGGGCTAGGGGGGCGTTCATGGAAGGCTCTGGTAGGCCCGCCGCGAGGGCGGCGTGGGCGCGTGTCTGCCGTGTGCAACGAGGGTTAATGCTAGTCGAATGCCCTGGCATGACGGCCTCGGGGCCATGTCTGGCCGAGGCGACCGCGCTCTGTCGCCGAGGGCCTGCGCCAAACGGGCTATCCCCGATTGCGAAGAAGGCCGCCTGCCGCGAGAAACACGATTGTCATCTGGCGCCCTGACACTCGCGCCCGCCAGGCCGCTGCCCGACCCGGGCGGCGGGCCTTTGAACACACCCAGACCGAGGAGATTCCATGAGCGTTACCACCCGCCTGCAGCCGCTGCGCCGCGCCGTCCTTGCCGCTGCGATCGGCGCCGCCGTCGCGCTGCCTGCCGCCGCGCAGCCGCGCCCCATCGAGATCCAGATGTGGATGGGCCTCACCGGCCAGGGCGGCGAACTGCTCACCCGCTTCGGCGAAGACTTCAACAAGACCCAGAACGAGTACCGCGTGGTGGTGTCGTTCAAGGGCCAGTACCCCGAGCAGCGCGCCGCCGCCGTGGCCGCGTTCCGCGCCGGCAACCCGCCGCACATCATGCAGATGTTCGACGCCGGCAGCGGCGACATGATGCAGGCCAAAGGCGCCGTGGTGCCGGTGAGCGAGGTCTTCCGCCGCGCCGGGCTGCAGTTCAACCCTGCCGACTTCATCTCGCCCGCCCAGGGCTACTACGGCCTGCCGAGCGGTGAGCTGCTGTCGATGCCGTTCAACGTGAGCACCACCGTCCTGTTCTACAACAAGGACGCCTTCCGCAAGGCCGGCCTCGACGCCGAGAAGCCGCCGCAGACCTGGCCGCAGCTCATCGAGGCGGCCAAGAAGATCCGCAGCACCAACGCAGCCGCCTGTGGCTACACCACCACCTGGATGGCCTGGGTGATGCTCGAGCAGTTCTCGTCGCGCCACAACATCGCCTTCGGCACCAAGGGCAACGGCCGTGCAGGGCTCGACGCCACGCTGCAACTGGCCAACAACAAGTTGCTCGAGCGCCAGCTGCAGACGCTCGTGGACATGCAGAAGGACAAGAGCTTCGACTACGGCGGCCGCAGCAACGACGCCGCCGCCAAGTTCATCAGCGGCGAGTGCGCGATGCTCACGCAAAGCTCCGGCGGCCTGGGCGCCATCACCCGCGACGCCAAGTTCGCCTTCGGCACCGCGCAGATGCCGCACTGGCCCGACGTGAAGGGCGCGCCCTTTGCCACCACCATCGGCGGTGCTTCGCTGTGGGTGTTCAACGCACCCAACCGCAGCCAGGCCGAGTTCCGCGGCGTGGCGCAGTTCCTCAACTACCTGCGCAGCGACAAGGTCATGACGGAGTGGGCCAAGACCACCGGCTTCCTGCCCGCCACCAACACCGCCTTCAAGGCGATGCAGGACGAGGGCTTCTTCACCAAGAACCCGGGCCGTGATGTGCCCATCCTCAGCCTGATCAGCGCGACCAAGGGCGAAAACACCAACGGCTACCGCTTCGGCCGCTGGACCGAGATCCGCGACGTGTTCCACGAAGAGGTCGAGAAGGCGCTGCAGGGCAACCAGACGCCCGCCGACGCGCTGCGCAACACCGAGCGCCGCGGCAACGCGCTGCTGCGCGCCTTCGAGCGCTCGGCCAGCTGATCGCGCTCGCACCGGCAGAACCTTCGCGGCGGCCCTTCGCGGGCCGCCGCCGTTTTGCTCGCGGCTGCAACCCGCGCCACCGCTAGCATCGCGCCACCATGCAACGTCGCGTCGTCTTCCCCCACCGGCTGTTGCCCTGGCTGCTGCTCGGGCCGCAGCTGGCGGTGACGCTGGTCTTCTTCTACTGGCCCGGCGGGCAGGCGCTGTACATGAGCGTGCTGCAGCAAGACGCCTTCGGCATGAGCGTGCAGTTCGTCGGCCTGGAGAACTTCCGCGCCGTGTTCGCCGACGAAGGCTATGTGCAGGCCTTCTGGCGCACGCTGTACTTCTCGACCGCCGTCACGCTGCTGGCCATGGTGCCGGCGCTGGTGCTGGCCGTGATGGCCGACCGCGTGGTGCGCGGCTCGGTGGCCTACACCACGGCCATGCTGATTCCGTACGCCATCGCGCCGGCCGTGGCCGGCGTGCTGTGGCTCTTCATGTTCAACCCCTCGCTCGGCGTGCTCGCCTGGTGGCTGAAGGCGCTGGGCGTGGACTGGAACCCCACGCTCGACGGTTCTGATGCGATGTGGCTCGTCATCCTGGCCTCGGCCTGGAAGCAGGTGGCCTACAACTTCCTGTTCTTCCTGGCCGGGCTGCAGAGCATTCCGAAGAGCCTGCTCGAGGCCGCCGCGATCGACGGCGCGCGGCCGATGCGGCGCTTCTGGACCATCATCTTCCCGCTGCTCTCGCCGACCACCTTCTTCCTGCTCGTCGTCGGCCTGGTCTACGCCTTCTTCGACACCTTCGGCGTGATCAGCGCCGTCACGCAGGGCGGGCCGGCCGCAGCCACCGAGACGCTGGTCTACAAGGTCTACAAGGACGGCGTGCACAACCTCGATCTCGGCGGCAGCGCCGCGCAGAGCGTGGTGCTGATGCTGATGGTGGTGGCGTTGACGGTGCTGCAGTTCCGCTTCGTCGAGCGCCGGGTGCACTACGGATGAGCAGTACCGCCACCTCCGCCAACGCCCCCGACCCGCTGCGCCCCGGCATGGCCTGGCTGGCGCACGCGGTGCTGTGGCTGGGCATCGCCGTCACGGCGTTTCCCCTCTACATCGCCTTCGTTGCCAGCACGCTGACGGCCCCTGACGTGGCCCAGGCCCCGATGCCCATCTTGCCCGGCCCGCACGGGCTGGACACCTACCGCACCATCCTGCTGCAGGGCCTGCAGGGCACCTACCTGAGCCCGCCGGTGTGGCAGATGATGTGGAACAGCCTGCTGATGGCGCTCATCATCACCGCCGGCAAGGTCGTGCTCAGCCTGCTGTCGGCCTACGCCATCGTGTTCTTCCAGTTCCCCGGCCGCATGGTGGCGTTCTGGCTGATCTTCCTGACGCTGATGCTGCCGGTGGAGGTGCGCATCATGCCCACCTACGAGGTCGTCAGCGATCTCGGACTCATCAACACCATGACCGGCCTGACGCTGCCGCTGATCGCCAGCGCCACCGGCACGCTGCTGTTCCGGCAGTTCTTTCTGACCATTCCCGACGAGCTGGTCGAGGCCGCGCGCATTGACGGCGCCGGGCCGCTGCGCTTCTTCAAGGACGTGGTGCTGCCGCTGTCGGCCACCAACATCGCGGCGTTGTCGGTCATCCTGTTCATCTACGGCTGGAACCAGTACCTCTGGCCGCTGCTCATCACCACCGACAACCGGCTCGACACCATCGTGGTGGGCATCACCAAGATGATCGGCACCGGCGACGCCACCACCGACTGGCCGCAGGTCATGGGCACCACGCTGCTGGCGGTGCTACCGCCGGCCCTGGTGGTGGTGCTGATGCGGCGCTGGTTCGTCAAGGGCCTGGTCGACTCCGAAAAGTAAAGAACGCCCCCAGGCGGCGTTGCCGCCGCCCCCCGAGGGGGGCATGAGCAAAGTAAGCAAGCGACATTTACTCATGAGCCGAGGATACGAATGGCAGCCATCAGTCTGCGCCAGGTGGTCAAGCGCTACGGCAGCGGGGCCACGGCCAACCCGGTGATCCACGGCGTCGACGCCGAGATCACCGACGGCGAGTTCGTCGTCATCGTCGGCCCCAGCGGCTGCGGCAAGAGCACGCTGCTGCGCATGGTGGCGGGCCTCGAAGCCATCAGCGGTGGCGAGATCGCCATCGGCGGGCGCGTCGTCAATCACATCGAGCCCAGCGAGCGCGACATCGCGATGGTGTTCCAGAACTACGCGCTGTACCCGCATTTCAAGGTCTTCGACAACATGGCCTACGGCCTGCGCATCCGCAAGCTGCCCGAGGCCGAGGTGAAGGCGCGCGTGGAGAAGGCGGCGCAGACGCTGGAGCTCTCGCACCTGCTCGACCGCAAGCCGCGGCAGCTGTCGGGCGGCCAGCGCCAGCGCGTGGCGATGGGCCGCGCCATCGTGCGCCAGCCGCAGGTGTTTCTGTTCGACGAGCCGCTGTCCAACCTCGACGCCAAGCTGCGCGCGCAGACGCGGCTCGAGATCAAGAAGCTGCACGCCGAGCTCGGCGTGAC
>JAIYDH010000383.1 GCA_027487585.1 Rubrivivax sp.
AGGGCCGCCGCTATACTGAAAATCGATTCTATGTGGGGCCCTCGTCGGGCCCCATGTCGCCTCTGCCCGGTAGCCTTTCACGACGCGATGACGCTGCACATCCACAACACCCTCACGCGCCGGCTCGAAGCCTTCGAGCCCCTGGAACCTGGCCACGTGCGGATGTACGTCTGCGGCATCACCGTCTACGACCGTTGTCACCTGGGCCATGCGCGCATGGTGCTGGCCTTCGACGCCGTCTACCGCTGGCTGCGCGCCCGGGGCTGGCGCGTGACCTACGTGCGCAACATCACCGACATCGACGACAAGATCATCCGCCGCGCGCTCGAGCGCGGCCTGACGATCCGCGCACTCACCGACGAGATGATCGCGCTGATGCACGCCGACTTCGACGCGCTGAAACTGCTGCGCCCGACGCACGAGCCGCGCGCGACCGAGTTCGTGCCGCAGATGCTGGGCCTGATCGGCCGGCTCGAGGACAACGGCTTGGCCTACCGCATTCGCGAAGGCGAGGACGGCGGCGACGTCAACTTCGCGGTGCGCAAGCTGCCGGGCTACGGCAAGCTCAGTGGCAAGAGCCTGGACGAGCTGCGCGCCGGCGAACGCGTGGCCGTGGCCACCGGCAAGGACGACCCGCTGGACTTCGTTCTCTGGAAGGCCGCCAAGCCCAGCGAGCCGCCCGATGCGCAATGGGACAGCCCCTACGGCCGCGGCCGCCCGGGCTGGCACATCGAGTGCTCGGCCATGGGCGAGGCGCTGCTCGGGGCGCCCTTCGACGTTCACGGTGGCGGCCTCGACCTGATCTTTCCGCACCACGAAAACGAGATCGCGCAGAGCGAAGGCGCTCAAGGCCCGCAGGGGCCGGGCTTCGTGCGCACCTGGATGCACAACGGCTTCCTCAACGTCGACGACACCAAGATGTCGAAGTCGCTGGGCAACTTCTTCACCATCTCCGACGTGCTGAAGAAGTTCGACGGCGAGAGCCTGCGCTTCTTCATGCTGCGCACGCACTACCGCAGCCCGTTCAACTTCAGCGACACCGTGCTCGACGAGGCGCGCACCGCGCTGCGCCGGCTGTACACCGCGCTCGCATCGGCAGGCAGCCCGCCGGCGCTGGCCGCCATCGACTGGCAGGAGCCGCGCGCCGCGGCGTTTGCCGCCGCGATGGACGACGACTTCAACACGCCGGGTGCGCTGGCGGTGCTGTTCGACCTGGCCGGCAGCGTGAACCGCGGCGCGATGGCCGATGCGCCGCTGCTGCGCGCGCTGGCCGGCGTGCTCGGCCTGCTGGAGCAGAGCCCGCAGCAATGGCTGCAAGGCGGTGCTGGCGAGGCCTTCGACGAGGCCTGGGTGGCCGAACGCATCGCCGCCCGCGCAGCAGCCAAGAAGGCACGCGACTTCGCCGCCGCGGATGGCATCCGTGACGAACTGGCGGCGCGCGGCATCGAGCTGAAAGACAGCCCTCAGGGCACAAGCTGGGTGCGTGCCTGATGCCCGCATTGCGCAGCGCAGCGGCCGAGCCGCCCGGCTCACCGCATTACTGGGACGACGCCTGCAAGCACCTCGCGCGCCGCGACCGCGTGCTGAAGAAGCTGATCCCGAAGTTCGGCGAAGCCCGCCTGGCCAGCCGCGGTGACGCCTTCACGACGCTGGCGCGCAGCATCATCGGCCAGCAGATCAGCGTGAAGGCCGCGCAGTCGGTGTGGGAGCGGTTCGCCCTGGCCGTGAGTGGCGCCCCCGGCGCCGACAAGCGCCGCGTCGCGCCGAAGGCCGTACTGGCCCTGGACACGCCGGCCTTGCGCGCGGCGGGTCTTTCGGCGCGCAAGTGCGAGTACCTGCAAGACCTGGCGCAGCACTTCGCCGACGGGCGCTCCAAGCCGGCGAAGTGGGGCGAGATGGATGACGAGGCCATCATCGCCGAGCTCGTGGCCATCCGCGGCATCGGCCGCTGGACGGCCGAGATGTTCCTGATCTTTCATTTGCTGCGGCCCGACGTGCTGCCGCTCGACGACCTCGGGCTGCTCAAGGGCATCAGCCTGAACTACTTCAGCGGTGAGCCGGTCTCGCGCGCCGAGGCGCGCGACGTGGCCGAGGCCTGGGCGCCGTACCGCTCGGTCGCGACTTGGTACATTTGGCGCAGCCTGGACCCGCTCCCCGTGGAGTATTGAAAAAGAGCCATGCCCCCAACCTCACTTTGTTCGGTACCCCCCAAGGGGGCCGCAGCGTCCTTCGGACGGCCGAGCGGACGCTCATGAGCAAACGACACTTCCTCGAGTTCGAGAACCCGATCGCCGAGCTCGAGTCCAAGATCGAAGAGCTGCGCTACGTGCAGACGGAGTCGGCCGTCGACATCTCCGACGAGATCGACCGCCTGAGCCAGAAGAGCCAGCAGCTCACGCGCGACATCTACGCCAACCTGTCGCCCTGGCAGGTGACGCAGATCGCGCGCCACCCGCAGCGGCCCTACACGCTGGACTACGTGAACGAGGTCTTCACCGACTTCCACGAGCTGCATGGCGACCGCCACTACGCCGATGACCTGTCCATCGTCGGCGGCCTGGCGCGCTTCAACGGCCAGCCCTGCATGGTGGTGGGCCACCAGAAGGGCCGCGACACGAAGGAGCGTACGCTGCGCAACTTCGGCATGAGCCGCCCCGAGGGCTACCGCAAGGCCCTGCGCCTGATGAAGCTGGCCGAGAAGTTCGGCCTGCCGGTCTTCACCTTCGTCGACACGCCCGGCGCCTACCCCGGCATCGGGGCCGAGGAGCGCGGCCAGTCCGAGGCCATCGGCCGCAACATCTTCGAGATGGCGCAGCTCGAGGTGCCGATCGTCAGCACCATCATCGGCGAAGGCGGCTCCGGCGGCGCGCTGGCGATCAGCGTGGCCGACCAGGTGCTGATGCTGCAGTACAGCGTCTACTCGGTGATCTCGCCCGAGGGCTGCGCCAGCATCCTGTGGAAGACGGCCGAGCGCGCCTCTGAGGCCGCCGAGGCGCTGGGCATCACCGCGCACCGGCTCAAGGCGCTGGGGCTGGTGGACAAGATCGTCAGCGAGCCCGTCGGCGGTGCACACCGCGACGTGCCCTGGATGTCGGCCCAGCTCAAGCGCGCGCTCAACGACGCGCTGCGCCAGGTGAGCGACCTCAAGCCCAAGGACCTGGTGGCGCGCCGCTACGAGCGGCTGCGCAGCTACGGCCGCTTCACGGACAGCAAGGAACACTGAGTTGGCAGCCCCGCCCCGCGTGGCCGTGGCCACCAGTGGCGGGCGCGACTCGACGGCACTGCTGCACTGCACGCTGGCGCAGGCCGGGCCACTGGGCATCGAGGTCCTTGCGCTGCACGTGCACCACGGGCTGATGCCGCAGGCCGATGCCTGGCAGGCCCAGGTGCGGCGCCAGGCACTGCGCTGGGGCGCAGGCTTCGCCAGCGAACAGCTGGCCGGCGCACCGGCCAAGGGCGACAGCGTCGAAGCCTGGGCGCGCCAGGGGCGATATGCGGCGCTGTCGCGGCTGTCCCACGCACACGGCTGCGGCATCGTCCTTCTGGCGCACCACCGCCGCGACCAGGCCGAGACCTGGCTGCTGCAGGCGCTGCGCGGCGCCGGCAGCGCCGGCCTGAGCGCCATGCCGCGGCGCGCCGAGCGCAACGGCCTCGTCTGGTGCCGCCCCTGGCTCGAGCACCCGCGCGAGGCCATCGAGGCCTACGTGCGCCGCCACCGCCTGCGGGTGGTGGAAGACACCAGCAACCTCGACCCACGCTTTGCCCGCGGCCGACTGCGTGGCAGCGTCTGGCCGGTGCTGCAGGCGGCCTTCCCGCAGGTCGACACCGTGCTGGCGATGGCCGCGCGCCACGCGCAGGCGGCGCAGGCCTTGGCCGACGAAGCAGCCGCCGCCGATGCAGCCCAGGTGCAGGCCGGCGATGCGCTGCGCCTCGCGCCCTGGCTGGCCCTGCCCCCGGCGCGCCGCGCCAACGTCTTGCGCGCCTGGCTGCAGCAGCAGCTGGGGCAGGGCGCACCCCAGACGCTGGTGGAGCGCCTCTTGGTCGAAGCGCCGGGCATCGGCCCCGCACGCTGGCCGGCGCCGGGTGCGGCCGTGCATCGTCGGCGCGGCGAGCTGCGTGTGGAGCCCGTTGCGCCGCCGACAGGCCGCCGTCAGCGCCCGTCCTAGAATCACGGGTTTTCGCCTAGACGCGGCCGGGGCCGGCGCGCCGGGGTGCGTCCACAGCTTCTTTCACGACTCGGCGCGAGCCATGGCATTGATCGTTCACAAGTACGGTGGCACCAGCATGGGTTCCACCGAGCGCATCCGCAGCGTCGCGCAGCGCGTGGCCAAGTGGGTGCGCGCAGGCCACCAGATCGTCGTCGTGCCCTCGGCGATGAGTGGCGAGACCAACCGGCTGCTCGGCTTGGCCAAGGAGCTGATGCCCCAGGCCAACGCCGCCGAGGCGATGCGCGAGCTCGACGCCCTGGCCGCCACCGGCGAGCAAGTGAGCGTGGGCCTGCTGGCGCTGGCGCTGCAGGCGCAGGGCCTGCAGGCCGTGAGCTACAGCGGCTGGCAGGTGCCGATCCGCACCGACAGCGCCTACACCAAGGCCCGCATCACGAGCATCGACGACACCCGCGTGCGCGCCGATCTCGCCGCCGGCAAGGTGGTGGTGATCACGGGCTTCCAGGGCATCGACGAGCTGGGCCACGTCACCACGCTGGGCCGCGGCGGCAGCGACACCAGCGCGGTGGCGGTGGCGGCGGCCATGAAGGCCGACGAGTGCCTGATCTACACCGACGTCGACGGCGTCTACACCACCGATCCGCGCATCGTGCCCGAGGCGCGGCGGCTGTCCACCATCAGCTTCGAAGAGATGCTGGAGCTGGCCAGCCAGGGCAGCAAGGTGCTGCAGATCCGCTCGGTCGAGTTTGCTGGCAAGTACCGCGTGCCCACGCGCGTGCTCTCCAGCTTCACGCCCTGGGACATTCCGCTCGACGAAGAAGCCGTCTCGGGCACGCTGATCACTTTCGAGGAAGACGAGAAGATGGAACAAGCCGTGGTGGCCGGCATCGCGTTCAACCGCGACGAGGCCAAGATCTCGATCATCGGCGTGCCCGACAAGCCCGGCATCGCCTACCAGCTGCTGGGCCCGGTGGCCGACGCGAACATCGATGTCGACGTCATCATCCAGAACGTCAGCCACGATGGCCGCACCGACTTCAGCTTCACGGTGCACCGCAACGACTACGCGCGTGCGCTCGACCTGCTGAAGACGAAGGTGCTGCCGGCCGTGGGCGCGGCCGACGTGCGCGGCGACGCGAAGATCTGCAAGGTCTCGATCGTCGGCATTGGCATGAAGAGCCATGTCGGCGTGGCCGCGACGATGTTCCGCACGCTCTCGGAAGAGGGCATCAACATCCAGATGATCACCACGAGCGAGATCAAGACCAGCGTCGTGATCGACGAGAAGTACATGGAGCTCGCGGTGCGCGCGCTGCACAAGGCCTTCGGGCTGGAGCAGCCCGCGGCCTGAGCCGGATCGACGCGCGTGTTCTGCAGCTAGAATGTGCGCCACTTCGCCGGAGTCGTGACCGAGTGGCCGAAGGTGCTCCCCTGCTAAGGGAGTATTCGCCAAAAGCGAATCGAGGGTTCGAATCCCTCCGACTCCGCCAAGCTGACGCATCAAGAAGGCCCCGCAAGGGGCCTTTTTCTTGGGCGCCTCGCGAACCTGTTCAAGCGCTTGGCTTGAGCGCCTTGCAGAAGCACACGATGCGTTCACTGAGCGCAAAGCCCAGGCGCTGGTGCACCTGCTGGCTCAGGGTGTTGTCGAGCGGTGTGTCGGAGGCCAGTTCGCTGCAACCGCGCGCCAGCGCCCAGTGCTCCACCGCCCCGACCAGCGCACGCGCCACGCCCTGGCCGCGCGCCGAGGGTTCGACGAACAGGCCTTCGAGAAAGGCCACGGGCGAGGTGTCGGTGCCCGGCACGTAGTCGTGGCGCACGGCGGCCTCGGCCAGGCCCAGGGCGATGCCAGCCTCGCTGCGGGCCATGAACTGCGCATAGCGTTCCGGTTGCGCAGTGAGGCTCAGCATCTCGGTCCGGTGCTCGGCGGCCGTGGCGTCGGGCCACAGCGTTATGCGCAGGCGCAGCCAGTCGGCATCGGCGGCATCGTCGATGGGCGCGATCCGCACTGGCGTTGCAGCCCGTGCGTCGGACGGCGATGCCGCCGCCTGCCACTGCCGGTGCTCGTCGTAAGCGGTGCACAGCAGCACGCGCCAGCCTTCGGGCGTGCGCGTCAGGTGGTAGGCGGTGCTGAAGTGCCACGCGGGCTCGCTGCCGGCCCAGGTGATGGACCAGCGCAGGTCCAGCACGGCGTCGTGCTCACCCAGCGGCAGGGCCTGCTGCAGCTCGAAGGCCGCCGACACGAAGCCGCGGCCGCGGTAGAGCTCGCACAGCGCGCGCATGTTGCTCGCCACGCTGGCGCGCTCGGGCCAGTGCGTGACCCGGCCCTCCTGCGAGATCGCAGCGGGCTCGGCATACAGCGAGGCCACGGCGTCGCCGTCGAGCGCATTGAAGGCGTCGCGGTAGCGCTCGAGGAAGGCCTGCAAGTCGGGTGTCATTCATGGGTGTGCGGGGCTGGGGTGGAGCGCCGCTCGGCAGCGGCGGGGATGGTGCCGCGAACGATGGGCAAGCGCCACATTGATTTTCGAACCGCCGTCTCAGAATGGGGCGCAAGCGCGCCGTGCGCCTGCTGCGCCCTGGGTTCCGAGCCCGTGGCAGCGGTGCGGAATGCGGGGCTTTGCAGAGTCTGACACCTGGGCCACTCAGGACCTTGGTCCCGCACGCCGGCATCCCCAGGCCCCATGGCGATGCCGGCGCCGCGCCGGGCGAAGCAACGAGGGGTGTCCACCCGAGGGCCGCCGACTTCGTCATCACCGGCTGCGGCACGGGCATGGGCTCGATGCTGGCCTGCAACTCGATGCCGGGCGTTTTCTGTGGGTTCGTCATCGACTCCACCGACGCCTTTCTCTTCGGCCAGATCAACGACGGCACCTGCCTGGCGATGCCCTACGCCAAGGGCTTTGGCTGGGCTGCCGAGCTGAACCTGCAGGACTGCTACCGCAAGCTGTTCGAGGTGCGGCGCGGCGTGGGCTACCCGAAGGAGCGCGCGGCCATCATGGCGCGCAACCGCGGCATCCTGAAGGGACTGAAGGCGGCCGCGTGCAAGGACATGCTCTCGGTGCTGCAAGCCGTCGTCCCCGAGCTGCTGAAGGCCACCATCGCTGGCGAGAAGTTCCGGTCGCTGTTCTTCCCGAACTGCCAGGACGACGCGATGGCGAGCTACCTGCAGGGCGTGATCAAGGGCTGACTCACGGGCTGACTCAAGGGCCTGGGATCGGCGGCAGCAAGGCCGCCGCCAGCGCCGCCACGGACGCCGGTGCGCTGCCTTCGGCCTTGTTGTTGATCGTCACGAACACGCGGTGGCCAGCGTCCAGCGTGGCCCGCATCACGCGGGCCAGTGTCTGGCGGGTGGGCTCGTCTTCCGACTGCAGCCGGTCGAACGGCGCCCAGCGGTCGCGCGCCTCGGCGTAGCGCTGGCCGCGCTGCAGGTTCCAGCGGCAGACCAGGTCACCGGGCCAGGTGGCGCGCAGCATCGGCAGTTGCGCGTCTATGGCGGGCATGCGGTCGTGCAGGCCGAGCGTGTAGCGCACGCCGCAGGCACGCAGCAAGTCAGCCAGATCGGGCGTGAGCAAGACGGGGTCGCGCAGTTCCAGCGCCAGCAGCGCCTCGGGCGCCAGCGCTGCCAGGGGCGGACGCAGGGCGTGCACGCAGTCCCCCAGGCGCGCGTGCAGTGCGGCCGGATCGCGCAGCCAGCGCGCGGGCAGAGGCGAAAGCTGCAGCACCAGCACCCCGAGCTTCGCGCCCAGGCCTCGGGCTGCGGCCAGGGCCACGGTGTCGGCCGCCAGCACGGGGTCGAGGAAGCCGGGGTTGTCGCCCAGCGGGGCGGCGCTGCCAGCGTCGCGGCGCTGGGCGTCGGTCAGCAGGGCAGGGGCCTTCACGACGAAGCGGAAGCCGCCGGGCACCTGCGCCGCCAGCCGGGCGTATTCCGCCTCGGCCAGCGGCCGGTAGAAGGCGCGGTCCAGGCTGACGGCGTTGAGCAGCGGGTGTCTTGCGTAGGCCGGCAGGCCCGCGCGCGAGAGCAGGGCCTCGGGGTAGCCGCGGTCCCAGACCTGACCGGCCCAGCCCGGAAAGTGCCACGACGAGGTGCCCAGGTGCAGCAGACCCGGCCAGCGTTGCTGCAGCCGGGCCGCCAGTGCCTGCAGTGCGGGGCTGCTGGCCGCCGCAGCCACGGCGCCAGCCGGCGCGACGCCATCGGTCTCGAACAGGCTGGGCTGGCTCACGGCCCGATTGTGCGAGTGCGGTGGGCACAAACACCGGCCGCAGCGCCCTCACAATCCGCGCCCGAGGAGACCCAGACCATGAGCCAGAGCCCCGTGACCGAGGACCCGTTCTCCGACATCGCCATCGCACGCCGCGCCACGCTCAAGCCGGTGGTCGAACTGGCACAGAGCCGCCTGGGCATCGCCGCCGAGCACGTGCTGCCCTTTGGCCACCACCGGGCCAAGCTGTCGCTGCCCTTCGTCAACAGCCTCGAGGGCCGGCCCGAGGGCAAGCTGATCCTCGTCACCGCCATCAGCCCCACGCCGGCCGGCGAGGGCAAGACCACCACCACGGTGGGCCTGGGCGATGCCCTCAACCACATCGGCAAGAAGGCGCTGATCGCGCTGCGCGAGCCCTCGCTCGGGCCAGTGTTTGGCCTGAAAGGCGGCGCCACTGGGGGTGGCCGGGCGCAGGTGGTGCCGATGGAGGACATCAACCTGCACTTCAACGGCGACTTCCACGCCGTGGCCGCCGCCCACAACCTGCTCGCGGCCACGCTCGACAACCACATCCACCACGGCAACGCGCTCGACATCGACACGCGACGCATCGCGCTCAAGCGCGTGATGGACATGAACGACCGCGCGCTGCGCCACATCACCGTGGGCCTGGGCGGCCCCGGCAACGGCTTCGTGCGCGAAGACGGCTTCGACATCGTCGTGGCCTCCGAGGTGATGGCCATCCTGTGCCTGGCCACCTCGGTGGCCGATCTGAAGCAACGCCTGGCACGCATCGTCGTGGCCGAAACGCGGGGCCGCAAGCCGGTAACGGCGGCCGACCTCAAGGTGCATGGCGCGATGGCCGTGCTGCTGAAGGACGCGCTGGCGCCCAACCTCGTGCAGACGCTGGAGAACAACCTCGCGCTGCTGCACGGCGGGCCGTTTGCCAACATCGCGCACGGCTGCAATTCGGTGCTGGCCACGCGCACGGCCTTGCGGCTGGCGGATTACGTGGTCACCGAGGCCGGCTTCGGCGCCGACCTGGGCGCCGAGAAGTTCATCGACATCAAGTGCCGCGTCACCGGCTTGCGCCCGGCCTGCGCGGTGGTGGTGGCCACGGTGCGCGCGCTCAAGTTCCACGGCGGCGTCGAGCTGGCCGACCTGGGCCGCGAGAACCTCGAGGCACTCGGCAAGGGCCTGGCCAACATCGAGCGCCACCTGCACAACCTGCGCGAGGTCTTCGGGCTGCCGGTGGTGGTGTCGATTAACCACTTCAAGACCGACACCGAAGCCGAGCACGCGCTGCTGCGCGAGCGCATCGGCGCCAGCGGCGTGCCGGTGCACAGCGCGCGCCACTGGGCCGAAGGCGGCGCCGGTGCCGCCGCGCTCGCGCACGAGGTGGTGCGCCTGTGCGAGCAGCCGTCGACGCTGCGCTTTGCCTATGGCGACGAACAGCCGCTGTGGGAGAAGCTGCGCGCCGTGGCCACCCGCACCTATGGCGCCGCCGACATCAGCGCCCCGGCGGCCGTGAAGCGCCAGGTGCAGGCCCTGCAGGACGCCGGCCACGGCCAGCTGCCCGTGTGCGTAGCCAAGACGCAATACAGCTTCTCCACCGACCCCACGCTGCGCGGCGCGCCCAGCGGCCACATCGTCGAGCTGCGCGAGGTGCGGCTGGCGGCCGGCGCCGGCTTCGTGGTGATGGTCTGCGGTGACATCATGACCATGCCCGGCCTGCCCAAGGTACCGGCGGCCGAGCGCATCGACCTCGACGACGACGGCCGCATCATCGGCCTGAGCTGATTCGGCGCGCGCCGCTGCTGGCATGGCCCGCAACACCGAGCGGCTGTACCGCATCGAGGCGCTGATCCGCGCCCGCGGCAGCGTGAGCTTCCAGACCTTGCTCGACGAGCTCGAGGTCTCGCGCGCCACGCTCAAGCGCGACCTCGAGTACCTGCGCAGCCGCATGGGCGCGCCCATCGAATACGACCGCGACGCCAACGGCTACCGCTTTGCCACCACACCACAGCTCGGCACCCGGCACGAGCTGCCCGGGCTGTGGTTCAGCGAGGCCGAGCTGTATTCGCTGCTCACGGCGCAGCAGCTGCTGGCCAGCCTCGACAGCGACGGCATGCTCAGCCGCCACCTGCAGCCCCTGCTCGACCGCATCCGCCAGCTGCTCGGGCATGGCGACGGCCGCCAGGCGGCCGAGCTGCTGTCGGCGCGCATCCGCGTCGTCACCACCTGGCGTCGGCCCGTGCCGAGCCGCTTCTTCGAGCGCGTGGCCTCGGCGCTGCTGCAACGCCAGCGGCTGCATTTGCGCTACCTGACGCGCGGGCGCGGCCAGGTGGGCGAGCGCGATGTCTCGCCGCAGCGCCTGGTGCACTACCGCAACACCTGGTACCTCGACGCCTGGTGCCACCGCACCGAGGGCCTGCGCCGCTTTGCGCTCGACGCCATCGAGGCCGCCGAGACGCTGGACACGCCCGCGCAAGAGCTGCCCCTGGCCCAGGTGCAGGCCGAGATGGACACCGGCTACGGCATCTACGCCGGTGGCCGGCGGCAGTGGGCCACGCTGCACTTCGACGCCACCGCCGCGCGCTGGGCCAGCCGCGAGGAGTGGCACCCGCAACAGCAAGGCCGCTGGCTCGACGACGGCGGCTACGAGCTGCGCCTGCCCTACGTGGATGCCACCGAGCTGGCGATGGACGTGCTGCGCCAGGGCGAGCAGGTGAGGGTGGTGAGCCCGGCGTCGCTGGTGCAGACCGTCAAGCAGCGGCTGCAGCAAGCCGCCGCGCTGTACGGCGACTGAACCGGGCGTTCAGGCCAGCACGCGCAGCGACAGGTCGACGGCCTGCACGTCCTTGGTCAGCTTGCCCACCGAGATGCGGTCCACGCCGGTGGCGGCGATGTCGCGGATCTGCGCCAGATCGACCCCGCCCGACACCTCGAGCAGCGCTCGGCCGGCGGTCAGCGCCACGGCCTCGCGCATCTGCGCCAGCGTGAAGTCGTCGAGCAGCACGCTGGTGGCGCCGCTGGCCAGCGCCTGCTGAAGCTCGTCGAGCGACTCGACCTCGATCTGCACCGGCACGCCGCTGCCGAGCGCCGCTGCGGCCTGCAGCGCGGGCGCGATGCCCCCGGCGGCGGCGATGTGGTTCTCCTTGATCAGGATGCCGTGCCACAGCGCCAGGCGCTGGTTCTGGCCGCCGCCGACGCGCACCGCGTACTTCTGCGCCTGGCGCAGGCCGGGCAGCGTCTTGCGCGTGTCGAGCACGGCACAGCCGCGCGGGTTGGGGCTGGC
>JAIYDH010000228.1 GCA_027487585.1 Rubrivivax sp.
CATCACCGTGAAGCTGATCGCCCCGATCGCGATGGAAGAAGGCCTGCGCTTCGCCATCCGTGAAGGCGGCCGCACCGTCGGCTCGGGCGTCGTGGCCAAGATCATCGAATAAGGATCCGTCGATTTCCGCAGGGGTGTAGCTCAATTGGTAGAGCGCCGGTTTCCAAAACCGAAGGTCGGGGGTTCGATTCCCTCCGCCCCTGCCACCTGAAACCGAGCCACTGGAAGCTGTTCCAGGGCCGCCAACCCGCAAGGTTTGCACCTTGCGGGTTTTGCGCCTGATGAAGCAAGCGCGGAAGACACCGCGTCAACACACCACGCGCAGCCGCTGAAGAGAACCGTTCATGTCCACCCAACCCGAAGTCGAAACCGTCTCCACGGGCGCTGACAAAGCCAAGCTGGCCGGCGCAGCCCTGCTGCTGATCGGCTCGATTGGCGCGTTCTACACCCTCGGCCAGCAAAGCCTGTGGGTGCGCGTGGGTGCGCTGCTGCTGCTTCTGGCGGCCGCAGTGGCGCTGTTCTTCACCTCCGAGAGCGGCAAGCAGCTCATCGGCTTCAGCCGCGATTCCGTGCGCGAGACCAAGAAGGTCGTCTGGCCCACGCGCAAGGAAGCGATGCAGATGACGGGCTACGTGTTCGCCTTCGTGTTCGTGATGGCGCTGTTCCTGTGGCTGACCGACAAGACGCTGGAATGGATCCTCTATGACTTGATCCTGCGCTGGCGCAACTGATCCTCAGGCGCCAGACATTCGGAAATGACGACGATGACCGATCCCCAGGAAGCCCCCGCCGCCGCGACTGTTGCTCCGCCCAGCAACAAGCGCTGGTACATCGTGCACGCCTACTCCGGCATGGAGAAGGCCGTCGAGCGCAACCTGCGCGAGCGCATCGACCGCGCCGGCATGCAGGACAAGTTCGGCCGCGTGCTCGTGCCCACCGAAGAAGTGGTCGAGCTGAAGAACGGCAAGAAGAGCGTCACCGAGCGCCGCATCTACCCCGGCTACGTGCTGGTCGAGATGGAGATGGCCGACGACACCTGGCACCTGGTGAAGCACACCAGCAAGGTCACCGGTTTCATCGGCGGCGCGAAGAACCGCCCGGCCCCGATTTCTGATGCCGAGGTGGCGAAGATCGTCAACCAGATGCAGGAAGGCGTGGACAAGCCCAAGCCCAAGGTCGAATGGACCGTGGGCGAGCTGGTGCGCGTCAAGGAAGGCCCCTTCACCGACTTCAACGGAGCGGTCGAAGAGGTCAACTACGAAAAGAGCAAGGTCAAGGTCAGCGTCACGATCTTCGGCCGCGCCACCGGTGTGGAGCTCGACTTCGCACAGGTCGAAAAGGTCTGATTTTTCAACGGACGAGGAGCTGCAACGGGATGGTCCCGACGCGGCGTTTGCACTCGGTATAGGAGCCATTCATGGCAAAGAAGATCGTCGGCTTCATCAAGCTGCAAGTCCCGGCGGGCAAGGCGAACCCCTCGCCGCCCATCGGCCCCGCGCTCGGTCAGCGTGGCCTGAACATCATGGAGTTCTGCAAGGCGTTCAACGCCCAGACGCAGCAGGGCTTCGAGATCGGCATGAAGCTGCCGGTGGTGATCACGGCGTTCGCTGACAAGAGCTTCACCTTCATCATCAAGTCGCCCCCGGCGACGGCGCTGCTGAAGAAGGCCGCCAAGATCGACAAGGGCTCGGGCAAGGCGCACCTCGACAAGGTCGGCAAGGTCACGCGCGAGCAGCTCGAAGAGATCGCCAAGATCAAGATGAAGGACCTCAACGCGGCCGACCTCGACGGCGCCGTGAAGATCATCGCGGGCTCGGCCCGTTCCATCGGCCTGATCGTCGAAGGAGTCTGACGCCATGACCAAGATCACCAAGAAGGCCAAGGCCCTGCAGGGCAAGGTCGACAGCAACAGGCTGTACCCGCTCGAGCAGGCCCTGGCCATCGTCAAGGAATGCGCCACCGCCAAGTTCGATGAATCCATCGACGTGGCCGTGCAACTGGGCATCGACGCCAAGAAGAGCGACCAGGTCGTTCGTGGCGCCGTCGTCATGCCCGCCGGCACCGGCAAGACCAAGCGCGTGGCCGTGTTCGCCCAAGGCGCCAAGGCCGAAGAAGCCAAGGCCGCTGGCGCCGACATCGTCGGCATGGACGACCTGGCCGCCGAGATCAAGGCCGGCAACATGAACTTCGACGTCGTGATCGCGTCGCCCGACACGATGCGCGTGGTCGGCACGCTGGGTCAGATCCTCGGCCCGCGCGGCCTGATGCCGAACCCGAAGGTCGGCACCGTCACGCCCGACGTGGCGCAGGCCGTGCGCAACGCCAAGGCCGGCCAGGTGCAGTTCCGCGTCGACAAGGCCGGCATCGTGCACGGCACGATCGGCCGCCGCAGCTTCGAAGCCGACAAGCTGACGAGCAACCTGCGCGCCCTGATCGAAGCGCTGAACAAGGCCAAGCCGGCCAGCAGCAAGGGCATCTACCTGCGCAAGGTGGCGGTGTCGTCGACGATGGGCGTGGGCGTTCGCGTGGACACCCAGTCCATCGCCGCCCAGGCCGCGAGCTGAACGGAAGTGAACAACCCGGCCGGCGCGCTGATCTAGGCGCGCCGGCCGGCAACGAGTGGTGGGCCGCAGCTCCCAAGGCTGCGGGTCATCCAAGACCGCTGGTGAAGGGTTCGAGCGCGTCGCGCAAGAGCACTTCTTAATGTCCAGCGCAGATGGCGGTCCCGCCGTGAAGAGGCTTGAAGATGATTCGAGTACCTGTGAACGGATGGCTGCTGAAACCGGTGTGGGGCAAGGGTGGCAGCACCCGAGCTTCACGTTTTGTGTGAGGAGCAGACCTTGAGTCTCAATCGCAACGAGAAGGCAGCCGTGGTCACGGATGTGTCGGCGCAGGCCGCACGTTCGCAGACGTTGGCGTTGGCCGAGTACCGTGGCCTCACCGTGGAAAGCCTGAACAAGCTGCGCGTCGATGCGCGGTCCAAGGGTGTGTACCTTCACGTGCTGAAGAACACCCTGGCCCGTCGCGCCGTCGCCGGCACCCCGTTCGAGGTGGCCTCCGGTGCCATGGTCGGTCCGCTGATCTACGGTTTTTCCCAGGATCCGGTGGCTGCGGCGAAAGTCATTTCCGACTTCGCCAAGACCAACGACAAGCTGGTCATCAAAGGCGGCGCGTACGCCGGCAAGGCACTGAATGCCGACGGGGTGAAAGCCCTGGCATCCATCCCGAGCCGCGAAGTGCTGATCGCCCAGGTGGCCGGCTTGCTGAAGTCGCCGATCCAGCGCATGGCCGGCGTCATTGCCGCCGTGGCCGAGAAGAAGGGTAGCGGCGCCGAAGCCGTCGCCGAAGCACCGGCGGCCTGATCGACGACCGATCGCCCCAACGCTTCGATTCTTCTGAACTATTCAACCATTCAACGATTCACAGGTAACACAAATGGCATTCGATAAAGACGCTTTCCTGGCCGCGATGGACAGCATGACCGTCATGGAACTCAATGACCTGGTCAAGGCCATCGAAGAGAAGTTCGGCGTGTCCGCCGCCGCCATGGCTGCCCCGGCCGCCGGTGGTGGTGGCGCCGCCGCCGCCCCGGTGGAAGAGAAGACCGAGTTCAACGTCATGCTGCTGGAAGTCGGCGCCAACAAGGTCGGCGTCATCAAGGCGGTTCGCGAACTCACCGGCCTGGGCCTCAAGGAAGCCAAGGACCTGGTCGACGGCGCCCCGAAGGCCGTCAAGGAAGCCGTGGCCAAGGCCGATGCCGAAGCCGCCGTCAAGAAGCTGGTCGAAGCCGGCGCCAAGGCCGAGATGAAGTGATTGACGAGGGCGGTGCCTCGCAAGAGGCCCCGCCCTTCGCTGCAAGAGAGCAGCGAACAGGGCCAAGACCCTGCCGCGGAACCGGCTTCGCCGGGCCGCTGGCAGAGCCCCCTCGGGGGGTGGCGAGGATGCCGGCGCAGCCGGCACCACAGCCTGGGGGCCCTGTTCAGTGTTCTCTGAATCGACTGCAGAGAACGGGTTTGGTCGGGCCCCGGTGCAATGCCGGGGTTGTCCGCCAGCGGCAGGTAGTGGCCTGCCACCAGACCTCGAACGCAACGTTCGAGTCGCCAGTCGCCGACGACATGCTGCCCGGGCCCGGTGGTGTGTCTCGACACGGAGAGTTCAATGGCGCAAGCAACCCCCTACACCTACACCGAGCGCAAGCGCATTCGCAAAAGCTTCGGCAAGCGCGAGAGCGTGCTCAAGGTGCCTTACCTGCTCACGATGCAGAGCGACAGCTACGTCGCCTTCCTGCAGAAGGACGTGCCTCCGCAGAAGCGCAAGCCCGAGGGGCTGCAAGCCGCGTTCGTCTCCGCGTTCCCCATCACGAGCCACAACGGCTTCGTGGAGATGAAGTTCATCGAATACAACATCGCGCGCCCGGCGTTCGATGTGCGCGAGTGCCAGCAGCGCGGCCTGACCTACGCCGCCGCCGTGCGCGCCAAGCTGCAGATGATCATCTACGACCGTGAATCGCACCCGGCGAAGGCGGTCAAGGAGATCAAGGAGCAAGAGGTCTACATGGGCGAAGTGCCGCTCATGACGGACTACGGCTCCTTCATCGTCAACGGCACCGAGCGTGTCATCGTGTCGCAGCTGCACCGCAGCCCCGGCGTGTTCTTCGAGCACGACAAGGGCAAGACGCACAGCTCGGGCAAGCTGCTGTTCAGCGCACGGATCATCCCGTACCGCGGCTCGTGGCTGGACTTCGAGTTCGACCCGAAGGACATCCTGTACTTCCGCGTCGACCGCCGCCGCAAGATGCCGGTGTCGATCCTGCTCAAGGCGATCGGCCTGAACCCCGAATCGATCCTGGCGCACTTCTTCCTGAACGACAACTTCCGCCTGATGGACTCGGGCGCGCAGATGGAGTTCGTGCCCGAGCGCCTGAAGGGCGAAGTCGCCCGCTTCGACCTGACCGACAAGAACGGCAACGTCGTCGTCGAGAAGGACAAGCGCATCACCGCGCGCCACGTGCGCACGCTCGAGCAGGCCGAGACCAAGTGGGTCAGCGTGCCCGAAGACTTCCTCGTGGGCCGTGTGCTGGCCAAGAACGTGGTCGACGGCGACACCGGCGAGATCGTCGCCAAGGCCAACGAAGAGCTCACCGACGGCCTGCTGAAAAAGCTGCGTGCGGCCGGGATCAAGGAGATCCCCTGCATCTTCACGAACGAGCTGAACCAGGGCGCCTACATCAGCCAGACGCTGGCCTCGGACGAGACGGCCGACCAGCTGGCCGCCCGCGTGGCCATCTACCGCATGATGCGCCCCGGCGAGCCGCCGACCGAAGACGCCGTGGAAGCCCTGTTCCACCGCCTCTTCTACAGCGCCGACACGTATGACCTGAGCCGCGTCGGCCGCATGAAGTTCAACGCGCGCGTGGGCCGTGACACGCCCGAAGGCGCGATGACGCTGTCCAACGACGACATCCTCGACGTCGTGAAGATCCTCGTGGATCTGCGCAACGGCAACGGCGACGTCGACGACATCGACCACCTCGGCAACCGCCGTGTGCGCTGCGTGGGCGAGCTGGCCGAAAACCAGTACCGCAGCGGCCTGGCGCGCATCGAGAAGGCCGTGAAGGAGCGTCTGGGCCAGGCCGAGACCGAAGCCCTGATGCCGCACGACCTGATCAACTCCAAGCCGATCTCTGCGGCGCTGAAGGAGTTCTTCGGCGCGAGCCAGCTCAGCCAGTTCATGGACCAGACGAACCCGCTGAGCGAGATCACGCACAAGCGGCGCGTCTCGGCCCTCGGCCCAGGCGGCCTGACGCGCGAGCGTGCGGGCTTCGAAGTCCGCGACGTGCACCCCACGCACTACGGCCGTGTCTGCCCGATCGAAACGCCGGAAGGCCCGAACATCGGCCTGATCAACTCGCTGGCGCTGTTCGCGCAGCTCAACGAGTACGGCTTCCTCGAGACCCCGTACCGCCGCGTGCAGGACGGCAAGGTCACGAACCAGATCGACTACCTCTCGGCCATCGAAGAAGGCAAGTACGTCATCGCGCAGGCCAACGCCGGCCTCGACAAGGACGGCAAGCTGGTCGACGAGCTGGTGAGCGCCCGTGAGAAGGGCGAGTCGGTGCTGCTGAGCCCCGAGCGTGTGCAGTACATGGACGTCGCGCCGGCGCAGATCGTCTCGGTGGCTGCCTCGCTCGTGCCCTTCCTGGAGCACGACGACGCCAACCGCGCACTGATGGGCGCCAACATGCAGCGCCAGGCCGTGCCGACGCTGCGCCCCGAAAAGGCCCTGGTGGGCACGGGCGTGGAGCGCGTGGCCGCTGTCGACTCGGGCACCGTGGTCACCGCACGCCGTGGTGGCGTGGTGGACTACGTCGACACCAACCGCATCGTGATCCGCGTCAACGACGCGGAGACGGTGGCGGGCGAGGTCGGCGTCGACATCTACAACCTCATCAAGTACCAGCGTTCCAACCAGGACACCAACATCCACCAGCGGCCCATCGTCAAGCGCGGCGACAAGCTGGCCAAGGGTGACGTGGTGGCCGACGGCGCCAGCACCGACCTGGGCGAGCTCGCGCTCGGCCAGAACATGCTCGTGGCCTTCATGCCCTGGAACGGCTACAACTTCGAGGACTCGATCCTCATCAGCGAACGTGTCGTCGCCGAAGACCGCTACACCTCGATCCACATCGAGGAACTGGTGGTGATGGCCCGCGACACCAAGCTGGGTTCCGAGGAAATCACGCGCGACATCCCGAACCTGAGCGAGCAGCAACTGGCTCGCCTCGATGAGAGCGGCATCGTCTACATCGGCGCCGAGGTCAGCCCCGGCGACGTGCTGGTGGGCAAGGTCACGCCCAAGGGCGAGACCACGCTGACGCCGGAAGAGAAGCTGCTGCGTGCCATCTTCGGCGAGAAGGCGTCCGACGTGAAGGACACCAGCCTGCGCGTCGACCAGGGCACGATGGGCACCGTCATCGACGTGCAGGTCTACACGCGTGAAGGCATCCAGCGCGACAAGCGTGCTCAGCAGATCATCGACGACGAGCTCAAGCGCTTCCGCCTCGACCTGAACGACCAGCTGCGCATCGTCGAGGCCGACGCCTTCGACCGGATCGAGAAGCTGCTGACGGGCAAGCCCGCCAACGGCGGCCCGAACAAGATCGCCAAGGGCACGACGATCACCAAGGACTACCTGGCCAGCGTCGACAAGTACCACTGGTTCGACATCCGCCCGGCCGACGACGAAGTGGCCAACCAGCTCGAGAGCATCAAGAACGCCAACGAGCAGACGCGCCACAGCTTCGACCTCGCGTTCGAAGAGAAGCGCAAGAAGCTGACGCAGGGCGACGAGCTGCCCGCCGGCGTGCTGAAGATGGTGAAGGTCTACCTGGCTGTAAAGCGCCGCCTGCAGCCTGGCGACAAGATGGCCGGCCGCCACGGCAACAAGGGCGTGGTGTCGAAGATCGTCGCGGTCGAAGACATGCCCTACATGGCCGACGGCACGCCGTGCGACATCGTGCTCAACCCGCTGGGCGTGCCTTCGCGCATGAACGTGGGTCAGGTGCTCGAGGTGCACCTGGGCTGGGCCGGCAAGGGCATCGGCCAGCGCATCGGCGACATGCTGCAAGGCCAGGCCCGCGTGGCCGAGCTGCGCAAGTTCTTCGACGAGCTCTACAACAAGAGCGGCGGCAAGATGGAGCACATCGAGGACCTGTCGGACGACCAGGTCATCGAGATGGCGCACAACCTGCAGCACGGCGTGCCCTTCGCCACGCCCGTGTTCGACGGCGCGGCCGAGCAGGAAATCCGCGCGATGCTGAAGCTGGCGTACCCGGATGAACTGCGCGTGCGCAAGGGTCTCACCGACACCCGCACCCAGGCCATCCTGAGCGACGGCCGCACGGGCGAGGCTTTCGAGCGCCCGGTGACCGTGGGCTACATGCACGTGCTCAAGCTGCACCACCTGGTCGACGACAAGATGCACGCGCGCTCCACCGGCCCGTACAGCCTGGTGACCCAGCAGCCGCTGGGCGGCAAGGCGCAGTTCGGCGGCCAGCGCTTCGGCGAGATGGAAGTCTGGGCGCTCGAAGCCTACGGCGCCAGCTACATCCTGCAGGAGATGCTGACGGTGAAGTCCGACGACGTGAACGGCCGCACCAAGGTCTATGAGTCGATCGTCAAGGGTGAACACGCCATCGAGGCGGGCATGCCGGAATCCTTCAACGTGCTGGTGAAGGAAATCCGCTCGCTCGGCATCGACATCGAACTCGAACGCAACTAAAGAAGGACAAAGGAAACACCATGAAGGGACTCCTCGACCTTTTCAAGCAATTCACCCCTGATGAGCATTTCGATGCCATCAAGATCGGCCTTGCGTCCCCGGAGAAGATCCGGAGCTGGTCGTTCGGCGAGGTGAAGAAGCCCGAGACCATCAACTACCGCACCTTCAAGCCCGAGCGTGACGGCCTGTTCTGCGCCAAGATCTTCGGTCCGATCAAGGACTACGAGTGCCTGTGCGGCAAGTACAAGCGCCTGAAGCATCGTGGCGTGATCTGCGAGAAGTGCGGCGTCGAGGTCACGCAGACCAAGGTGCGGCGCGACCGCATGGGTCACATCGACCTGGCCGCGCCTTGCGCGCACATCTGGTTCCTGAAGTCGCTGCCGTCGCGTCTGGGCCTGGTGCTCGACATGACGCTGCGCGACATCGAGCGCGTGCTGTACTTCGAGGCGTACGTCGTCGTCGACCCGGGCATGACGCCGCTGAAGAAGTTCAGCATCATGACCGAGGACGATTTCGAGGCCAAGCGTGTCGAGTTCGGTGACGAGTTCGTCGCGCTGATGGGCGCCGAGGGCATCAAGAAGCTGCTCGAGGAAATGGACATCGATGCGGAGATCGACAAGATCCGCAACGACATGACCGGCTCCGAGCTCAAGATCAAGAAGAACTCCAAGCGCCTGAAGGTGCTCGAGGCCTTCAAGAAGAGCGGCATCAAGCCCAACTGGATGGTGATGGACGTGCTGCCGGTGCTGCCGCCGGACCTGCGCCCGCTGGTTCCCCTGGACGGTGGCCGCTTCGCCACCAGCGACCTGAACGACCTCTACCGCCGCGTCATCAACCGCAACAACCGCCTGGCGCGGCTGCTGGAGTTGAAGGCGCCGGAGATCATCGTGCGCAACGAAAAGCGCATGCTGCAGGAGGCCGTCGACAGCCTGCTCGACAACGGCCGCCGCGGCAAGGCGATGACGGGCGCCAACAAGCGCGCGCTCAAGTCCCTGGCCGACATGATCAAGGGCAAGAGCGGCCGCTTCCGCCAGAACCTGCTGGGCAAGCGCGTCGACTACTCGGGCCGTTCGGTCATCGTGGTCGGCCCGACGCTCAAGCTGCACCAGTGCGGCCTGCCCAAGCTGATGGCCATCGAGCTGTTCAAGCCCTTCATCTTCAGCCGCCTGGAGGCGATGGGCATCGCCACCACCATCAAGGCGGCGAAGAAGGAAGTCGAGAGCGGCACGCCGGTGGTGTGGGACATCCTTGAAGAAGTCATCAAGGAACACCCGATCCTGCTGAACCGCGCGCCCACGCTGCACCGCCTGGGCATCCAGGCCTTCGAGCCGGTGCTGATCGAGGGCAAGGCCATCCAGCTGCACCCGCTGGTGTGCTCGGCCTTCAACGCCGACTTCGACGGCGACCAGATGGCCGTGCACGTGCCGCTGTCCATCGAGGCGCAGATGGAAGCCCGCACGCTGATGCTGGCCTCCAACAACGTGCTGTTCCCGGCCTCGGGCGAGCCGTCCATCGTGCCGAGCCAGGACGTGGTGCTGGGCCTTTACTACGCCACCCGCGAGCGCATCAACGGCCGCGGCGAAGGCATGATCTTCAGCGACCTGCTGGAACTGCAGCGCGCGCTGGACAACAGCGTGGTCGAGATCACCGCCCGCATCGCGGTGCGCATGACCGAGTGGGTCAAGGACAAGGCCTCGGGTGAATTCCTGCCCGAGACCAAGCTCGTCGACACCACCGTGGGCCGCGCGCTGCTCAGCGAGATCCTGCCCAAGGGTCTGCCGTTCGCCAACATCAACAAGGCGCTGAAGAAGAAGGAAATCTCCAAGCTCATCAACGTCAGCTTCCGCAAGTGCGGCCTGAAGGAGACGGTGGTCTTCGCCGACAAGCTGCTGCAGAACGGCTTCCGCCTGGCCACGCGCGCCGGCATC
>JAIYDH010000235.1 GCA_027487585.1 Rubrivivax sp.
CACCGTGATCAGCGCCGTGCCCGCGGTGCCGCCGCGCGCCGCGGCCGTGATCGACAAGGCCACGCTGAAGGGCTACTACGACGAAAGCGCCGAGAAGGTCTTCAAGCCCATCCGCAGCTTCTTCTCCAAGCAAGGCATCAAGGCCGATTACGTGGGCAAGGTCGGGCACGCGGCCGAGACCATCTCCGACACCGCCACCAAGGGCAAGTTCGACCTCGTCATCATGGGCTCGCACGGCCACGGCTCGCTGAGCAACCTGGTGCTCGGCTCAGTCGCCACCAAGGTGCTGGCGCAGTGCGGCACGCCGGTGCTGCTGATCCGCTGAATCCGCTGTCTGCGCCGCAGCGCGCCGGCTCGGCCGGCGTGCACCTCAAGCTCATCGGCATGGCCGCGCTCTGGGGGGCCTCCTGGCCCGCCGGGCGCGTGCTGGCGCAAGCCTTGCCGCCTCTGACAGGCGGGGCCTGGCGCTTTGCTGTCGCCATGCTGCTGTTTGCGCTGTGGTGGCGCCTGGCCAGGCGGGGCCTGGCGCCACTGCAGGCTTTGTCGCGCCGGCAGGTGCTGGGGCTCGCGGCGGCCGGCGCCGTGGGCGTGTTCGGCTACACCGCCTTCTTCATGCTGGGCCTGCAGCAGGTGCCGGCCAGCCGCGCCGCGCTGATCGTCACCGTGAACCCGGTGTTCACGACGCTGATCGCGGCCTGGCTCTTCCGCGAGAAGCTCAACGCGCGCATCGGCATCGGCATGGCGCTGGCGGTGCTGGGCGCGAGCATCGTGCTGACCCGGGGCGAGCCCTGGCGCCTGTTCGCCGGCGCCCTGGGCGTGGGCGAGCTGATGCTGCTGGGCTGTGTGGCCTGCTGGGTGGTCTACACGCTGATGGGGCGGCGGCTTCTGGCCGGCATCGACACGCTCACCACCATCAGCACCACCGCCGCCTCGGGCACGCTGCTGCTGTTTGCCGCCGCGCTGCTGGTGGAAGGCCCCGCACAGATGGCCACGCCGCTGGCCGCGCCGCCGCTGGTATGGGTGGCGATGCTGTTCATGGCCGCCGGCGCCACGGTGCTGGCCTATGCCTGGTACTTCGACGGCGTGGCCGCACTCGGCGCCGGCGGGGCCGCCGCGTACATCAGCCTGGTGCCGGTGTTCGGCGTCGCCACGTCGACTTTGCTGCTGGGCGAGGCGTTGGAGCCCTCGCTGCTGCTCGGCGGCCTGCTCGCGGTGGCTGGGATGGCGGTGATGAACCAGGCCCGCCGCTGAGCCGGCACGGCGTCGACCTGCAGCGCCAGCACGCTGAGCGTGACCGTGCCGCCTGCGCCGCTTCAGGGCCTTGCTCCGGGGCGGTGTTCAGTGAAGCGTCGGGCTGGCCCAAGGCATGGGCAGCGTGGCTGGATGCAACGCCGATGTCGCCGGGTCGCCCGCGAGCACCGCGGACACTTGCTGCGGCGTTGTCGGCTGGCCAAAGAGGTAGCCCTGGCCATAGCGGCAGCCCATGCGACGCAGGCGGTGCAACTGCGCTTCGGTCTCGATGCCTTCGGCCACCACGGCCTTGCCCAGGCTGCTGCCCAGCAGCACGATCGAACGCACCACGGCCTCTTCGGCGTTGCCACCGTCCAGGCGCGCCACGAAGCTGCGGTCGATCTTCAGGCAGTCCAGCGGCAGCGTCGACAGGTGCGACAGCGACGAGTAGCCCGTGCCGAAGTCGTCGATGGCCAGCAGCACACCCAGCTTCTTGAGATCGGTCAGCGTGCCGAGCGCGCCTTCCACGCGCGACATCAGGATGTTCTCGGTCAGCTCGATGCACAGATGCTGCGGCGCCACGCCCGACTCCACCAGCGCTTGCGACACGCGTGCCACCAGCGCCGGGTGGGCGATGTCCTGGCCCGAGACGTTGACGTTCATGGTCAGCGCCGCGTGCGTCGGCGAGGCCTTTTGCCAGGCCTTGAGCTGGCGGCAGGCGCAGTGCAGCACGAAGTCGGTCACGCGCACCATCAGCCCGGCTTCCTCGGCGATGGGCAGGAAGCGGCCGGGCGCGATGATGCCGTCCCGCGGATGGTTCCAGCGCACCAGCGCCTCGAAGCCCGCCAGGCGGGGCACGAACAGCTCGGACGCCCCTCCGGGCCTTGCAGCGGTCGCCCGTGGCAGCTCGTACACCGGCTGGTAGGCCACCGACAGCCGGCCGTCGTCAATGGCATGGCGGAGCTCGCCCTCGAGCCGCAGTCTGTCAGCCACTTCGGTGTGCAGGCTGGTATCGAAGAGCGCATAGCGCGCCTTGCCAGCGCCCTTGGCCTTGTACATGGCGGTGTCGGCATCGCGCAACACCGCCTCGGCCGTGGTGTAGCCCAGTGCACTGAAGGTGATGCCGATGCTGGCGCTGGTCATCAACTCGGTTTTCGCCACCACGAAGGGGCGCTTCAATGCCTCCATCAGCCGCTCGGCCAGCATGACGACCGTGCGCTCCTCGTCGACATGGCGCACGAGCACGCCAAACTCGTCGCCGCCCAGGCGCGCCACCACGTCGTGCGGGCGCAGGTGCTCGACGATGCGCCGCGCCACCTGCACCAGAAAGGCGTCGCCGGCGTCGTGGCCCAGGCTGTCGTTGATGAGCTTGAAGCGGTCGAAGTCCAGAAACATGACCGCATAACCGTCGCGCGCGGCCCGCCGGGCATCGGCCGCCACCGCCGAGGCATGGGCGGCGACGACATGGCCCAGCAGCTCGTGGAAGCGGCGGCGGTTCGGCAGGCCCGTCAGGCTGTCATGGAACGCCAGGTGGTGCAAGTCTTCCTCGGCGCGGCGGCGCGCCGTGATGTCCTGCACCTGCAGGATCAGGCAGGGCGCGCTGGAGCCGGGTTCGCTGAAGAAGCTGCAGTGCGTGGACACCCACACGGCGTGGCCTTCGCGGTGGCGGCAGCGCAGCTCGAGCGCGAAGCCCTCGAACTCGCGATCGTTGACCAGGCCCAGGCGCTCCTCGAGTGCCACGCGGTCGGCGTCGTGGGCCAGACCCTGGAACGCCGCGCCGATGAGCTCGTCACGCGGCTGCCCGACGAGCGCCTGCAGCGCCTCGTTGGCCTGCAGGATGCGGCCGTCGAAGGCCAGCAGCGCCATGCCGATGCTGGCGTGCGTGAAGGCGCTGTGGAAGCGGCGCTCGCTGGCCTCGAGTTCGCGCACGTGGCGCGCCGCAAGCTCGCGTTCGCGCTCGACGGCTTCGGCACTGGCGGCGCGCGCCGCCTCGGCGGCCTCTTGCTGACGAAAGAGGTAGTGCAGCGTCGCCAGCAGCATGCCGAGGATCGGCACCATCACTGCCAGCACGCCGATGCCCGACTGCAGGTACACGAGGTACAGCAGGGCCGCCAGCGCGGCGCTGCCGGCGAAGGCGATGCCGGCCCAGCCGAAGCTGTCGAACACCGCCAGCGTGAGCAGGCTCTCCTTGCGCTTGAGCCGGCCCACGGCCGTGACGAGCTGTGCGCTGATGACGAAGTAGCCCAGGGCACTGGCCATCATGCCGACGATGAGCAGCGGCGCCGAGCCGGGCGCCCAGGCCAGCAAGGCCTGCAGCGCATGGCCCGCCGCGGCCATCGCCAGGGCCGCCACGGCCGGGCTGGCCAGCCGGCTCGTCCATCGCTTGCTGGTGCGGTACGAGCCCCAAAAACCTTCGCCGGCCGCCGCCACCACCGCGGCCGCGGGCCCGTGCAGCAGCAGCAGCAGGAAGATGAAGATCTCTCCCGAGGCGAAACTGAGCTTGAAGCCCGGAATGCGCACCGGAAACGTGCCGGCGACCATCGCGATCGCCGTGCCGATGGCCGCGTACAGCCAGACGGCCGGGCCCTGCGTCGCAATCGACCACAGCGAGCCCAGCAGCACGGCGCCGCCACCGAGCACGACGATCCACCAGTACGCTGCCGCCGCCCGGTTGTAGTCGGGCATCAACGCCGCATGCAGGCGGCGCCAAGGACTTGGGGTGGACTCGCCCACGGATGGGCTCATGGGCGCGTGGGCGTGCTCTCGGGCATGGTCGTCTGCTTTTCGGCAGACCCGCAGCCTGACTTGAGCGCGCCGTCAGTTCAGGGCTCGCTACCCCGCACGCGATCGCTCCGGATCTGTGCCGTCCCCGAAGCTAGTCTCTCGGGCTGAAGGAGTTCGGGAGCCCGGCGATGTAACTGTTGGTATATCGCGCGCTTCAACGCGCGCCGAAGATCGCCGTACCGATGCGCACGATCGTGCTGCCTTCGGCAATGGCCGCCTCCAGATCGGCGCTCATGCCCATCGACAAGGTGTCGAGCTCCAGGCCCTGCTGGCGCAGCGCCTGGAGCAGCTCGCGCAACTGGCGGTGGGCAGCGCGCTGCTGGCGCGCGTCGTCGGTGGGCTCGGGAATGCTCATCAAACCACGAAGGCGCAGCTGCCCCGGCGCCAACGCCGCCACCGCCGCCGCCAGGGCAGGCAGCTCCGCCGGCGCCACACCGCCCTTGCTGGCCTCGCCGCTGACGTTGACCTGCAGACAGATGTTCAGCGGCGGCAGCCCGGCCGGGCGTTGCGCGGCCAGGCGTTCGGCGATCTTCAGCCGGTCGACCGAGTGCACCCAGTCGAAGGCCTCGGCCACCGGGCGTGTCTTGTTGCTCTGCAAGGGCCCGATGAAGTGCCACTGCAGTTGCGCGCGCAAGTCGGCCAGCGCCGCGATCTTGGCCAGCGCTTCCTGGACATAGTTCTCGCCGAACGCCATCTGGCCGGCGGCATGGGCCTCGCGCACCGAATCGGGGCCGAAAGTCTTGGACACGGCCAGCAGCGACACACTACCGGGTTCGCGCCCGGCTGCGGCACAGGTGGCCGCGATGCGGTGTCGTACCTCAAGAAGGCGGCCTTGCAGGCCGATTCCGATGGTCTCCATAATGCAGCGAGCTTAAGCGGCCCCGCCGCCACCCCCATGGACATCACTCAGCTGCTGGCTTTTTCCGTCAAGAACAAGGCCTCCGACCTGCATCTCTCGGCTGGCCTGCCACCGATGATTCGCGTGCACGGCGACGTGCGCCGCATCAATGTCGAGCCCCTGGACCACAAGGCGGTGCACGCCATGGTCTACGACATCATGAACGACTCGCAGCGCAAGCACTACGAGGACACGCTGGAGTGCGACTTCTCGTTCGAGATCCAGGGCCTGGCGCGCTTCCGCGTCAACGCCTTCAACCAGAACCGCGGCGCTGGCGCGGTGTTCCGCACCATCCCGAGCAAGATCCTCACGCTCGAGCAGCTGGGCACGCCCAGGGTCTTTGCCGAGCTGGCGCTCAAGCCGCGCGGCCTGGTGCTCGTCACCGGCCCCACCGGCAGCGGCAAGAGCACGACGCTGGCCGCCATGGTGAACCACCTCAACGAAAACGAGTACGGCCACGTGCTCACGGTCGAAGACCCGATCGAGTTCGTGCACGACAGCAAGAAGTGCCTGGTCAACCAGCGCGAGGTTGGCCCGCACACGCTGAGCTTCAACAATGCGCTGCGCAGCGCGCTGCGCGAAGACCCCGACGCCATCCTCGTGGGTGAGCTGCGCGACCTGGAAACCATCCGCCTGGCGCTCACGGCTTCGGAGACCGGTCACCTCGTGTTCGGCACGCTGCACACCAGCAGCGCCGCCAAGACCATCGACCGCGTCGTCGACGTGTTCCCGGCGGCCGAGAAGGAGATGGTGCGCGCGATGCTCTCCGAATCGCTCGTGGCCGTGATCTCGCAGACGCTGTGCAAGCTGAAGGACGGCTCCGGCCGCGTGGCGGCGCACGAGATCATGCTCGGCACCAGCGCGATCAAGAACCTGATCCGCGAGAACAAGATCGCCCAGATGTACAGCTCCATCCAGACCGGCCAGAACCTGGGGATGCAGACGCTGGACCAGAATCTGGCCGACCTCGTGCGCCGCAACCTCATCAGCCCGGCCGAAGCGCGTGCCAAAGCCAAGATCCCCGAAAACTTCCCGGGTTAGGACTCATCATGGAACGCGATCAGGCATCGAAGTTCGTCAATGATCTGCTGCGGCTGATGGTCACCCGCACCGGCTCGGACCTGTTCCTGACGGCCGACTTCCCGCCGGCCATCAAGGTCGACGGCAAGGTCACCAAGGTCAGCCCGCAGCCGCTGACCGGCCAGCACACGCTGGCACTCGCCCGCGCCGTGATGAACGACAAGCAGGCGGCCGAGTTCGAGCGCACCAAGGAGTGCAACTTCGCGATCTCGCCGGCCGGCGTGGGGCGCTTCCGCGTCAACGCCTTCATGCAGATGGGCCATGTCGGCCTCGTGCTGCGCACGATCCCGCAGACGCTGCCGACCATCGAGGGCCTGAAGCTGCCCGAGGTGCTGCGCGAGGTGGCGATGACCAAGCGCGGCCTGGTGATCTTCGTCGGCGCCACCGGCTCGGGCAAGAGCACCTCGCTGGCGGCCATCGTCGACCACCGCAACGAACACAGCTACGGCCACATCATCACCGTCGAGGACCCGGTGGAGTTCGTGCACGCGCACAAGAACTGCATCATCACGCAACGCGAGCTCGGCATCGACACCGAAAGCTGGGAAGCGGCGCTGAAGAACACGCTGCGCCAGGCGCCCGACGTCATCCTGATGGGCGAGATCCGCGACCGCGAGACCATGGAGCACGCCGTGGCCTTTGCCGAGACCGGCCACCTGTGCCTGGCCACGCTGCACGCCAACAGCGCCAACCAGGCGCTGGACCGCATCATCAACTTCTTCCCCGAAGAGCGGCGTCAGCAGCTGCTGATGGACCTGTCGCTCAACCTGAAGGCCATGGTCAGCCAGCGCCTGCTGCCGCGCGAGGCCGGCCGCGGCCGGGTGGCGGCGGTGGAGATCATGCTGAACACGCCGCTGATCGGCGACCTCATCTTCAAGGGCGAGATCGCCGAGATCAAGGAGCTGATGAAGCGCAGCCGCGAGCTCGGCATGCAGACCTTCGACCAGAGCCTGTTCGATCTCTACGAGAACAAGCACGTCACCTACGAAGACGCGCTGCGCAACGCCGACTCGGTGAACGACCTGCGCCTGCAGATCAAGCTGCAGAGCGCGCGTGCGCGCAACACCGATCTCGCCGCCGGCACCGAGCACCTGAAGGTCGTTTGAGCACCCGCCTCGCCGTGCCGCGCGGCCCGTGCGCATGAGACGCGCCCCGCGCCATCTGCTGCGCCTGTTCGTCACCGGGCTGTTGG
>JAIYDH010000375.1 GCA_027487585.1 Rubrivivax sp.
ATGGAAGGCCGCATCACCTACGTCAACGCCGCCTTCAGCCAGATGACCGGCTTCGCGCCGGCCGAGCTGGTGGGCCGGCTGCCGCCGTTCCCGTACTGGCTGCCCGACCGCCACGACGAGCACATGCGCCTGCTGCAGCTCGAGTTGCAGGGCCGCAGCCCGAGTGCTGGCATCGAGCTGAAGGTCATGCGCAAGGACAGCACGGTGTTCGACGCGCGCATGTACGTCAGCCCGTTGATCGACCCCAAGGGCCAGCAGACCGGCTGGATGACCAGCATGACCAACATCACCGAGAGCAAGCGCATCCGCGACCAGCTTTCGGCCAGCCACGAGCGCTTCACCACCGTGCTCGAAGGGCTCGATGCCAGTGTCAGCGTGCTGTCGGTCCAGCAAGGCGAGCTCCTGTTCACCAACCGCAGCTACCGCCTCTGGTTCGGCGGCGACGCACGCGGCCACCACGTGATGGCCGGCAACGCCGCCAGCGCCAGCTTCGAGGTCGATGGCGACGAGGAGGTCGACAACCTCGCCGGCATGCCGACGCAGGAGCTCACCGGCGGCGCCAGCCCGCGCGAGGTGTACATCGACCCCCTGGGCAAGTGGTTCGACGTGCGCGCGCGCTACCTGCAGTGGACCGACGGCCGCCTGGCGCAGATGCTGATCGCCACCGACGTGACCGCACGCCGCCGTGCCGAGGAGCAGGCCGCCGCGCAGGCCGAGAAGGCGCAGGTCACGAGCCGCCTGATGACCATGGGCGAGATGGCCAGTTCGGTGGCGCACGAGCTCAACCAGCCGCTCACGGCCATCACCAACTACTGCAACGGCATGGTCTCGCGCGTGAAGGCCGAGTCCATCAGCCAGGACGACCTGATCGCGGCGCTGCAGAAGACGGCCCGCCAGGCCGAGCGCGCCGGCCAGATCATCCACCGCATCCGCGCCTTCGTGAAGAAGAGCGAGCCGCAGCGCCAGCCCTCGCAGGCACGCGAGATCGTCGAGGACGCGGTCGAGCTCGCCGGCATCGAGCTCAAGCGGCGCAACGTCGCCATCCACACCTACGTGGCGCAGCGCCTGCCCGACCTGATGGTCGATCCCATCCTGATCGAGCAGGTGGTGATGAACCTGCTGAAGAACGCCGCCGAGGCCATCGACAACGCGCAACTGCCCGGCAGCCGCCGCCACATCGAGCTGCGCGTGGTGCCGCGGCACACGCCCGAAGAAGGCGGCGTCATCGAGTTCAGCGTCACCGACATGGGCCCGGGCATCAAGGACGAGGCCATCGCCCGGCTGTACGAGGCCTTCTTCTCGACCAAGAAGGAAGGCCTGGGCATCGGCCTGAGCCTGTGCCGCAGCATCGTCGAGTCGCACCGTGGCCGGATGAAGGCCCAGAACCTCTACAATGGGACGCAGATCGTCGGTTGTCGCTTCTCGTTCACGCTCCCCGTGGAGCTGGGCCTGAAGGCCGAGTCACCCACCGGTGCGCCAGACACCACGCCCGGCGCCCTGGCCGCCCCCACGACGACCGGCCGCTGAGCCCGCCCGCCACCCCTCTTGCCGAGACAAGCCCCCGAATGAGCCTGATCCCGAAGAAAGGCACCGTGTACGTCGTCGACGACGATGAGGCGGTCCGCGATTCCCTGCAGTGGCTGCTCGAAGGCAAGGACTACCGCGTCAAGTGTTTTGACTCGGCCGAGTCCTTCCTCTCCCGCTTCGACCCCCGCGAAGTGGCCTGCCTGATCGCCGACATCCGCATGGAAGGCGCCAGCGGCCTCGAACTGCAAGACCGTCTGCTCGAGCGCAAGAGCCCGCTGCCCATCGTCTTCATCACCGGCCACGGCGACGTGCCCATGGCCGTGACGACCATGAAGAAGGGCGCGATGGACTTCATCGAGAAGCCCTTCAAGGAAGACGAACTGCTCGGCCTCGTGGAGCGCATGCTCGACCAGGCGCGCACCGCCTTCAGTCAGCACCAGGAGCAGGCCAGCCGCGACGCCCTGCTCAGCCGCCTCACCACGCGCGAGGCGCAAGTGCTCGAGCGCATCGTCGCCGGCCGCCTGAACAAGCAGATCGCCGACGACCTGGGCATCAGCATCAAGACGGTCGAGGCGCACCGCGCCAACATCATGGAAAAGCTCAACGCCAACACGGTGGCCGATCTGCTGAAGATCGCGCTCGGCGCGCAGAGCAAGGCCTGAGCGCCACCCGCCAGACCACGGGGCCGCGACCAGCGGCCCTTTTGCATTCTTCTCCCCTGCCTTTTTCGGTTCAAGCCTCGGAGCAACGTCCATGAGCGCCACCCTCATCGATGGCAAGGCCCTGTCCGACCACCTGCGCGGCGAGATCGCGGCGCGCGCTGCCGCACTCACCGCCGCAGGCCGCCGGCCCGGGCTTGCCGTCATCCTGGTCGGCGACGATGCGGCCAGCGCCGTGTACGTGCGCAACAAGGTCAAGGCCTGCGCCGACGGCGGCTTCCACTCCGTGCTCGAGCAGTACCCGGCCACGATGACGCAGGCCGAGTTGCTGGCGCGCGTGGCGGCGCTCAACGCCGACCCGGCCATCCACGGCATCCTGGTGCAGATGCCGCTGCCGCCGCAGCTCGATGCGCTGCAGGTGATCGAGGCCATCGCGCCGGCGAAGGACGTCGACGGCTTCTCGGTGCACAGCGCCGGCCAGCTGCTCACCGGCCTGCCGGGCCTGCGGCCGGCCACGCCCTGGGGCTGCATGAAGCTGATCGAAAGCACCGGCCTGCCCATCCGGGGCAAGCATGCGGTGGTCATCGGCCGCAGCAACACCGTGGGCAAGCCGATGGCGATGCTGCTGCTGCAGGCCCATGCCACCGTCACCGTGTGCCACAGCGGCACGCCGGACATCGCGCTGCACACCCGGCAGGCCGACATCGTGGTGGTGGCCACCGGCCGCCGGGGCACTCTCAGCGCCGACATGGTCAAGCCCGGAAGCGTCATCATCGACGTCGGCATCAACCGCGACGAGCAGGGCAAGCTCTGCGGCGACGTCGACTTCGGCCCCGTGCGCGAGGCCCTCGGCTCCGCGGGCTTCATCAGCCCGGTGCCGGGCGGCGTGGGGCCGATGACGATCACGATGCTGCTGGCCAACACCTTGCAGGCCGCTGAGGCCCAGGCCTGAGGAGGCCCTTGACGATGGACATGAACGCCAACCCGCTGCTGGCCCCCGCCGCATCGCCCGACTTCGCCCGCATTCGCCCCGAGCATGTGACGCCTGCGCTCGACCTGCTCTTGGCCGATGCCGAAGCGGCGCTCGAGAAAGCCGTCGGACCCGACGTGCCCCCCGACTGGGATGCGCTCGCTGCCGTGCTCGACGTGGCCGTGGAACGGCTGCACGTGGCCTGGGGCCATGTGTCGCATCTGCAGAGCGTGGTCGACACGCC
>JAIYDH010000265.1 GCA_027487585.1 Rubrivivax sp.
CATCACCGTGAAGCTGATCGCCCCGATCGCGATGGAAGAAGGCCTGCGCTTCGCCATCCGTGAAGGCGGCCGCACCGTCGGCTCGGGCGTCGTGGCCAAGATCATCGAATAAGGATCCGCCATGTCCGCCAAGCAGAAGATCCGCATTCGCCTGAAGGCCTTCGACTACAAGCTGATCGACCAGTCGGCCCTGGAAATCGTCGACACCGCCAAGCGCACGGGCGCCATCGTCAAGGGCCCCGTGCCCCTGCCGACGCGCATGCAGCGTTTCGACATCCTGCGTTCGCCGCACGTCAACAAGACGAGCCGCGACCAGTTCGAGATCCGCACGCACCAGCGCCTGATGGACATCGTCGACCCCACCGACAAGACCGTGGACGCGCTGATGAAGCTCGATCTGCCGGCCGGCGTGGACGTCGAGATCAAGTTGCAGTAATATCGCGGGCTTTTCCGGCTTCGGCCGGGAAGAACCCAAACAAGGCGGGCGCTTTGGCGACCCTCCTGACTATCCGCCCCGACCAGTCTTTCGAGATTGGTCGTGGCTACCGCCCCGACCAATCGATGTCGGGATCGTGAACAAGGCGCTGGCATCGTTCAGCGCTGGAGAAACGCATGAGCATGAGCGAACAGCTCGGCTTGCTGGGCCGCAAGGTGGGCATGATGCGCATCTTCACGGACGATGGCGACGCCATCCCCGTGACGGTGCTCGACGTGTCCAACAACCGCGTCACGCAGGTCAAGACCGCCGCCACCGACGGCTACAACGCGCTTCAGGTCGCGTTCGGCTCGCGCAAGGCGAGTCGGGTCAGCAAGCCCGAAGCCGGGCACCTGGCCAAGGCCGGTGTCGAAGCCGGCACGGTGCTGAAGGAATTCCGTGTCACCGCCGAAGTCGCGGGTCAGCACAAGACTGGCGCCGTGATTCCCGCGACCCTGTTCGCCGCCGGCCAGAAGGTCGACGTGCAGGGCACCTCGCTGGGCAAGGGCTTCGCCGGCACCATCAAGCGCCACAACTTCAGTTCGCAGCGCGCGTCGCACGGCAACAGCCGTTCGCACAACGTGCCGGGCTCGATCTCGATGGCGCAGGATCCGGGCCGCGTGTTCCCGGGCAAGAAGATGACCGGCCACATGGGCGACGAGACCGTCAGCGTGCAGAACCTCGACATCGTCCGTGTCGACGAAGCGCGTTCGCTGCTGATGGTTCGTGGCGCCGTGCCGGGCCACAAGAACGGCCACGTGGTCGTGCGCCCGGCCGTCAAGGCCCGCGTGAAGAAGGGAGCCTGAGCATGCAACTCGAACTCCTGAATGACCAGGGCCAAGCCACCTCGAAGGTCGACGCACCGGACACCGTGTTCGCGCGCGACTACAACGAGGCGCTCGTCCACCAGGTCGTCGTCGCCTTCCAGGCCAACGCGCGCCAGGGCACCCGTGCCCAGCTCGACCGCGGCGAAGTGAAGCACTCCACCAAGAAGCCGTTCCGCCAGAAGGGCACGGGCCGCGCCCGCGCCGGCATGACGAGCTCGCCGCTGTGGCGGGGCGGTGGTCGCATCTTCCCGAACCGGCCTGACGAGAACTTCTCGCAGAAGGTCAACAAGAAGATGTACCGCGCCGGCATGGCCAGCATCCTGTCGCAGCTCGCGCGCGACGGTCGTCTGGCGGTCGTCGACGGCATCAGCCTCGAAGCCCCCAAGACCAAGCTGCTGGCCGCCAAGTTCAAGGCCATGGGCCTGGGCACGGACAACAAGAACTCGGTGCTCGTGATCGCCGACCAGATCGACGACAACGTCGCGCTGGCCTGCCGCAACCTGCCCAACGTGATGGTGGTCGAGCCGCGTTACGCCGATCCGCTGTCGCTGGTCTTCTACAAGAAGGTGCTGGTGACCAAGGGCGCGATCGAGCAGCTCAAGGAGATGTTCGCATGAGCCGCATCAATCCCACCCCCACCGAGCGCAAGTTCGCCGAAGGCCGCCTGGCTCAGGTTCTCGTTGCCCCGATCATTTCGGAGAAGGCCACGCGCCTGGGCGAGAAGCAGAACCAGGTGCTGTTCAAGGTGCTGCGCGACGCCACCAAGCCCGAGATCAAGGCCGCCGTCGAGCTGATGTTCAAGGTCGAAGTGGCCTCGGTCAGCACGGCCGTGCAAAAGGGCAAGGTCAAGCGCTTCGGCCGCACCATCGGCCGCCGCGACCACGTCAAGAAGGCGTACGTGTCGCTGAAGCCGGGCCAGGAGCTCAACTTCTCCGGGGAGGCCGCGTAATGGCCATCGTCAAAGTCAAGCCCACATCGCCCGGCCGCCGTGCCGTGGTGAAGGTGGTGCACAAGCACCTGCACAAGGGTGAGCCCGAGACCTCGCTGCTCGAGCCGCAGATGCAGAAGTCCGGCCGCAATAACAACGGCCACATCACGATGCGTCACAAGGGTGGTGGCCACAAGCACCATTACCGCGTCGTCGACTTCCTGCGCAACAAGGACGGCATTCCGGCGAAGGTCGAGCGGATCGAGTACGACCCCAACCGCACCGCCCACATCGCGCTGCTGTGCTACGCCGACGGCGAGCGCCGCTACGTCATCGCCCCGCGCGGTGTCGAAGCCGGTGCCACGCTGCTGAGCGGCGCCGAGGCGCCGATCAAGGCCGGCAACACGCTGCCGATCCGCAACATCCCGGTGGGTTCGATCATCCACTGCGTGGAGATGCTGCCGGGCAAGGGCGCGCAGATCGCACGTTCGGCCGGCACCAGCGTCACGCTGATGGCGCGCGAAGGCATCTACGCCCAGGTGCGGCTGCGCTCGGGTGAGGTCCGCAAGATCCACATCGACTGCCGCGCCACGATCGGCGAAGTCAGCAACGAGGAGCACAGCCTGCGCCAGTACGGCAAGGCCGGTGCCATCCGCTGGAAGGGCATCCGCCCGACCGTCCGCGGTGTTGCGATGAACCCGGTCGACCACCCGCACGGCGGCGGCGAAGGCCGCACCGGCGAGGCGCAACCCCAGGTGTCGCCGTGGAACACGCTGACCAAGGGCTACCGCACGCGGAACAACAAGCGCACGCAGACGATGATCGTCTCGCGTCGCAAGAAGTGAGGTCGTAAGCCATGACCCGTTCGCTCAAGAAGGGTCCCTTCGTGGACCACCACCTGCTGGCCAAGGTCGAGAAGGCCGCCGCCATCAAGGACAAGAAGCCGATCAAGACCTGGTCGCGCCGCAGCACCATCCTGCCCGAGTTCATCGGCCTGACGGTGGCCGTGCACAACGGCAAGCAGCACGTTCCGGTGTACGTGACCGACCAGATGGTCGGCCACAAGCTCGGCGAATTCGCCCTCACCCGCTTGTTCAAGGGTCACCCCGCGGACAAGAAGGCCAAGAAGTAAGGAGCCGACCATGGCAACCGAAACCAAGGCCATCGTTCGTGGCGTGCGCCTGTCGGCCGACAAGGGCCGCCTGGTGGCCGACATGATCCGCGGCAAGAAGGTCGACCAGGCGCTGAACATCCTGTCGTTCACGCAGAAGAAGGCCGCCGGCATCATCAAGAAGGCGGTCGATTCCGCCGTGGCCAACGCCGAGCACAACGACGGTGCCGACATCGACGAGCTGCGCATCAAGACCATCTACGTCGAGCAGGGCACCGTGCTGAAGCGTTTCTCGGCCCGTGCAAAGGGCCGGGGTGCACGCATCAGCAAGGGCACCTGCCACATCTACGTGACCGTGGGGAACTGATTCATGGGACAGAAGATCCACCCGACCGGTTTCCGCCTGGCCGTCACGCGCGCCTGGCAGAGCCGGTGGTTCGCCACCAAGGCCAACTTCGCGACGATGCTGGCCGAGGACCTGAAGGTCCGCGACTACCTCAAGACCAAGCTGAAGAGCGCCGCGGTCTCGCGCATCCTCATCGAGCGTCCGGCCAAGAACGCCCGCATCACGATCTTCTCGGCACGGCCTGGCGTCGTGATCGGCAAGAAGG
>JAIYDH010000395.1 GCA_027487585.1 Rubrivivax sp.
AGGTGATGACCACCGTCGCGCACCGGGTGTAGGGCTTCGACAGGCTCAGCCCGAACGGCTGATGGAGGCTCAGCCCGAACGGCTAGTGGAGGCTCAGCCCGCGCCGGCCCGGGCCTCGTCGACGAGTTCGAAGCTGGTCGTGATCTCGGCGGTCTTGCCCAGCATGATGCTGGCCGAGCAGTAGCGCTCGTGCGACAGCGCGATGGCGCGCTCCACGGCCCCGGGCGGCACGCCGCGGCCCTGGACGACGAAGTGCATGTGGATCTTCGTGAACACCTTCGGCTCGGTGGCAGCCCGTTCGCTCGTCAGCTTCACCTGGCAGCCGGTCACGTCGTGGCGGCCGCGCTTGAGGATCAGCACCACGTCGTAGGCGGTGCAGCCGCCAGTGCCGGCGAGCACGGTTTCCATCGGGCGCGGCGCCAAGTTGCGGCCGCCGCCGTCAGGGGCGCCGTCCATGGTGATGAGGTGGCCGCTGCCTGTTTCGGCGACGAACCCCATTCCGGTGCTTGGGGTCCAGTGGATGGTGCATTCCATGGTGTGTGTTTTCCTCGGGCGTCGAGTTTGGAGTCCGGCCACTAGAAATCCAATGCCGAGAGCATATTGCACTGCAGCATCGCGGTGATAGACTGCCTTTCAATGAGTCGTCGACGGCGCCGCCAGCGGCCCTGCAGACGGTCTCAACCGGTTGTCTCCTCCACCTCCTCATTGGTGGATTCGGCCCGGAGCCGCGAGGCTCCGGGCCTTTTTTCTGTGCCGCGCCAGCAGCGCGGCCGCGCGGGAGGCTAGCCTATGATTCCGGCCCCTTCGTGGACCCCTTGGAAGCCTTGATGCCTGCTGGCCGCCACCGCTCCTTAGCCGCCGTCGAGGCCACCCCGGAAGCCACGACCCCGGCCAGCGCCCCCCTGCTCACATCGCGGCAGAAGCGCGTGGCTTTCGAGTACCTGCAGCGCATCCTCACCGCCCGCGTCTACGACGTCGCCCGCGAGACGGCGCTGGAGCCCGCGAAGAGCCTGTCGCGGCGCCTGGCCAACACCGTGCTGCTCAAGCGCGAAGACCAGCAGCCGGTTTTCAGCTTCAAGCTGCGCGGCGCGTACAACAAGATGGCGCATCTCACGCCTGCGCAGCGTGCGGCCGGTGTCATCTGCGCCTCGGCCGGCAACCACGCGCAGGGCGTGGCGCTGTCGGCGCGGCGCATGGGCTGCCGTGCCGTCATCGTGATGCCGGTGACGACGCCGCGGCTGAAGATCGACGCCGTGCAGGCGCTCGGCGGCGAAGTCGTGCTGCACGGCGACAGCTACACCGACGCCTACCAGCACGCGCTGGCGCTGCAGGCCGAAGGCGGCCTGACCTTTGTGCACCCCTTCGACGACCCCGACGTGATCGCCGGCCAGGGCACGGTGGCGATGGAGATCCTGCGCCAGCACCAGGGCCCGCTCGACGCGGTTTTCGTGGCCATCGGCGGCGGCGGCCTGATCGCCGGCATCGCGGCCTACATCAAGGCCGTGCGCCCCGAGGTGCGCGTGATCGGCGTGCAGACCACCGACTCCGACGCCATGCGTCAGTCGCTGGCCAAGGGCCGGCGCGTGCTGCTGGCCGACGTGGGCCTTTTCTCCGACGGCACGGCGGTCAAGCAGGTCGGCGTCGAGACCTTCCGCGTGGCGCGCGCGCTGGTCGACGAGATCGTCACTGTCGACACCGACCAGGTCTGCGCCGCCATCAAGGACGTGTTCCAGGACACGCGCAGCATCCTCGAGCCCGCCGGCGCCCTGGGTGTGGCCGCCATCAAGGCCTATGTCGAGCGCGAGAAGTGCCGCGGTCGCAGCTTCGTGGCCATCACCTGCGGCGCGAACATGAACTTCGACCGCCTGCGCTTCGTCGCCGAGCGCGCCGAATTCGGCGAGCAGCGCGAGGCCTTGTTCGCCGTCACCATCCCCGAGGAGCGCGGCTCGTTCCGCCGCTTCTGCGCCCTGGTGGGCCCGCGCGCGGTGACGGAGTTCAACTACCGCATCTCCGACGAGCGCGTGGCGCATGTCTTCGTCGGCCTGGCCATCCACAAGCGCGACGAGGCCGGGCGCATTGCGCGGCAATTCCAGAAGCAGGGCTTCGCCACGGTGGACCTCACCGACGACGAGCTCGCCAAGGAGCATGTGCGCCACATGGTCGGCGGCCGCAGCGAGCTGGCGCGCCACGAGCGGCTGTTCCGCTTCCAGTTCCCTGAGCGGCCGGGGGCGCTGATGCGCTTCCTGGAGGCCATGCACCCGGGCTGGAACATCAGCCTGTTCCACTACCGCAACCAAGGGGCCGACTATGGCCGCATCCTGGTGGGCATTCAGGTGCCGGCGGGTGACGAGACCGCATTCGACGGCTTCTTGAGGACGCTGGCTTACCCGTATTCGGAAGAGACCCGCAATCCCGTCTACGGCTTGTTTCTGCGCTGAGCGGCGCCTCACTAAACTCCAAGCTCATGGCCGGCAGCCGCTCCCTCGTCACCCCCACCTCGAGTCCCCGGCTCGAAAAAGCGCTGCGCGAGAGGCTCTCGCGCCGCAAAGAGATGGGCGGCAGCCTCGGCGAGCTCGAGCCACTGGCCATCCGCCTGGGCCTGATGCAGAACACGCTGAGGCCGGTGCTGCGCGAGCCGCAGCTGCTGGTGTTCGCGTCCGACCATGGCTTGGCGGTCGACGGCGTCTGCGACCCCGCTGCGCGCCCCACCCACGAAACGGTGCGGCTGGTCCTCGCGAACCAGCTGCCGCTCTCCGTGTTCGCCCGTGCCCAGAACATGGCGGTCACGGTGGTCGACTGCGGCATGGCGCACAGCCTGCCGCCAGACGACCGGCTGCTGATGCGCAAGATCGCCCACGGCACACGCAACACGCGCTCCGCGCTGGCCATGACGGTCGAGCAGGCCCACGCCGGCATGCGCGCAGGTATGGAGATCGGCAACAAGCTCCGCGGCAACGTCACGGTGCTGGCCGGCGTCGGTGTGGGATCGCACGAAAGTGCAGCGCTGGTGCTGTCGCGCCTGACGAAAAGTTCCCTGCGCGACCTCGTCGTCTCGGGGCCGCAGATGGAGGCGGACCGTCTGGCGCACCGGATGAAGCTGCTCACCCAGGCGAAGGCGAGGCACCGCGCGGCGACTGAGCCAATCGACGTGCTCGCCGCGTTCGGCGGCTTCGAGATTGCGGTGATGGTGGGGGTCATCCTGATGGCGGCCGGCAAGCGCCACCTGCTCATCATCGACGGCGCGCCGGCTTGCGCGGCGCTGATGGTGGCCTCGCGCATCGCGCAGCCGGTCACCGACTACTGCGTGTTCTGCCGCAGCCACAGCCACCGCGGCCTCGACCAGGCGCTGAGCCTGTTTCGCGCCTCGGCGCTGCTTGAGCTGGGCATGGAAAGCACCGACGGCACAGGCTCCACGCTGGCCTGGCCGCTGCTGAACAGCGCCGCGGCCCTGCTCACCGAGCTGGCCGATGGCGAAGACGCCGACCCCTCGCTGCAGGGCGGCCTGGCCGAGCCCTTCATCGAGCAGGAGCCCGAGCCCCTGTCGTCGCACTTCGGGCCGGCGCTGTATTAGGCCAAACGGCCGGCGAATCACCAGGCCGACACGGCCTGCGCCGCCCCGCGCGGCCGGCCCGCAAACCTCACATCAAGGTGGCATTCGGGCTCTGCCCGCGCTGCGGCATGCCGTCCGGCTGCGCCGGTGCCGACGGCGGGTCTGGCAGATTGGGGTTGCCGGGCTGGCGGACGCCGCCGGGCCTGGCGAACGGCGGCACCGGCGCTGGCATGCGCACGGCCGGTGCGGCCTCGACGTCCAGGCCGGGCAAGGAGCCGGTGGCGGCAGGCGCCGGCGGCGGCAGTTCGAGTGCCACCCGCGCCGGCCCGCCGCGCGGCCCGAGCTCGGCACCGCGGGCGTGCACGGACTGCAGCACGGTGTCGCCGTCGACCCGTGCACCCACGCGGTAGGCGCGCGGCGTCTGGCCGTCGATGGCGATCAGCGCCACACCCTCGCGAGGGCCGCGGCCTGTGGCAGCCGCCTGGCGCGGCGCGACCACGCCGAGCAGCTTGAAGCGGGCATCCGGCGGCGGCGCGGCCTCTTCGGCCGCCGCCGCGGGCAGCGCGGGGTCGGCGCCGAGCAGGCGGGTCAGATCGGCCTGCAGCACTGGTGTCGTGTCGGCCACCTGCGCGCCCGCCGGCACGGGCGTTGGATTGACGAACAGCTTCAGGCCCCAGGCCACGGCAGCTGCCGCGGCGAGGGCCCAAACCACCAGCGTCATCAATCGTGCCGACATGCGCCGATTATCATGCGCCGCCTCCTGTGCCGACGCCTTGCCGCGCCCTCCCTCCATGTTGATCGCCCTGCCTGCCCGTCCGTCGATCCGCGGTGCCGCCGCCGCAGGCCGCCCCACGATCGCGCTGCGGCGCGGGCGGGTGCGCGGTTTCACGCTGATCGAGCTGCTGGTGGTGCTGGTCATCATCGGCGTGCTGGGCGCGCTGATCGTGCCCAACCTGTTCTCGAGCCTCGACGACGCCCGCGGCACCGCCGCCCGCACCGACATCAACACGCTGGTGCAGGCGCTCAAGCGCTACCGGCTCGACAACCAGCGCTACCCGAGCACCGAGCAGGGCCTTGGCGCCCTGGTGGCGCGGCCCACGGCCGGCGTGGTGCCGCCGAACTGGAAGCCCTACCTCGACAAGCTGCCGGCCGATCCCTGGGGTCGCCCGTACCAGTTTCTGAGCCCGGGCGTGCGTGGCGAGATCGACGTCTTCAGCTTCGGCGCCGACGGCGCGGCCGGTGGCGAGGGCAAGGATGCCGACATCGGCAACTGGCAGTAGCCGCGCCGCCAGCGGCCGCCGTTTGCGCGGCCGCACCCGCGGCTTCACGCTGGTGGAGCTGCTCATCGTGCTGGCCGTGGTGGCCGTGGGCCTGGGCCTGGTGGCCATGGCGCTGCCCGACAGCGACCGCAGCCGGCTCGAGACCGAGGCCGAGCGCCTGGCGGCGCTGATCGAGGCCGCGCGGGCCGAGTCGCGGGTGTCGGGCGTGCCGGTGGTCTGGCTGCCGCGCCGCGCCGACGACCCCGCCACCGACAGCGCCGGACAGCCGCTGCAGTTCCGCTTCATCGGCTTGCCACGCTCGCTGCCGCTGCCCACGCGTTGGCTGGATGCGCGCACGGTGGCCGAAGTGGTGGGAGCGCCGCAGCTGGTGCTCGGACCCGAGGCCATCTTGCCGCCGCAGCGTGTGCGGCTGCAGCTGGGCGCGCACCGGCTCGAGCTGGTGAGCGACGGCCTCGCGCCCTTTGGTGTGGTCGTGCCGGACGCCGCGCTGTGACGCGCCCGCTGCGCGCCGCCGCCGGCTTCACGCTGATCGAGGTGCTGGTGGCGCTGGCCGTCGTGGCGCTGGCGCTGGCCGCCGGGCTGCGCGCCGCTGATGCGCTCACCGACAACGCCCGCCGGCTCGAGGACGTGGTGGCCGCGCAGTGGTGCGCCGACAACCAGCTGACCGAGCTGCGCCTGCGCCGCGCCTTCCCTGGCGTGGGCGACAGCGACTTCAGCTGCGAGCAACTCGGCCGCAGCTACCGCGGCACGCTGCGCACGCGGCCGACGCCGAACCCGAGCTTTCGGCGTGTCGACGCCGAGGTCGCCAATGAAGCCGGCCAGACGCTGGTGACGCTGTCCACCGTGCTGGCACGCCAATGAACGCACGCGCCAACCGCCGCCGCTTCACACGCGGCTTCACGCTGGTCGAAGTGCTGGTGGCGATTTTCGCGATGGCCATCCTCTCGGCGATGGCCTGGCAGGGCCTGGAGTCGGTGCTGAAGGCGCGCGAGGCCAGCCGCGGCGCCGTCGACCGCGCCGGCCGCCTGGCCACCGTGCTGACGCAGTGGGAGCAGGACCTGCAGGCGGTGGTCGACACCGGCCTCGTGCCGCCGCTGCAGTTCGACGGCCTGAGCGTGCGCCTGACGCGCCGCAGCGAGCCGGGCATCGTCGTCGTCGTCTGGGCCGTGCGCGAGGGCCGCTGGCAGCGCTGGGCCTCGCCCGCCTTCACGCAGGCCGAGGCGCTGCAGCAGGGCTGGCTGGCGGCGCTGCAGCTGCTGGGCACCGAGCCCGGGCAGGTGCTGCTGGCCGAGGGTGCGGCAAGCTGGCAGGTGTACTTCTTTTTCGACGGCAACTGGGCCAATGCCCAGAGCACCGGCAACCTGGGCGTCGCACCGGGCTTGCCGGTGGCTGCAGCACCGCCCACGCCGCCGGCCAGCGGCGCCAGCGCGCCGGCGCCGGGGCCGAGGTTGTTGCCGGTGGCGCGCGAGCAGCTGCCCGGGGCCGTGCGCATCGTCGTCACGCTGCCCGGCGGCGCGCTCACGCGCGACGTCGCCCTCGGGCCGGCGGGCTCATGAGGCAGCACCGGCTCGCCCGGAAGGCACAGCGCGGCGTGGCGCTGCTGCTGGCGATGATCGTGGTCGCGCTCGTCACCGCGGCCGCCGCGGGCATGGTGTGGCAGCAGGAGCGCGCCGTGGCCATCGAGGCCGCCGAGCGCGCACGGGCGCAGAGCGGCTGGATTCTGAGTGGCGCGCTCGACTGGGCGCGCCTGATCCTGCGCGAAGACGAACGCAGCGCACGCCGCGGCGGCACGCCAGTGGACTCGCTCGACGAGCCCTGGGCGCAGCCGTTGGCGGAGGCCCGGTTGTCGTCTTTCCTGGCCGCCGACCGCGACAACAACGCCGACAGCGGCCCCGAGGCCTTCATCTCCGGCGCCATCGAAGACGCGCAGTCGCGCCTGAACCTGCGCGGCCTGGTCGACGGCGCCGGGCAGGTCGATGCCGGCATGCTCGAAGCGCTGGGGCGACTCGTGGTGCTGGTTGGCGCCCCCGCCGATGCCGCGCCGCGCCTGGTGGAGGCGCTGAAGGGCTCGGCGCTGCGGGCCCCGGGGCAGCCGGCATCGGGCGTGCCGAGCCAGGCGCTGCGGCCGCTGCGCTGGGACGAGCTCGCCTGGTTCGGCATCGACGGCGCCACGCTGGCGCGCTTGGCGCCGCATGCCGACCTGCTGCCACTGCCGACTCCCGTCAACGTCAACACCGCCTCGCGCGTGGTGCTGGCCGCGGTGGTGCCGCAGCTCGACCTGGGCGGCGCCGAGCGCATCGTGCAGCAGCGCCAGCGCCAGCCGTTCCGCTCGCTGGCCGAGCTCGAGCCCTTGTTGCCGCCGGGGGTGAAGGCCGATCCGCAGCGGCTGTCGGTGGCCAGCCAGATGTTTCTGGTCGCCGGCCGACTGCGCCTGGAGGAGCGCGTGCTCGAGGAGCGCTCGCTGCTGATGCGCCGCGACGGCCGCGTCGACGTGCTGCAGCGCGAGAAACGCAGCTTTGCGATGCCCGCCTCCTGAGTGCCATGGCCGGCGGCCACAATAGCCCGCTGTACCTCGTCCGCCTGCTCTCGCCACCGCATGTCCTTGCTCGTCGTTCAACTGCCCGCCCGTGAGCGCCTGGGTGGCCGCGCCGGCACAGCCGACGACGGCGCCGGCCGTGCCGGTGCCGCAGCCGCGCTGCCGGCCGAATGGGCCTTCGTGCTCAGCGACGACGGCCGCCAGGTGAGCCAGTCGGGCCAGGCCGCCGCCGCCTTGCTGCCGCGCGCCGCGCAGCGTGTGCTGGTGCTGGCGGCCGCCGACGTCGCCTGGCACCGCATCGACATCCCCAAGGCCCCGGCGCCGCGCCTGCGCGCGGCGCTGGCTGGCGTGCTCGAGGAAGCCCTCCTCGACGATGCCGAGGCGCTGCACCTGGCGCTGGCCGCCGGTGCCGCGCCCGGGCGCGCCGGCTGGGTGGCCGCCACCGACCATACCCGGCTCGCCGCCGCGCTGGCGGCGCTGGAATCGCCCGACGCCGGCAGCCTGCCCATCGACCGCATCGTGGCCGCCGCCGAGCCCTTGGCCGAGGGGCAGGCGCGCCTGGGCCGCTTCCACGGTGGCAGCGCGGGCGAGGGCAGCGACGACACCGACACCCTGCGCCTGAGCCTGGCCGGGCCCGAGGGCGCCGTCGACCTGCCCTTGGGCGGCAGCCTGGCGCGCATGCTGGTGGGCGACGCCGCCGGCACGCGCTGGAGCGCCACGCCTGCCGCCGCCGCCGCCGCCGAACGCTGGCTCGGCGCTCCGGTGCCGGCGCAGGCCGAGGCCGAGGCCCTGCTCGCCGCCGCGGCCACCGGCAGCGACCTGCGGCAGTTCGATCTCGTGCCACGCCACCGCGGCACCCGCGCGCTGCGCGAAGGCTGGCGACTGCTCGGCAGCCCGGCCTGGCGGCCCGTGCGCTGGGGCCTGGCGGCGCTGGTGGCGGTGCAGCTGGTGGGGCTCAACGCCCACGCCTGGCAGCAGCGCCAGCAGATCGCCGAGCGCAAGGCGCGCATGGACAGCCTGCTGCGCGAAGCCCACCCCGGCGTGCGCGTGGTGCTTGACGCGCCGCTGCAGATGCAGCGCGAGACCGAGTTGCTCCGCGGCCGCGCTGGGCGTGTCGGCGCCTCCGACTTCGAGGCCCTGCTCGCGGCCGCCGCGGCCAGCTGGCCCGATGGTGTCGGCCCGGCCAGCTCGGTGCGCTTCGAGCCCGGCCGGCTGACGCTGGCCGTGCCCGGCTGGGGCGAGCCGCAGTTCCAGCAGTTCCAGCAGCGCCTGCGCGCGGGTGGCCACGTGGCCGAGTTCGCCAGCGGCCAGGTCAGCCTAGTGCCGCCGTCGCCCACGCGGGGCGGGAGCCGGTGATGCACGAGCGCTTGCAGGCCCGCCCCAGTTCGTCGCCATCGACCGCGGCCGAGTGGCGCCGCCGCGCCGCCGAGGCCTGGCGCGGCCTGGCCCCGCGCGAACGCCGGCTGGTGGCTGCCGCGGCCGTGATCGTGGGCCTGGCGCTGCTGTGGCTGGTGGCGGTGCAGCCGGCCTGGCGCACGATGCAGCGGGCGCCGGCACAGATCGACCGCCTCGAGGCCGAACTGCAGACCATGCAACGCCTGGCCGGCGAGGCGCAGGCGCTGCGGAGCACGGCGCCCGTGCCGCCCGAACAGGCGCAGGCGGCGCTGAAGGCCGCCACCGAGCGCCTCGGCCCGCGGGCGCAGTTCTCGCTGCAAGGCGACCGGGTCGTGGTGCGCTTCACCGGCATCGCCCCCAGCGCGCTGCGCGACTGGATGGCCGAGGCGCGAGCCGGTGCGCGGGCGCGGCCGGTGGCGGCGGCGCTGCAGCGCAGTGGCGAAGGCTTCGACGGCTCGCTCGAGCTGGTGCTCGAGGGCGCGCCGCGATGAAGCTGCGCCACGCCTTCATCGGCGCCGCGATCGGCGGCCTCGTGGCCCTGGTGGCGCTGCCGCCGGCGGCCTGGCTGGCCGGCGCCGTGACACGCGGCAGCGGCGAACGCCTGTTGCTGGCCGATGCCCGCGGCACCGTCTGGCAGGGCAGCGCGGTGCTGGTGCTGACGGGTGGGCCCGGCAGCCGCGATGCGTCGGCACTGCCAGGCCGACTGCACTGGAGCCTGGGCTTCGATGGTGCGGCCCTGGCGCTGCGGCTGCGCCAGGACTGCTGCACCGTGCAGCCGCTGACGCTGCGCGTGAGCCCCGGCTTCGGCCGCCTGCGCATCGAGCTGCCGGCGCACGCCGACCCGGCGGCTGAGCTCGGCCAATGGCCGATGGACTGGCTCTCCGGCCTGGGCACGCCCTGGAACACCCTGGCCCCGCGCGGCACGATGGCGCTGGCCAGCCCCGGCTTCACGGCCGAGTCGACGCAAGGCCGCTGGCGCTTCAGCGGCCGCCTCGACCTGGCGCTGCGCGGCGCCGGCAGCCGCCTGACCACGCTGCCCTCGCTGGGCGACTACCGCCTGAGCGTGCAGGCGCGCGACGACGGCGGCGCCGCGATGCAGCTCAGCACCGAGCACGGCGCGCTGCAACTCGCCGGCCAGGGCGAGTGGGCGCCGACGCTGCGCTTCCGCGGCCAGGCCAGCGCGGCGCCCGGCGCCGAAGCGGCGCTCGCCAACCTGCTGAACATCATCGGCCGCCGCGAAGGCGCGCTGAGCCTCATCTCGATCGGATGACCATGAAGCGACTGCCTTTCCTTGCCAAGGCGGGCGTCCAGACCGGACACGCCACGCAGCGCCTGATCGCCGCGCTGCTGGCCGCCGTGCTGGCGCTGCCACCGGCGGCCCTGCCGCTGCACGCGCAGACGATCAACCCGCGTTCGCGCGCGCCGGTGACGGTGAACTTCGTCAACGCCGACATCGAGGCCGTGAGCCGCGCCTTCGCGGCCATGATCGAACGCAACATCGTCGTCGACCCGCGCGTGAAGGGCACGATCACCGTCTACAGCGAACAGCCGCAGAGCATCCGCGACGCCTACAGCAGCTACGTCTCGGCGCTGCGCGGGCTGGGCTTTTCGGTGGTGGAAAGCGGCGGCCTGCTGAAGGTGGTGCCCGAGGCCGATGCCAAGCTGCAGGCCGGCACCGTGAGCGTGGGCGAGCCGCCACTTCGCGGCGACCAGGTGATCACGCAGATCTTCCCCCTGCGCTACGAGAACCCCAACAACCTGGTGGCGGTGCTGCGGCCGCTGATCAGCGCCAACAACACCATCAACGCCGCGCCGGGCAGCAACTCGCTGGTCATCACCGACTACGCCGACAACCTGCGGCGCCTGGCGCAGATCGTCGCCGCGCTCGACCAGCCCAGCGGCACCGACATCGAGATCGTGCCGCTGCAGCACGCGGTGGCCGCCGACCTGGCCCCGCTGGTGCAGCGCCTGGCCGACGGTGCCGTGACGGGCGTGCCGGGCGTGCCCGGCGGCGGCGGCGCGGTGACGGTGGTGGCCGATTCGCGCGCCAATGCGCTGATTGTCCGCGCCGCCAACCCGGCGCGGCTGGCCACCTTGCGCGCCACCATCGCCCGGCTCGACCGGCCGGGCGCTGGTGGCGGCGACACCGGCGGCCTGTACGTGGTGCACCTGAAGAACGCTGACGCGACCCGGCTGGCCACGGTTATCCGCGCCGCCTTTGCCGGCGGCAGCGGTGGGGGTGGTGGCGGCTCGTCGAACCAGCCGGCGCCGGCGGTGGCGGTGAATGCGCCTAACCAGGCTGGCGTCTCGCCGCAGGCCGCGGCACCGCTGTCGGGCGCTGCGCAACCCAGCACCGGCGGCTTCGTGCAGGCCGACCCGGCCACCAACAGCCTGATCATCACCGCGCCCGAGCCGCTGTACCGCCAGGTGCGCGCGCTCATCGACCAGCTCGACACGCGCCGCGCGCAGGTCTACATCGAGAGCATGATCGTCGAGGTCGCGCCCAGCGACAGCGCCGACTTCGGTTTCCAGTGGCAGGGCCTGCTCGGCAAGAGCGGCGACCGTTTCGGCGTCGTCGCCGGCACCAACTTCGCGGGCGCCGGGCGGCCGAGCATCATCGACATCAACACCTCGGCGGCGCAGGGCCAGGTGAACCTCGGCCAGGGCATGAACCTGGGCCTCTTGAGCGTCATCAACGGCGTCACCTCGCTGGCGGCGGTGGCGCGGCTGCTGCAGTCGCAGTCCGAGACCAACATCGTCAGCACGCCAAACCTGATCACGCTCGACAACGAAGAGGCCAAGATCGTCGTCGGCGAGAACGTGCCCTTCATCACCGGGCAGTTCACCGGCACCGGCGGCGGTGGCGGCACGACCAACCCGTTCCAGACCATCGAGCGCAAGGACGTCGGCATCACGTTGCGCATCAAGCCGCAGATCGGCGAGGGCGGCGCGGTGCGCATGCAGATCTTCCAGGA
>JAIYDH010000057.1 GCA_027487585.1 Rubrivivax sp.
AGGCCGGCACGCTGATCGTCTTCCACGGCCTCTTGCCGCACTACAGCGCCCCCAACCGCAGCCCGCGCTCGCGCATGGCCTACACGCTGCACGCCACCTGCGGCACGGCGGCCTACTCGGCGCGCAACTGGCTGCAGCGCAGCGCGGCGCTGCCGGTGCGCGGCTTCTTGTGAGCGGCCCCCGATGAACGAGGCTCTGCAGGACTCGATGCGCGACGCCAACGTGGCGCTGCTGCTCACCGACCTCGTCGACAGCTCGGCGCTGACGGCGCAGCTCGGCGACGCCGCCATGGCGCAGCTCTCGGCCCAGCACGACCGCGTCGCGCGCGACCTGCTGCGCTTGTGGCGCGGCCACGAGATCGACAAGACCGACGGCTTCCTGCTGCTCTTTGCGCACACCACCGATACGATGGGCTACGCCGTCGACTACCACCGCGCGCTGGCCGCGTTGCCGGTGCCGATGAAGGCCCGCGCCGGCCTGCACGTGGGCCAGGTCACGATCCGCGCCGCGCCCGATGACGACGTGGCGCTCGGCGCCAAGCCCTTCGAGGTGGACGGCATCAGCAAGCCGCTGGCGGCCCGCGTGATGAGCGCCGCGCTCGGCGGCCAGACGCTGCTCACGCAGGCGGCCGTTGAGGCACTGGGCACGACGACGCTCCGGGTCGTCAACCACGGCCACTGGGCCGTGAAGGGCCTGCCCGAGCCGCTGGAGCTGTTCGAGGCCGGCCAGCCGCAGGACGGCATCGCGCCCTTCGAACCGCCGCCCGATTCCACCAAGGTGTGGCGTGTGGTGCGCGACGCCCGCGATGATCGACTGTGGCTGCCGGCGCGCGCCATCCGCCACACGCTGCCAGCCGAGCGCGACGCCTTCGTGGGCCGGCGCTCGTCGCTGCAGGCGCTGGCCGCGCGCTTTGACGAAGGCGCCCGGCTGGTGTCGCTGCTCGGCATCGGCGGTGGTGGCAAGACGCGGCTGGCCACGCGCTTTGGCTGGAGCTGGCTCGGCGCCTTCCCCGGCGGCGTGTGGTTCTGCGATCTGGCCCCGGCGCGCACGGTCGAAGGCCTGGCCAGTGCCGTGGCCCAGGGCCTGGAGCTGCCGCTCGGCCAGGAAGACCCGGTGGTGCAGATCGGCCAGGCGCTGGCCGGCCGCGGCCGCTGCCTGCTCATCCTCGACAACTTCGAGCACCTGGCACGCTGGGCCGAGCCCACGCTGGGCCGCTGGCTCGACCGCGCGCCCGAGGCGGCGTTTCTGGTGACCACTCGCGAGGTGCTGGGCATCGCAGGCGAGCAGACCCTGGCGCTGGCGCCGCTGCAGGCCGACGACGCCGAGGCGCTGTTCCACAAGCGCGCCGCCGCCGCCAAGCGCGACTTCCAGCCCAACAGCGAAGACCGCGCCGCCATCGCCACGCTGGTGCACCTGCTCGATGGGTTGCCGCTGGCCATCGAGCTGGCCGCGGCGCGCGTGCGGACGCTGGCGCCGCGGGCGCTTCTGGCGCGCATGAGCGAACGCTTCAAGCTGCTGTCCAGCGGCGGCGGCCGCCTCGACCGCCAGGCCACGCTGCGCGCCACCTTCGACTGGAGCTGGGGCCTGCTGCCCACGGCCGAGAAGGCGGCGCTGGCCCAGCTGTCGGTGTTCGAAGGCGGCTTCACCCTCGAAGCCGCCGAGGCCGTGATCGACCTGGGCATGCTCGACGACCCGCCGTGGACGCTGGACGTGATCAACGCCCTGGTCGACAAGAGCTTCGTGCGCCCACCCTCGCATGACCGCGCTCACCAGGGCGGCCAGGACCGATTCGACCTGCTGGGCAGCGTGCAGGCCTACGCGGCCGAGCACCTGGCCACCGAGGGCCGCTACACCGGCAGCGGCGAGGCGGCGCGCACCGTGGCCGAGACACGGCACGGCGCCTGGTTCTCGGCGCTCGGCAGCGCCGCCGCCATCGCCGACCGCGGCATCGAACTCGACAACCTCGAGGTGACCTGCCGCCGCGCCGTGCAGCGGGGCGACTGCGCGCAGGCCGCCGGGGCGCTGGATGCCGCCTGGGCGGCGCTCAACCTGCGTGGGCCGTTCAAGGCCGGCGTTGACCTGGCGGCGCTGGTGCTGGCCATGCCGGGGCTGGCCGGGCGCGAAGCGGCGCATGCGCACGCGGTGTCAGGCATGGCGCTCGAGGCCGCCGGCCAGCGCCAGGCGGCGGTGGCGCGTTATGCCGCCGCCACCGAGCTGGCAGAGGCCGTCGGTGACCGCGCCTGCCGTGCGACGGTGGCCATCCGCACTGCGTCGCTGGCGGCGCGCGCTGGGCAGGCCGATGCGGCGCACCAAGGCCTGCAGTTGGCGTTGGCGCTGGCGCGCGAAGAAGGCGAGTTGGCGCTGCAATGCGCAGCCCTCAACGCCCTGGGCGTACTGGCCTTCGAGGGCGGTGCCGCGGGCGAAGCGCGCACCCATTACGACGCGGCCCTGCAGCTGGCGCGCCAGTGCGGCGAGCGGCGCGTCGAAGGCGCGGTGCTGGGCAACCTCGGCAACCTCGAGGCCACCGTCGGCCACACGGTGGCAGCGCGCGCCCACGCTGAGGCGGCACTGCAGGTGTTGCGCGAACTGGGCGACCGCACGCGCGAGGCCATGACGCTGGTGAACCTGGGCATGCTGCGCTTCTTTTCCGGTGATGTCAGTGACGCCGCCGATGTGCTGGAGCGCGGCCTGGTGGTGGCGCGAGAGCTGGGCCACCGACGGCTGGAGTGCATCGCGCTGGGCAACCTCGGCCTGGTGCTCGACGGCGCAGGCCGCAGCGCCGAGGCCGTGGAGCGCTACGACACCACACTGGTGCTGGCGCGCCAACTCGGCGACCGCCGCAGCGAAGGCCAGTTCCTCGGCCACCGCGCGGTGGCGCAGGCACGGCAGGGCCAGTCGGCCGAAGCCCGATCGGCGCTGCTCGAGGCGGCTGCGCTGCTGCAGGCTGCCGGCGACCCCGTCAGCCGTGGCCTGCTGGCCACGCAACGCGCCGAGGTCGAGTGGCACGCCGGCGATGCTGCCGCGGCGCGCTCAGCGATCGTGGAAGCCCAAGCACTGGCCGACGGCGCCTCTGCCGGGCCCGAGTCAGAACTCGGCAAGGCCATCGCGCGGCTACGGGAGCGGCTGACTACAGGGTGAGCCTCGCCCCGGTTCCCCTGAACCCGGAGCCGGCACGGCTCTCCAGCAGCGGCCGATCAGTCCAGCGAGATGTAAACGAAGGGCTGCGGCGGAAATGTCAACGCCCCGCCATTGCTGAGCCGAATGCGGTAGGGCAGCTGCCCCGGTGGCGCGGACAAGCTGCGGTTGCAGCTGATCGCCGCACCCTCGACGAACACGCGGCAGCTGAACCAACGCGCGGCATCGCCGAAGTCGATGCTGCCGTTGACAAACTTCCAGCCCGGCGTCGCCATCTGCCAGGTGATGGTGGTCACGCCGGCCGGCAGCGTCACACCTTCGGTAGAGACTTGCACCGCGCCATTGACGACGCTTACGCGCACCGTCGCACTGGCGCCCCGGGTCTGCGCCTGCACCGGCGCCAGCGCCGCTGCGGCCACCAGCAGCACGGCCGTCGCGCCCGCCACCAGGCCTTCGGCCGGCTTCTTCACACTGATCGTCATTGCCATGATTCCCCTCCATCCTCGGGTGATCGACGGTCTGCTCGCCGCCGTCGCGCATTCTCCTGAGGCCTCGCGGCTTGCCAAGGAAAATCTCACACTCCCGGCCCTCGGGCGGGTGGGCCTGCGCTTCTCGCGTATCTTCCAGCTTCGCCCCTACCGGCTTCGCCTGCCGCCGACTGCACCCTCATGGACACCCCGCCGCGCCACATCCGCCTGACCTCGCATCCCGGCCAGGGCGCCAGCGGCGCACCCGCGCTGGCATGGGGCGCGGCCTCTGCCACCGAGCGCGGGCCCGTGGTCGGCAGCACCACCAACCGCAGCCAGCGCAACGTGATCGGCTCGCACAGCGGCAGCTACGGCGTGTACCGCGCGCTGGCCGTGGCGGCCGGCAACCTGACCCGCGGCCACCGCGCCGACCTCACCAACACCGCGCCCACCGATCCCATCGGCCCCCACGCGGCCTGGGTTGCTGCGCACAAGATCGTCTCCCTCGACCCTTGGGGCGCCAGCGTACAGACAGCCTTCGCCGAGCACCTGGCGGCCGGCTACGACGTGCGCCCCACCATCGCCGTTACCAAGGCGCACATCCACCTGCCCGAGATCAAGCAGGCCATCGCCTTCCAGCGCCTGGCCATCGACGGCGAGGTGCTGCTCGATGACGCGTCAGCCACCGTCACCAAGATCGCGGTCGAGCCGGTGTGGTGGCTGCCGGGCGTGGCCGAGCGATTCAAGGTGAGCGAGGCCGACCTGCGCCGCGCGCTCTTCGAAGAAACCGGCGGCATGTACCCCGAGCTCGTGACGCGCAGCGACCTCGAGGTCTTCCTGCCGCCCATCGGCGGGCAGACGCTTTACGTGTTCGGCCGTGTCGAAGACCTCGCCAACCCCGCCGTCACACTGACGGCGCGCGTGCACGACGAGTGCAACGGCTCCGATGTGTTCGGCTCCGACATCTGCACCTGCCGGCCCTACCTCACGCACGCCATCGAAGAATGCATCCGCGGCGCGCAGGCCGGTGGCGTGGGCCTCATCGCCTACAGCCGCAAGGAAGGCCGCGCCCTGGGCGAGGTGACCAAGTTCCTCGTCTACAACGCGCGCAAGCGCCAGACCGGCGGCGACTCGGCGGCCAACTACTTCTTGCGCACCGAGTGCGTGGCCGGCGTGCAGGACATGCGCTTTCAGGAGCTGATGCCCGACGTGCTGCACTGGCTGGGCATCACCAAGATCCACCGCCTCGTGAGCATGAGCAATGACAAGTTCGACGCCATCACCGGCAGCGGCATCGCCGTCGGCGAGCGCGTGAAGATCCCCGATGAACTCGTGCCGGCCGATGCCAAGGTCGAGATCGAGGCCAAGATCGCCGCCGGCTACTTCACCGACGGCGCCGTTCCCACCGAAGAACAACTCGCGCAGGTACTGGGCCGTGGACTCTGAACAAGCCGTGCAAGACGTGGCCCAAACGCCGCCCACCTCGCCACCCACCCCGCGGCACCTGCTGCGGCTGCTGCACGACCCCGCCACCATCCGGCTGCGTTGCCGCAGCGTGCTGCAAGCCGTGGAGGGCAACCTCAGCCCCAGCTTCCGCATCGACCGCAGCGCGCTGCCGGCGCTGGCCGACCGCGTGGCCGCGATCACGCGCGAGCGCTACCCGACGCTTGCGATCCCGCCGCACAGCCGCTGGCGCCACTTCGAGGCCGGCGGCGTCGACCGCAAGGCCGAGCTCGATGCCTTGATGGCCGGCCGCGACCGGCTCGAGCTGGCGCGCACGCGCTTCGACCTCACCGTGGTCAGCGTGCTGCTCGACGCCGGCGCCGGCGCGGCCTGGCGCTACACCGAGGGCCAGGCCATCGCCGCGGCCGCGAAGCCGCGTGCAGCGGCCGACGAACTGCTGGCCATGCTCGACCAGGCCGCGGCGCCGGCAGCCGCGTCCACGGCCGCCCCCGAACCCGCGGCACCGCCGACGGCCGACCCGCGGCAGCAGTACAGCCGCAGCGAAGGCCTCGCCGTCGCCAGCTTCCGCGCCTTCCTGGCGGGCGCGTTTTCGTCGCGCGCCGGCGAGCCGCTGCGGGCCGACGCCGGCGCGCTGCGCCACATCGACGCTGCCGCGCTGCGCGCGCTGTTCCAGAGCGGACCGAACAACCCGATGGTCGGGCTCGAAGGCCGCGCCGGGCTGCTGTCGCGGCTGGGTGCGGCGCTGTCCGACGAAGCCGGCCGCGACGCCGCGCGCGGCCTGCCCACCGAGGCCCGCCCGGCCCTGATGTTCGATCGCCTCACCGCACGCGGCACGCGCACGCAGGTCAGCACCAGCGAGCTGCTGGGCGAGGTGCTGCGCACGCTGGCGCCGATCTGGCCGCGGGGCACGCAGATCATGGGCGTGCCGGCCGGCGACATCGGCGCCCACCGCTGGGCCGGCGACAGCGTGGCCGGCGGTGGCCACGACCCCACCACCGTCGGCTGGGTGCCGTTCCACAAGCTGAGCCAGTGGCTGAGCTACTCGCTGATGGAGCCGCTGCAGTGGGCCGGTGTCGAGGTGACCGGCCTCGACGGCGACAGCGCCCTCACCGGCCTGCCCGAGTACCGCAACGGCGGCCTCTTCATCGACGGCGGCGTGATCGTGCCGCGCTCGCCCTCGTTGATGGAGCGCACGCACCGGCCGCAGGACGAAGTCATCGTCGAGTGGCGGGCGCTCACCGTGTGCCTGCTCGACGAGATCGCCGTGCTCGTGCGCGAGCGCCTGGGCCGCAGCGCGGCCGAGCTGCCGCTGGCCTGCATCCTGGAAGGCGGCACCTGGGCCGCCGGCCGCGTGCTGGCCGCCGAACGGCGCAGCGACGGCTCGCCGCCGCTGAAGATCGACAGCGACGGCACCGTGTTCTAGGCAGCCCGGCCGTGGACAGCGCGCGCGCCCCGTTCGGCCGGCTGCTGCGCCAGGGCCGGCTGCGCGCGGGCCTGTCGCAGCTGACGCTGGCGCTGCAGGCCGAGGTGTCGACGCGCCACCTGAGCTGGCTCGAGACCGGCCGCGCCCAACCCAGCCGCGCGATGGTGCTGCGCCTGGCCGAGCGGCTGGCGGTGCCGCTGCGCGAACGCAACGCCTGGCTGCAGGCTGCCGGCTACGCGCCGCTGTACGCCGAGCGCACGCTGGCCGACCCCGCCCTGGCTCCGGCCCGCGCCGCCCTGGAGCGGCTGCTCGCCGCACACGAGCCCTGGCCGGCGCTGGCCGTCGACCGCCACTGGAACTTGCTCGCCCACAACCGCCCGGTGGCCGTGTTGCTGGGCGCCGTGGCGCCGGCCTTGCGCGAGCCGCCGGTGAACGTGCTGCGCCTGTCGCTGCACCCGCAGGGCCTGGCGCCGATGATCGAGCAGCTCGCCGGCTGGCGCGAGCACGTGCTGGCGCGCCTGGCACGCCAGGCCAGCGCCAGCGGCGACCCCGTGCTGCGCGCGCTGCTGGCCGAACTAACGGCACTGCCGCTGCCGCCGGGCACCGCCGCGGATGCCGAGCCGCTGGACGACGCCGTGGCCGTGCCGCTGGCGCTGAACACGCCCTGGGGCCGCCTGGCCTTCCTGACCACCGTCACCGTGTTCGGCGCGCCGCACGACGTGACGCTCTCGGAGCTGGCCATCGAGACGCTGCTGCCGGCCGACGAGGCCACGGCGGCCGCGCTGCGGCAGTTGCAGGAGCAGGGCTTCAGCCCTTGAACGGATTGGCCGTGGCAAACCACAGCCCGATGCCCGTGGCGATGATGAACGCGCCGTCGAGCACGCCCACGAGCAGGAACACCTTGCCCTGCAGCGGCTCCATCAGCTCAGGCTGGCGCGCACTGGCTTCCACGTAGCGGCTGGCCAGCAGCCCGACGCCCAGGCAGGAGCCGACGGCGCCGAGGCCGATCATGTGGCCTACGGCCAGGGGGAGCAGGTCGATGCCGTTCATGGTGTGCCCTTCTTTCAGGAGTGGTTCGATATGGCACGATGGTTGCGGATCGACGCACCACCGTCGATGACCTGCGAGGTCATCAAGCCCGACCTGCCTGCCACCCCTGCCGCGAAGACCCCAACGATGAGCACACCCGCCCCTGTCACCGTGATCGACCACCCGCTGGTGCAGCACAAGCTGACGCTGATGCGCCAGAAAGACTTGTCGACCAGCAGCTTCCGCCGCCTGCTGCACGAGATCAGCATGCTGATGGCCTACGAGGTGACCCGCAACATGGCCACCACGCTGATCGACATCGAGACACCGCTGGAGACCATGCGCTCGCCGGTGATCGAGGGCCGCAAGACGGTGTTCGTGGTCGTCATGCGCGCGGGCGCCGGCTTTCTCGACGGCATGCTCGAGGTGGTGCCCGGCGCGCGTGTGGGCCACGTGGGCCTGTACCGCGACCCGAAGTCGCTGGTGGCGGTGGAGTACTACTTCAAGATGCCCGGCGAGATGCACGAGCGCGACGCCATCGTGCTCGACCCGATGCTGGCCACCGGCAACAGCGCGGTGGCAGCGGTCGACCGGCTCAAGGAGACGCGGCCGAAGACCATCCGCTTCGTCAGCCTGGTGTCGGCGCCCGAGGGCATCGCCAACCTGCAGAAGCACCACCCCGACGTGCCGATCTACACCGCCGCCATCGACCGCGAGTTGAACGACCACGGCTACATCGTGCCGGGCCTCGGTGACGCCGGTGACCGCATCTACGGCACGAAATGAGGCCCCCAAGCTCGCTCTCGCTCGCTGCCCCCCGAGGGGGATGCCCGCCAGCGGCCCGGCAGAGCCGGTTCCGCGGCGGTGGCTCGGCAGGGGCTCAGCGGGCGTAGGGGTCCGCGAATCCCAGCTCGTGCATCAGCGCGCTTTCGCGCGGCTCCATCTCGCGCGCCTGCTTGGCGGTCTCGTGGTCGAAGCCTTGCGCGTGCAGCGTGCCGTGCACCAGCAGGTGCGCGTAGTGCGCATCGAGGCCGATGCCCATGTCGTGCGCCTCGGCCTCGATGACGGGCGCGCACAGGATGAGGTCGGCCAGCACCACCGGCTCGTGCTGGTAGTCGAAGGTGAGCACGTTGGTGGCGTAGTCCTTCTGCCGGTACTCGCGGTTGAGCTCGCGGCCTTCGTCTGCACCGACGATGCGGACCGTGATCTCGCCGGGGTTCAGCAGCGCCGCGCGCACCCAGCGCGCCACCTTGTGGCGCGGCAGCAGCGCCTTGTGGCGGGCGTCGGCAAACTGCAGCGACAGGCTCAGCGTCGGCTTCATGGGCGCGGCTGGGCGTGCTGCTCGTAGGCGTCGACGATGCGCGCCACCAGCGGGTGGCGCACCACGTCGGCGGCCGTGAACGGGGTGAACCCGATGCCCGGCACGCGAGCCAGCACACGCTGTGCGTCGACGAGGCCGCTCTCGACGCCCTTGGCCAGATCGATCTGGCTCGTGTCGCCGGTGACGACACACCGGCTGCCGAAGCCGATGCGAGTGAGGAACATCTTCATCTGCTCGCGCGTGGTGTTCTGCGCTTCGTCGAGGATGACGAAGGCGTGGTTCAGCGTGCGCCCGCGCATGAAGGCCAGCGGCGCGATCTCGATCTGGCCTTTCTCGAAGGCCTTGGTCGTGCGGTCGAAACCCATCAGGTCATAGAGCGCGTCGTACAGCGGGCGCAGGTAGGGATCGACCTTCTGCGCCAGATCACCCGGCAGGAAGCCCAGGCGCTCGCCGGCCTCGACCGCCGGGCGCGTGAGCACGATGCGCTGCACGCCCTGGCGCTCGAGCGCATCCACCGCGCAGGCCACGGCGAGAAAGGTCTTGCCGGTGCCGGCCGGGCCGATGCCGAAAGTGATGTCGTGCGCGAGCATCTGCTGCAGGTAGCGCACCTGGTTGGGCGTGCGGCCGCGCAGGTCGGCGTGGCGGGTATGCAACACAAGCTCGCCTGCGGGCGGCAGCGCCGGAGCGGCTGGCGCCTGCGGTGCCGCGGCTGTGTGCACCGGGGCTGCTGGCGCGCCCGTTGCGGCTTCCACCAACAGCAACTGCACCTGCGCCGCATCGACAGGCCGGTCAGCGCTTGCATACAGCGCGTCGATCAGTGCCACCGCGCGGTCAACCACGGGCCCGGGGCCCTGCACACGGAACACCGCGCCGCGCCGCTGCAGGCTCACGCCGAGGGCTTCTTCGATGCGGCGCAGGTGTTCGTCGAGCGGCCCGCAGGCCTCGGCGAGGCGGCGGTTGTCGGCGTCGGCGATCGTGTGGCGGCGGATCAAGGGGTGGCGGCTGGGTGCGATCGGATGCGTCGCGCGCATTGTGGCAGCCACCTTCCGCGGCCGTCGCGGGCAGAATCGGGGCTCCGTGTTGCCGCCACCACTGCCTTTGTTCGCCCGCCACCCCGCCTGGCTTCGCCACGGGGTGAGGCGGGTCTTGCACCGTTGGCTTCTGGCGATTTGGATCGGTTTGGCGATGGTCTGCGTCTCAGCAGGCGCCGCCGGATCTGGCGAGGTCCAGCTGCTGAGCAGCGCCCTCACGGCACCAGGCCCCGAAGACGCCTTCCCGAGCACGGCGGCGGCCTCTGCCGTGACTCTGCCCGACGAGTGGGCACACAGCCGCCCGGGCTTCCGGGGTTCGCTCTGGTACCGGGTTCGCTTCAAGGCGCCGCAAGCGCTGCCGGGCGACATGCCTGCGCTGTGGATCGAACGGGTGTGCAGCAACGTCGAGGTGCATCTCAACGGCAAGTTGCTGATGCGCGGTGGCCGCATGCAGCCGCCGCTGACCAACAACTGCAACCACCCGCTGCTGGTGCCGCTGCCCGAGGCGCTGCTGCTGGCTGGCGAGAACACACTCGATCTGCGCGTGGCCGGCCACGACATCGCCGGCAGCGGCTCGCGGCTGCGCGCCGGCGCGCTGTCGGAGCTGCGCATCGGCCCGCAGTCGGTGCTCGAGGCGCGCCACGCCCGCGCGATGGTGCTGCAGGTGCACGCGCCGCAAGCGGCCAGTGCGGTGCTGCTGCTCACCGGCGGCTTCATGTTCGTGCTCGGCTACCTGCATCGGCGCGACAGCCACCTCGCCTACTTCGGCGCCCTGTGCGTGGGCTGGGCGCTGCTGAACATGCGCCTGTGGCTGCGCGAAGTGCCGCTGGGCCACAGCGAGACCGAATTCATCATCGTCGCCCTGCTCGGCTTCACCAGCTGGGCCGCCGTGCAGTTTCTTTTGCGCTACGGCGGCTTGCGGCAGTCGCTGGTCGACCGCGTGCTGCCGGTGCAGGCCGCGCTGCTGGCGCTCACGCTGCTGGCGGCCGGCACCACGCGGCTGCACGCGGTGGCCACGGTCTGGTACGGCGTGCTGGCACTGCAGGTGGCCGCGGCCGCGCTGTGGCATGTGCGGCGGCGGCGCCACCCGCGCTCGGTCCAGGTGATGGGCCCCTTGCTGGCCGTGGCGGCGCTGGCCGGCGTCATCGAGTTCGGCGTGCAGTGGGCCGGCTGGCCCATCGCGGCCGCCCACGTAGCCGAACTGGCAGTGCCGCTCGTGCTGGCGCTCGTGGGCCTGCGCCTGATGCAGCAGCATGGCTATGCGCTGCAGATGGCCGAGCAAGGCAAGCAGCAGCTCGAGCAGCGTGTGCGCGAGGCCACGGCCGAGATCGAGCGCAACTTCCGTCAGCTCGCCGAACTGAAGGTGGAGCAGGTCACCGAGAAGGAACGCAAGCGCATCGCCGCCGACCTGCACGACGACCTCGGCGCCAAGCTGCTGACCATCGTGCACACCAGCGAGAGCGAACGCATCAGCACGCTGGCTCGCGAGGCGCTGGAGGAGATGCGCCTGTCGGTGCGCGGCCTCACGGGCAAGCCCGTGCGCCTGGCCGACGCGCTGGGCGACTGGCGCGCCGAGATCATCGGCCGCCTCGGCCAGGCCGGCATCGACGGCGAATGGGATGCCCCCGAAGACCTGCAGCAGCAACTGAGCGCGCGCGCCTACGTGCAGACCACGCGCATCCTGCGCGAGGCCACCAGCAACGTCATCAAGCACAGCCACGCCACGCGCTGCACGGTGACGGCACAGATCGCCGACGGCGATCTGCAGATCGTCGTCACCGACAACGGCGACGGCATCTCGGCCGAGCTCGAAGGCCGGCTCGACCGCGGCCATGGCCTGGCCGGCATGAAGGGCCGTGCCAAGCAGCTCCAAGGGCAATGCCTGGTGGAGAGCAGCCCAGGCTACGGCACCGTGATACGTCTCACGCTTCCTCTGGATCGCGCGATCTAGCCCTCCCGTGGCGAGGCCGGTGACCACTACCATGCAAAACGATCCCCTGGCGCCCGCTGCATGCAGGTGCGATCAACCATCATGAAGAACATCCTGTTGCTCGAAGACCTGCCGGAGATCCGGGCCTGGCTGCGCAAGCTGGTGCAGCAGGTGTTTCCAGGCGCGACGATCTCCGAAAGCGCGCGCGTGCACGATGCGATCGCCTTGGTCGCGGCCGTGAAGTTCGATCTCGCGCTTGTCGACCTGGGCCTGCCCGATGGCAGCGGCGTCGACGTGGTGACGAAGCTGCGCGATCTGCAGCCCGATGCGCAGAGCGTGGTCGTCACGATCCACGACGACGACGAGCACCTGTTCCCGGCGCTGCAGGCTGGCGCCTTTGGCTACATTCTCAAGGAACAGGCACGCGAGCTCATCACCGAGCAGCTGCA
>JAIYDH010000097.1 GCA_027487585.1 Rubrivivax sp.
ATCGTCGCCGTGGCCTTTGCCGTGCGCGGCACCGGCGGCCAGGCCGAGGCGATGCTGGGCGCGCTGGCCAACCTGGTGCCGCCGCTGCTGATGGCGCTCTTCTTCGTGCGCCGCGAGATGCCGCGCATCGAACTGCCCCGCGTGCCGCGCTGCCCGCCGGCCAGCAGCTGGCAGCCCTGGCCAAGATCTGGCACCCCAACGGAGTGACATGCACAGCAACCCGATGAACGTGCCGCCGGTCAGCGTGGCCGAAGCCAAGGCCGCGCTCGCGGCGCAGTTCGCGTCGCCCGTGCTGCGCCAGCGCGCCAGCATGCTGTGGGGCACGCGCGGCGTGGGCAAGAGCAGCGTCGTGCGCCAGGTGGCGGCGCAGTTCGGCGTGCCGCTCACCGACCTGCGCCTGACCACACTCGAGCCGGTGGACATCCGCGGCGCCATCTACGCCGACGACCGGCTGGAACGCACCGTGTGGTTCCCGCCGGAGTTCCTGCCCGGGGCCGATCAGCCCGAGGGCATCCTGTTCCTCGACGAGCTCACCGCCGCCGACCCGCGGCTGCAGATCAGCGCCTACAGCCTGATCCTCGACCGCCGCGTCGGTCGCTACGCGCTGCCCGACGGCTGGATGGTCGTGGCCGCCGGCAACGCCGCCTTCCACGGTGCCGTCAGCCACGACATGGGCACCGCGCTGGCCGACCGGCTGTTCCACTTCCACGTCGTCGCCGGCATCGACGCCTTCCTGGCGCACGCGCTGGAGCAGGGTTTCGCGCCCGAGGTCATGGCCTTCCTGAAGGTGCGGCCCGACCGGCTCGACGACACCGAGGCGCAGCTCGCCGCCGACCACCTGATCGGCGCCAGCCCGCGCGGCTGGGACGATGTCTCGCGCGTGCTGCTCGAGACGCGCGCCGGCCTCCCCGAACCGCTGGCGCGGCGCTTCGTGCAAGGCCGCATCGGAGCGGCCAACGCGGCCGAATTCTTTGGCGTGCTGAAAGAGCTGCGCTCCGGCGCCGACGTGCTGGCGCTGCTGGCCGCCGAGCCCGGCGCGGCCACGCTGAAGCTGCTGCCCACCACGCTGGACGGCCTGTACGCCCTGGCCTACGGCCTGGTGGCGGCCTGCACCGAGCCCGGGCGCGTGGCGCGCGCGATGGCCATCACCGAGCAGCTGCCGCAGCTGCGCGGCGCCGTGCCGCTGCCGCTGGCCGAGGTGCAGACGCTGATCGTCGAGCTGCTCGCGCAGCGTGCGCTGCAGCTGGGCTTTGAGCAGGCGCTGCTGGAGAGCCCGGCCTACCAGCGCTACGCGGCGTCGCGCGGCGGCTCGGCCAGGTGAACGCAGGCCACCCACTCGCGCCGTTAGGGTTGAGCCTAGCGAAGTCGCGTGCGCACCCACGACCCTTCGACAGGCTCAGGGTGAACGGAGGAGACTCCCCTCCATTCGCGCTGAGTCTGACAAAGCCGCGTGCGCACCCAACACCCTTCGACAGGCCCAGGGTGAGCGGAGGAGACTCCCCTCCGTTCGCGCTGAGTCTGACGAAGCCGCGTGCGCACCCACGACCCTTCGACAAGCTCAGGGTGAACGGAGGAGTCTCCCCGCCGTTCGGGACGAGCCTGTCGAAACCGCGGGCACACCCAAGACCCGTCGACAGGCTCAGGCTGAGCGGAGGAGATTCCCCTCCGTTCGGGCTGAGCCTGTCGAAGCCCTGCCGCGAGCGCCGCGCCACCCCCAGCGCCGCGCCGCTGCCCCGCTGACATGGCCGATCACCCTCCACCCACCGGCCAGCACGAGCACCGTGGACGCTGGGCCGTGCAGCGCCTGGTGGAGTACGCGCCGGCCAGCGGCAGCCTGGCACTGTGGGTGGCCCACCGCGACGTCAGCGACGACGAGGCCCTGGCCCACGCCGCCGGCCGCCTGCCGGCCTACACCGACGGCCGCTGCATCCACTACACGCCGGCCTTCGACAAGCTGGGCCTGGACGCACAAACCGGCTGGGTGGCGCACGAGCTGCTGCACGTGGCGCTGCGCCACGGCCCACGCTTTCGCGCGCTGCAGCGGCGGCTCGGCGACGCCGACCTGGCGCTCTTCAACCGCTGCGCCGACGCCATCGTCAACAGCACTCTGGCACCCGCGCCCTGGCTGGCGCTGCCGCCGAAGGCACTGACGCTGCCGATGCTGCTCGACCAGGTGCTGGACACCACGCGCAGCGACGAGGCCGCGCTGCTGGAGTGGGACGTCGAGCGCCTGTACGCCGCCGTCGACGACCGCCGCCGCGACGGCAAGGCCAGCGCCCGCAAGGACGGCCCGCGCGCCGTCACGCTGCGCGCCCTGGGCGGCAAGGACAGCGACGACCTCAAGCCCGCCCCCGAGGGCGCCGACGCCGTGGTGGCCGAGGCCGAACAGGCGCGCGAGTGGGGCGACCGACTGCTGCGCGGCCACAGCGGCGACGGCGCCTTCTCCATCCTGCGCACCTTGCCGCGCGACCTGCCGCAGGTGCATACGCCCTGGGAGCAGGTGCTGCGCACGCAGCTGGCGCGCGCGCTGGCGCCGCGACTGGCCGAGAACCCCTCGCGCCCGGCGCGCAGCTGGCTCGCCAACCAGGGCCGCGTCGGCCGGCCAGCGCGCGGGCGGCTGCCGTGGCAGCCGGGCCTCACGCATGCGCGCCGCGTGCCGCGGCTGGTGCTGGTGCTCGATGTGAGCGGCAGCATCGACGAACCGTTGCTCGCGCGCTTCGCCGCCGAACTGGCGGCGCTGACGCGGCGCCTGGACGCACCGATGACGGTGATCGTGGGCGACGACGCCGTGCGCGCCGTGCACGAGCTGCGCGCCGGCCGCGTCGGCCTGCGCGAGCTGCAGGCCTGGGGCCTCGAGGCCGGCGTCGCCGGGGGCGGCGGCACCGACTTCACGCCACTGCTCGAAGAGGCCTCGCGCCACCGCCCCGACATCACCGTGGTGCTCACCGACCTCGACGGCCCGGCCCGCCACCGCCCGCCCGGCGCGCTGATCTGGGCCGTGCCGCCGGGTGCCGACGAGGCGCACCTGGCGGCGGCGCCGTTCGGGCGCGTGCTGCGCCTGCGCTGAGCCGCGGCGCGCGCAGGCCACCGCCAGGCTCGGCACATCGGGCCTGTGTAACCAATCTCCGCTCGCCGCGACTGGGCATCAAGCCGTTGCTTCACCCCCCACCGGAGACCCCATGAGCCATCCTCGACACGCCTCGCTGACCGCCCTCGCCGCGGCTTCATTGCTGAGCTTGCTGGCCCTGCCGGCCCACGCGCAGGTCGACCCCAACCGCTTCGTCGACGCCTTTGAATCGAGCTTCGGCAAGCACGAGGGCTTCCGGCGCTCCGGCGCCAAGGGCGTGTGCGCCACCGGCGAGTTCATCGGCAGTGCCGAGGGCCGCGCGCTCTCGACGGCATCGGCCTTCAGCGGCCGGCCGGTGCCGGTGATCGTGCGCTTTTCGGTCGGCGGCGCCAACCCGAACGCGCCCGACAACGGCAAGACCCAGCGCAACCTGGCGCTGCAGTTCAACCTGCCCGATGGCGAGATCTGGCAGATGGGCAACATCTCCGCGCCGATCTTCGGCGCCGCCACGCCCGAGCAGTTCATCGGCCGGCTCGAGAGCCTGCGCCCCGACCCCGCCACCAAGATGCCCGATGCGGCCAAGGTGAAGGCCTTCGCCGACGCCAACCCCGAGGTGCTGCTGCAGGGCCGCTACTTCGCCGGGCAGCCGGTGCCGGCCAGTTTCGGCAGCGTCAACTACTGGGGCGTGCACAGCTTCGGTTTCGTCAACGCGCGCGGCGCCAGGCAGTGGGGCAAGTGGGTCTTCGAGCCCGTGGGCGGCACCCTGGGCCTCACCGACGACGAAGCCAAGGCCAAGGGCCCGAACTTCCTGTTCGCCGAGCTGCGCGAGCGCGTGGCGGCCGGCAACGTGGCCTTCGACTTCATGCTGCAGCTGGCCGAACCTGGCGACCGGCTCGACAGCGCCATCGTGCCGCTGCCGGCCGAGCGCAAGAAGGCCAACCTGGGCCGGCTGCGCATCACCGCCGTGGCGCCCGATGCGGCTGGCGCCTGCCTCACCATCACCTACAACCCCATCCTGCTGCCCAAGGGCGTGGAAGGCGGGCCCGACCCGATGCTGGCGGCGCGGGCGGCGCCCTACGCCGTCGGGCTGGGTCGGCGGCTGGGCGAAGGGCCGAAGCAGTGACTGAGAGCTTGTGACGCATTCCGCCACGCCCGCTCGGACGCGCCGGAGTACCTCACAAGCTCTGAGCAGGCGCGCCAGCGGCGCGGGCGTGGAGTCGTTCACGACCAAGCCCAAGCTCGATCTGCAACACACGGATACAGTCGCGTCTCGAGGGCAAACCGGTCGAAAGGCCGGGACGCAAAGCCTCCGGCCTACAGCACGTCAGTGCCACGGTAGCGGGGTTGCCAGCGCGGCCGGCTTCATGCCGACCCGCATAGTCCACCCACCCAGGGTGGACCATGCACACGCTGATCGGTCAGGCCCTCGCCTTTGCAACTACCGCAACGCGACATGAGCCAGCCGAACACCCCCCTCCGCCCCCTGAACATCAGCCCGCGCACCGAGGCGCATCGCTGGCGCGCTGTGCCGCTGTGCGCCACTTTGCTGTTGCTCGCCGCTTGCGGTGGGGCCGACCAAACCCCGGTGGATCCCACCGCCGCCGCACCCAGCGACATCGCCGCCGCCACGCCCGAGCGCCGCTTCGTGCTGTGGACGCCCGGCCGCGAGGCCGCTGTGCAGGCCGAGCAGGCCGCGATCAGCGGCGACGCCAGCGGCAGCGAGGTGCGCCTCGTCGTGCGCATGAACCCCGCAGCTGTGCAGCCGATGGGCCGCGCCACGATGGCCGGCAGCAGCAGCGGTGAAGGCGGCGATGCCACCGCGCAGCGCGCCCGCGACCTGGCCGCCAAGGCCGATGCCGTGGTGAGCGCCAGCAACGACGTGATGGCCCTGTCCATCCGCAGCCTCGCACCCACGGCCACGGTGCGCCAGCACTACGCGCACGCGCTGGAAGGCTTCGTCGTCAGCGTGCCCTGGAGCCAGGCGCAGGCGGTGGCCGATGAGCTGGCCCGCAACCCGGCGGTGGACGCGGTCGAGCTCGACCGTCCGCTTGCCATCGAGCAGGCCAGCACGGCCCGCACGCTGGACGCCCGCGCCTGGGGCGTGGACCGCCTCGACCAGCGCGCCCGGTCCTTCGACAACCTGTTTCGCCACACCCGCACCGGCCAGGGCGTGACGGCCTACGTGGTGGACACCGGCGTCAGCGCCCACAACCAGTTCGGCACGCGGCTGAAGAGCGGCTTCAGCGCCGTCAACGACGGCCAGGGCACGCGCGACTGCCATGGCCACGGCACCCACGTCGCCGGCACGGTGGCCGGCCAGACGCTGGGCGTGGCCCCAGGCGCCAGCATCGTGCCAGTGCGCGTGCTCGATTGCGCCGGCAGCGGTGCCAGCACCGGTGTGCTGGCCGGCCTGGACTGGATCGCTGCCAACGGCACGCGCCCCGCCGTCGTGAACATGAGCCTGGGCGGCCCGGCTTTCACGTCGCTCGACGCGGCGGCGCAGCGGCTGGTGGCCAGCGGCTACACGGTGGTGGCGGCCGCGGGCAACAGCAACATCGACGCCTGCACGCAGTCGCCGGCCCGCGCCACCGGGCTGGTGACGGTGGCGGCCAGCGACAACGCCGACGCCAAGGCTTCGTTCTCGAACACCGGCGCCTGCGTGGCGCTGTGGGCGCCGGGCACCAACATCGCGTCGGCCGGCATCGCATCGGCCACGGCCGTGGTGGCGATGAACGGCACCTCGATGGCCGCGCCTCACGCCGCGGGCGCCGCCGCGCTGCTGCTGCAGGCCCAGCCCACGGCCACCGCGGCCCAGGTGCGCACGCGGCTGCTGCAGGACGCCACGCCGAACCTCGTGCTCGGCGTCACCGGCTCGACGACGCGCGCCATGCTCTTTGCCGGCGAGGCCGGCGCCACCACGCCGACGCCGACGCCGCCACCCCCGCCGCCGGCCAACGTGGCGGTACGCCCGGCCAGCATCACGCTGAGCACGGCTGTGCCCGCCGTGGGCCTGTGGTCCACCACCGCCACCGTGCAGGTCCTCAACGCCCAGGGCGCCGCCGTGGCCGGCGCGCGTGTGGTCGGCCGCTATTCGCACATGATGGCCGAAGTGAGCTGCACCACGGCCGCCGACGGCCGTTGCAGCATCACCAGCGCCGCTGCGCCCTGGGGCGCGATGCCGAGGATCGGCTTTGCCGTCACCGGGCTCAGCGGCACGAACATGGCCGACGCCGGCGGCGGCGTGCGCAACGCGCAGGCGGTGCAGCCCGCGGCGCCGGTGGCCACGGTGTCGGCGCTCACCGGCACCATGGTGCGGCCGGCCGCGAACTCCGCGCAGTGGACGCCGCACTTCAACGTGACGCTCACCGATGCCCAGCGCGCCCCGGTGGCCGGCGCGCTGGTGCAGGCGCAGCTCAGCATCCACAGCGGCAGCCGTGTCGTCGGCCTGCAGATCTTGGGTTGCCAGACGGCTGCCAACGGCCAGTGCACCCTGGTCTGGACGGGCCCCACGCTCGGCAGCACGCACACCGGCGCCGTGCTCGACGTGAAGGCCGTGTCGCGGCCCTACCTGGTCTACAGCCCCGGCGCCCTGACGCAGGCCACGGTGGGCACGGTGCGCTGAGCCCGGAGCTGCGGGAGCTGCGGCTCAGCTCTGATCGAACAGATCGGGCCGCAGCCCCTTGATGGGCGCGTAGAACGCCTTCACGGTGACCATGTCGGCCTCGACATCGTCACCCGGCCAGAGCAGCGGCCCGAGGCCGCAGACACGGCGCTCGTAGTCGAGATAGGCCAGCACGATGGGCACGCGGGCCTCGCAGGCGATGTGCCAGAAGCCCGTCTTCCAGTGCCGCGTGCGGCCGCGCGTGCCCTCGGGCGGCACCACCAGCTGCAGCGCGCCGTCGGCCTGCACCAGCGCCGCCGCCGAGGCGGCCACGAGGCCGGTGTTGCGCGAGCGGTCGACCGCGATCCCGCCCAACCAGCGCATCACCGGCCCGGCCGGCCCGCGGAACAGGCTGGCCTTGCCCATCCAGCGGATGTGCATGCCCAGCGCAAAGGCCGCCATCAGCGTGTAGGGCAGATCCCAGTTGCTGGTGTGCGGCGCGGCGATCACCACCGAGCGCGCGGCCTCGGGCGCCAGTGCGCCCTGCACCTGCCAGCCGCGCACACGCAGCCAGCCGAGCGACAGGCGCTTCAGCATCGGAGCCACGATGGGCGTGTCGAAGATCGTGCGGGATTCGGTGCCAGAAGAGGCAGAGGAGGCAGAGGACATGGGACTCCGGTTTTCGGCGCGGCGCGAAGCATAGGCGGGCTGGCGGCCGCTGGCTTCGATTTCGACACGCCGGGACCGTGTCCCCAGCCCACGCGAATCTTCATGGCAGCCCAGTGCTTGCCATGCGGGCCACGCTGGTGCGGCTTCAGCCGGTGTAGCGCGCCGTGTGTCCCACCACGGCGGTGTAGTTGCGGCTGGCAATGGTGTCGATGAACACCCACTCGCCCACGGCCTCGGTGGCCGTGAAGCGCATCTTCAGGAAGCCGCGCCGCGACGCGTCGATCCAGTTCAGATCGTCGACCACCCCCTCGAAGATGGCCTTCACCTGCGGCGTGGGCAGCGGCAGGTAGGACTCCAGGCCCGGTGAGCTGACGCTGCTGGTGGCGAACTCCTCGCCCACCTTCACACCAGCCAGCGCGGGGTTGGCCAGGCCCTTGAGCGTGAGATTGCTGTGCCAGGCGTTGTGCGTGTCGCCGGCCAGCGTGACCAGCTTCTTGCCCAGTTGCCGCGCGGTGGCCAGCAGGGTTTCGCGGGCCGCGAGGTAGCCGTCCCAGGCGTCGAGGTTGTAGCCCAGCAACGGGTTCAGCGCCGGGTTCAACAGCGCTGCCTGCGTGGGCGTGCGCAGGGCCGCTGGCGTGGCCTTGGCCGTGAGGTAGGCCGTGACGGCTGCCGCACCCGCGGCCACCGCCGCCGGGCTGGTGTCGGTGCTGTTCAGCGCCGACAGCACCGACACCGGGAACTCCATGCGCCCCATCAGCACCTGCTGGCCCAGCACCTGCCAGGTGGCCGTGCTGCCAGCCAGCTGCCCTTGCAGCCAGGCCTGCTGTTCGCTGCCCAGCATCTGGCGCGTGGGTGATGCATAAGCGGCCGTGGCCGCCGCCTGTGCCGCAGGGCCGGCCAGGCCGGCGAGCGCGCCGATGCTGATTTGCTCGTCGCGGCCCACCAGCCGGGTATCGAGCATGTGCAGGTGCACGAGGTTGCCGATGTTGAAGCTGCGGTAGATGCGCGCCGTATCGGCGCCGGTGCGGATGGGCATCCACTCGTGGTAGGCCTGCAGCGCGGCCGCACGCCGTGCCGCCCAGCTGCCTTCAGTGGCGGGGCTGTGGTTCTCGGCGCCATCCTTCCAGGCGTCGTTGGCGATCTCGTGGTCGTCCCAAACCGCAATCATCGGCATGCGCGCGTGCAGCGTCTTGGCGTCGGCGTCGCTCTTGTACTGGGCATGGCGGCTGCGGTAGTCGGCCAGCGTCAGCAGCTCGTTGGCGGGTTGCGAGCTCCGGCCCAGCGCCGCAGCGCCGGCCGAGGCATAGCCGGTTGCTTCGTACTCGTAGAGGTAGTCGCCCAGGTGCAGGGCAAACTGCACGTCGCTGCGCGCCACTTCGGCGTAGACGTTGAAGTAGCCGGCCGGGTAGTTGGAGCAGCTCATCACCGCAAAGCTCACTTCGGCGGCGCTGCTGGGCAGTGTGCGCGTCTGCCCCACGGGCGAGTGCGCGCTACCCAGACGGAAGCGGTAGAAGTAGCTGCGCCCGGGCGCTAGGCCAGTGGCATCGACCTTGACGGCATGCCCGGTGGCACTGCTGGCGGTGACATCGCCAAAGCTCACCAGCCGGCTGAAGGCCGCGTCCTCGGCCACTTCCCAACGCAGCACGAACGTGGCGTCATTGTCGGGGTAGCGGGCATGGGTCCACAGGATCACGCGGTCGGACAGCGGGTCGCCGCTGGCCACGCCGTACAGGAACTCGGGCACCACGTCGTCACCGCCGCAACCCGAGAGCGCGGCCGTGCCGCCGAGGGCTGCCGACACGGCGGCCAACTGGAAGATGAAGTCTCTGCGGCGTGGCGTGGGTGACATGACGGTTCTCGGGCAATCAGCGAAGGGACTCAGAGCGTGTGAATCACCAGCTCCGAGGCCGAGTCTGTTGCCGGGCCGTGAACCGCCTGTGACAGCGTGGCGGTCGCCGTCGGTGCCTCAATGCCCAGGGTGGTCGCCCAGCGATCACCGCCAGGCAAAGCGCGGCTGATCGAAATGCGCCACGCGCGTGGCGCGGCCCAGCAACAGCCACTCGCGAAACTGGTACAGGAACGCAGCCGTGGGCGCGGCCACCCAGGCGCTGCCGAGCGGCATGCGCAGCACGGGGTGGCCGCCGTCATGCGGGCTGTCGTGCGCGCCGGGGTGCGGGCTGTCGAGGATGGGCGCATCCGCGCGCAGCAACTCGCCGGCCGGCACCCGGTGCACGCTGGCCACCTCGGCCGGGTTCGGCGCCAGCGCGCGGGCCGGGCCGCCCCACAGCACCACGGGGGTGATGACGTAGCCCGAGCGCGTGGCGTAGTCGTCGAGCCGGCCCAGCACGGCCGCGGGCGGCAGCACGAGGCCGAGCTCTTCGTGCAGCTCGCGGCACGCCGCCTGCTCGGGTGTTTCGCCGTCGTCGATTCGGCCGCCGGGCAGCGCCCACTGGCCGGCGTGGGCGCGCAGTGTCTCGGCGCGCAGCGTCAGCAGCAGCGCCGGCTCGGCCAGCCAGGTGGCGTGGCTGGCAAAGCCGGGCAAGCCAGCACCGTGGCCGGCCTCGGTGCACACCAGCGCCACGGCGGCGCGGCGCAGGCCGTGCGTGGGCAGCGCCTGCACCTCGAAGCTGGCCAGGCTGTCGCGCAGCGCCGCCGCGTGCCAGGGAGTGGGCTGGGAACGCGTCACGCTGGCGCGCTTGCGGAAGAAGCGGGTGGAGACGACATGCATGCCACTATCGCCGATGGCGGGTGCCCCAGGCGCGGCATCATCAGCCCGCCATGCCCCGGCGCCACCACCACCACGTCTACGTCGTCGAACTCGACGACCGGGTCTGGAACGAGCCGCGCTTTCGCGCCGCCAACCCGGGCTACGCGCTGGGCAAGCCCTTCGTCTACGTCGGCATGACCGGCCTCGACCCCGACCTGCGCTTTGACAAGCACAAGGCCGGCATCCAGGCCAACCGCTACGTGTTCGAGCACGGGCTGCGGCTGCTGCCGGCGCTGTACGAGGTCTACAACCCGATGCCCTACGCGGCCGCCTGCGAGATGGAGGTGGAACTGGCCATCGCGCTGCGCGAGGCGGGCTACGGCGTCTGGCAGGCCTGACGGCCTGATCAGCCGCCCATGCGCAACAGCCGCGCCGACTCTTCGAGCCGCGCGTCCTCGATCTCGCGCAGCACCTCGGACAAGTCCACCGCGCCCGGCTGGCGCTCGTAACGGCCGGTGAGCGGCGTGTCGGGCGCCAGCAGCCCCGCGGCATACAGCGACCAGATCTCGGGGCCGTACATCGTGCCACGCAGCGCGGGCGCCCACTGGCCGAAGAAGCGGCGCAGGTTGTCGACGTCGCGCATCAGCATGCGCGGCGCGTGGTTGTTGCCGGCGGCGTCCACGGCCTGCGGCAGGTCGATGATCACCGGCCCGTCGGCAGCGAGCAGGATGTTGAACTCCGACAGGTCGCCGTGCACGACGCCGGCACACAGCATGCGCACCACTTCGCGCACCAGGGTGGCATGGTGGCGCTGGGCGTCTTCAGCCGTGAAGGGCAGGTCGTTCAGGCGCGGCGCGGCGTCGCCGGCGGCATCGGCCACCAGCTCCATCAGCAGCACGCCGTCGTGGAAGTTCAGGGGCCGCGGCACGCGCACGCCCGCCGCGGCCAGACGGTACAGCGCGTCGACCTCGGCGCTCTGCCAGGCGGCCTCTTGCTGCTCGCGCCCGAAGCGCGTGCCCTTGGCCATGGCGCGCGCGTGGCGGCTGTTGCGCACCTTGCGGTTCTCGGTGTAGTCCACCGCCTGGCGGAAGTTGCGCTTGTGCGCCTCTTTGTAGACCTTGGCCGCGAAAGTGTCGTCGCCGCGGCGCACCACATAGACATCGGCCTCCTTGCCGCTTTTGAGCTGGCGCGAGACGCTGTCGATGAGGCCTTCGGTGATGAGGGCTTGCAGGCGGGCGGGGGGTTTCATGGGGAAGAGGGCAGCCGGGCTCCGACCCTGGGCAGGCGTGCCTGAGTGTCGGTGAAAAACCGCGGCCCGCCGGTTGCGGCTTGTGACCTTGCCCCCGACAAACCTACTCCATAGCTGAAGCCGAAAATGCATTCATGGAGCACGAAAAGTGTGCAAAAGAAGTCCAGACCAGCCCCGCGCGCGGTAGACGCTGGAGTGGGCGGGTACGGCCGGGCTTCAACCCAGCTTGTCGTAGCGGGTCTTCAAGCGCGTGAGCGCGTGGGCCCAGGGCAGCAGGTCGCGGTGCTGCAGCTGCCCCACCACGATGCCGGGGTGCACGCCGATCTCGGCCGCGAAGGCCTCAATCTCGGCCGCCTCCAGCGGCAGGTAGGGCAGCCGCGCCTGCTGGGCGCGCGGAATCAGAGTGTCGGCAGCAAAGCGGTTGGCCTCTTGCTCCTCGGGCGACTCGACGGTGTCGCCCGCGGCTGCGTCGTCCAGGAAGATGGCGCGCGTCGGGTGCTTGAGCACGTGAGCCACCTCGTGGAAGAAGCTGAACCAGAACACGTCGTTGCGCTTGCCCAGTAGCGACAGCTGGATGAGCGGCTTGCCGTTGAGGAAGCGCGCCACACCCGAAACATGCGTGCCCGGCAGCGGGGGCACGAAGACCAAGGCCACACCCGCGTCGGCACACAGGCGCACCAGCGCCGAGCCGATGTGTTCGGGTGGCTGCAGCGTCAGCGCGCGCATGGCCGGCAGCGCGGCTTGCAAGCGGGCTGCGCTGTACTCGGCCACGTGCACGCGGGTGGCCTGCAGCTCGCCCATGCGCAGCCAGGCCGTGATGGCAGACACATCCGTCTGGCGCCTGGGGTGAGCGCGGCGGAACTGGGGCCGCATGTCGTCGTAGTGCGCCTGCCAGCCCGCTGGCGAGGCCACGCCGAAGAAGCGCAACAGCGACTCGACCAGCGCCTGCTTGAACGCGGCCGTCAGGCGGCCGGGCGGCAGCACGCCGGCTTCCTGCAGCGCCTTCAGCGGAAACTGTTCGAGCCAGGGCACGTGTTCATGCGAGGCCTTGGCGCTGCGTTGGCGGGCCAGGTACTCGCGGTACTGCGCCTCGCGTGCCAGCCAGAACTGCGCCGGCACCTCCAGCACGCGCTCGAGTTCGAGCGCGGTGTCTTCGGTGATTTCCTTCTTGCCCGCGATGATCTCGTTCACCGCCTGCACCGGGCGGCCCAGCCGATGGGCCAGCTCGCGCTGCTTCCAATCCCGCTCTTCCAACAGATCAAGCAGGGTGGCGCCGGGCGGCGTGACCTCGCGCGGCGTGTAGGCCAACGTGGTTTCAGTCATGGTAGTTCTCCACCTCGAGGATTGTGACGGCGTCGACGGCGCGCCAGTCGAGCCCGCCGTCGGGTTTGGCCGGGGGTGGCTGCTTCGTCGGCCGGATGACGAGACGAAGCTTCTTGTCGAGCCGGCACGAGAGCTGGCCTTTGCGGTCGCCGGTGAGTTCTTCCCACTTGCCGGGCAGCGCTCGCAGAACGTTCAGGTTCACAGCTGCAGCGAGGTCATCAAGCCGGATGGCCAGCTTGTCGGCGGCCGCCTTCTGCCACTGGCGCTGCCGCGCCGACTTGTCTTCGCACAACCGCTTGAGCCTGGCGTCCAGGAACTCGACCTGCATCGCGCTTCTTGTTCACCCCTGAGGTGAACGAATGTACACGATGCTTGGACTTTGTGATCCTGTCCCGTCATGAAAAAGGGCCGGCAGCGCCGGCCCTTTCGAGGGTGAGGATGGTGGACGGCGCCCTGGTCACGCCCTCAAGGCCGCCAACACCTCGTCGAGCATCTTCTTCGCATCACCGAACAGCATGCGGTTGTTCTCTTTGTAGAACAGCGGGTTGTCCACGCCTGCGTAGCCGCTGGCCATGCTGCGCTTCATCACGATGCTGGTCTTGGCCTTCCAGACCTCGAGCACCGGCATGCCGGCGATCGGGCTGGTGGGGTCGTCCTGCGCGGCGGGGTTCACGATGTCGTTGGCGCCGATGACCATGGTGACGTCCGTCTCGGGGAAGTCCTCGTTGATCTCGTCCATCTCCAGCACGATGTCGTACGGCACCTTGGCCTCGGCCAGCAGCACGTTCATGTGGCCCGGCATGCGCCCGGCCACCGGGTGGATGCCGAAGCGCACGTTCACGCCCTTCTCGCGCAGCAGCTTGGTGATTTCGAACACCGTGTGCTGCGCCTGCGCCACCGCCATGCCGTAGCCCGGCACGATGATCACGTGCTTGGACTCCTTCAGCAGCTCGGCCGTCTCGGCCGCGTTCAAGGGCTGCACCTCGCCTGCCGGCTCGGCTGCAGCACCGCCCGCGGCCGGCGCCGGCGCACCCCCGCCGAAGCCCCCCGCGATGACGCTGATGAAGTTGCGGTTCATCGCCCGGCACATGATGTAGCTGAGGATGGCACCGGAGCTGCCCACGAGCGCCCCGGTCACGATCAGCAGGTCGTTGCTGAGCATGAAGCCGGTGGCCGCCGCGGCCCAGCCGGAGTAGCTGTTGAGCATGCTCACCACCACCGGCATGTCGGCGCCGCCGATGGCCGCCACCATGTGCACGCCAAAGGCCAGCGCGATGACGGTCATCACCAAGAGCGGCAGCATGCCGGCATTGGTGTTGCCGGCCTGCAGGAACTGGCTGCCGAAGTACAGCACCACCAGCAGCCCGGCCAGGTTGAGCCAGTGCCGCCCCGGCAGCAAGAGCGGCTTGCCGCCGATGCGCCCGGAAAGCTTGCCGAAGGCCATGATGGAGCCCGAGAAGGTGACGGCGCCGATGAGGATGCCAACGTAGATCTCGATCTCGTGAATGGTTTTCTCCACCGGCGTCGGGAAGACGGTGGAGGTGTCGACGTAGCTCGCGAACCCCACCAGGCAGGCCGCCAGGCCCACCAGGCTGTGCATCAGTGCCACGAGCTCGGGCATCTGCGTCATCTGCACCTTCTTCGCGGCATACAGGCCAATGGCCCCGCCCACGACGAGTGCGCCGATGATCCACGGGATGCCCGCAGCCGTGACCCGCGGCCCCAGCACGGTGGCGAAAACGGCCAGCGCCATGCCGGCCATGCCCAGGAAGTTGCCGCGGCGGGCTGTCTCGGGGTTCGAGAGGCCGCCCAGGCTCATGATGAAAAGGATGATCGCGCCGATGTAGGCGACGGTGGCGAGGCTTGCGCTCATGTTCTTGTGGGCCTCTCGGTTACTTGCGGAACATGGCGAGCATGCGGCGCGTGACCGCGAAGCCGCCGAACATGTTGATGGCGGTGAGCACCAGCGCCACGACCGCGCACACCAGGATCAGGGTGTTGGGCCGGTCGGCCGCACCCGCGGCGGTGAGCGGCGGCGCCACCTGCACCAGCGCGCCGATGGCGATGATCGAGCTGATCGCATTCGTCACGCTCATCAGCGGCGTGTGCAGGCTGGGCGTGACGTTCCACACCACCATGTAGCCGACGAAGCAGGCGAGCACGAAGACGGTGAAGTGCTGCAGGAAGCTGGCCGGCGCGTAGGCCCCGACAAACCAGAACAGCAGCGCGCCGACGGCAAACACGATGGCCAGGGTCTTGCCCGACATCGGCTCCACCGAGCCATGGCCGTGGCCCTTGGGCGCGGCGGCCACGGCGGCGGCCTTGGGTTTGGGGGGCGCGGCGGGCAGCTTGGGCGGCGGTGCGGGCCAGGTGATCTCGCCGTTCTTGATGACGGTGAGGCCGCGGATGGCGTCGTCTTCGAAGTTGACGTTGACAACGCCGTCCTTCGTCTTGCACAGATCTTCTGTCAGGCGCAGCAGGTTGTTGGCGTACAGCGTGCTGCTTTGCTTGGCCAGGCGGCTGGCCAGGTCGGTGTAGCCGACGATGGTGACGCCGTGGCGCACCACGGCTTCGCCGGGCACGGTGAGTTCGCAGTTGCCGCCTTGTTCGGCCGCCATGTCGACGATGACGCTGCCGGGCTTCATCGTCGCCACCATCTCGGCGGTGATGAGCTTGGGCGCCGGCTTGCCGGGGATCAGGGCGGTGGTGATGATGATGTCGACTTCGCGCGCCTGCTTGGCGTACATCTCGCGCTGGGCCTTCTGGAAGCCTTCGCTCATGACCTTGGCGTAGCCGCCGCCGCCCGAGCCTTCTTCCTCGTAGTCGACCTTGACGAACTCGCCGCCGAGCGAGACGACCTGGTCGGCTACCTCGGCCCGCGTGTCGTTGGCCCGCACGATGGCGCCCAGGTTGGCCGCGGTGCCGATGGCCGCGAGGCCCGCCACGCCGGCGCCGGCGATGAAGACCTTGGCGGGGGGCACCTTGCCGGCGGCGGTGATCTGGCCGTTGAAGAAGCGGCCGAAGGCGTTGGCCGCCTCGATGACGGCGCGGTAGCCGCTGACGCCGGCCTGCGAGGTGAGCGCGTCCATCTTCTGCGCGCGGCTGAGTTGGCGCGGCAGGGCGTCGATGGCCAGCACGGTGGCCTTCTTGGCCGCCAGCTGCTGCATCAGCTCGGGGTTCTGCGCCGGCCAGACGAAGCCGACGAGCATGCCGCCTTCGCGCATCAGCGCGACTTCGGCGCTCGACGGGGCACGCACCTTGAAGACGATGTCGGCCTGGGCCCACAGCGAAGACGCGTCGGGCAGCACCTGGGCGCCGACGGTGCGATAGGCCTCGTCGCTGCAGTTGGCCGCGTCACCGGCCCCGCTCTCGATGGTCACCGAGAAGCCCAGCTTGATGAGCTTTTCCACCGCCTCGGGCACGGTGGCGACGCGTTTTTCGCCAGGCGCGGTTTCCTTGGGGACGCCGATCAGCAATGCCATGCACGCACTCCTCATATTTTTTGGCGCAAGCCGACGAAGCTAACACAAGCTCCCCGACACCCCGACCCGGATCTGCACGCCCCTTCGCTAGCATCGGGCGATGAATGCCCGCTGGAGCCCGAGCGTCACCGTTGCCGCCATCGTCTGCGACCGCGGCGCCGCCGATGGCGTGGCGCGCTGGCTGCTGGTGGAAGAGCACACGCCTGAGGGCCTGAAGCTCAACAACCCGGCCGGCCACCTGGATGCCGCCGAAGGCCCGCTGCAAGGCGTGGTGCGCGAGGCGCTCGAGGAAACCGGCCGCGTCTTCACGCCAGACGCGCTGCTCGGGGTTTACCTGTCGCGCTTCGTGCGGCCGGCCACGGGGGAAGACGTGACCTACCTGCGATTCGCCTACACCGGCACGGTGGGCGAGCCCATCGAAGGCTGGGCGCTCGACGACGGCATCGTGCGCACGCTCTGGCTCACGCTGGCCGAGGTGCGCGCCGCGCAGGGCCGCCTGCGCAGCCCGCTGGTGCTGCGCTGCATCGAAGACGACGCCGCCGGCGTGCGCCACCCGCTGGGGCTGGTGCAGGTGGATGGCAGTGTGATGCGGCCGGATGTCAAGCGCTGAGGCGGGTTGAGCGGTAAGTGGCGTGCGGGGCTTCGACAGGCCTGTCCTGAGCCTGACGAAGGGCTCAGCCCGAACGGAGGGAGTGAACCGTTCGCGCTGATGCCGCACCACCGTTCGCGCTGAGCCTGTCGAAGCGCCCGCACCCACGAGCTTCCCCTACAGCCTCCCGAGCCAGCCCAGCAGCACCGCATTCACCCGCCCCGGCTGCTCCCAGCTGAGCATGTGCCCCGCGCCCGGCAGCACTTCAAGCCGAGCGCCCGGCACCGCCGCCGCGATCTCCCGCGCGTGCTCAGGCGGCGTCAGCTGGTCGGCCTCGCCCACCATCACCAGCACCGGGCAAGCCACGCCGGGCAGCTGCGCGCGCAGATCCGGCCGCGCCATCACCGCCTCGTTCTGGCGGATCAGCGCCTCGGCCCCGGCGCGCCGCACCATGGCCAGGTAGCGCGCGACCAGGCCCGGATCGCGGGCGCTGTTCGGGTGGAACGCAAACGCCACGTTGGCGCGCAGCACCTCGTCCATGCGGCCGGCCGCGAACAGGCTGCAGGCCTGGCGGCGCAGCGCCACCAGCTCGGGCGTGTCGGCGCGCGCCGTGCTGCCCAGCAGGGCGATGCCCCGCACCCGGGCCGGCTCCTGCAAGGCGGCATGCAGCGCCAGCATGCCGCCCATCGAGGCACCCACCAGCACCAGCGGGCCGGGCACCTCGGCGCGCAGCCGCTCGGCCATCGCGGGCAGCGTGAGGCCCTGTAAGTGCACGAGGCTGTCGTGCACCGCATGCCCGGCCGCGCGCAGCGCCTGCGCCTGCGGCGCCAGCAGCTCGGCATCGCAGGCCAGGCCGGGAATCAGCACGACGGTGGACGCAGCAACAGGCATGGCGGCAGTGTGTCACGGCCCTGTGCAGGCGCCGGGAGCGGGCGCGCGCGTATGCTCGAAAGCATGAACTCAGCGCCTGCTTCCATCGCCCCCTTCCACCTGGCCTTTCCGGTCGACGACCTGCCCGCCGCGCGCGCCTTCTATGGCGGCCTGCTCGGCTGCCCCGAGGGCCGCAGCAGCGCTGAGTGGATCGACTTCGACTTCTTCGGCCACCAGATCGTGGCCCACCTCTCGCCGCCCCAGCCGGGCGGCGACCACCACAACCCGGTCGACGGCCACGAGGTGCCGGTGCCGCACTTCGGTGTCGTGCTCGACTGGGACGCCTTCCACGCGCTGGCCGAGCGGCTGCGCGCGGGCGGCATGAAGTTCGTCATCGAGCCCTACATCCGCTTCGCCGGCCAGGTGGGCGAGCAGGCGACGATGTTCTTCCGCGATCCGGCCGGCAACGCGCTCGAGTTCAAGAGCTTCCGCGACCGCAGCCAGCTTTTCGCCAAGTGACGTTCGCGAAGTGACCGAACTCATCGTCATCCGCCACGGCGAGACCGACTGGAACCGCCAGCAGCGCTTTCAGGGCCAGATCGACGTGCCGCTCAACGCCCAGGGCCACGCGCAGGCGGCGGCGCTGGCCGAACGCCGGGCGGCCGACGCGGCGCTGCAGGCCGATGTCTTCATCAGCAGCGATCTCCAGCGTGCCCGCCAGACAGCCGCGCCCCTGGGCCAAGCCTGGCAGCGCGAGCCGCAGCTGATGGCCGGGCTGCGCGAGCAGGGCTTCGGTGATTGGGAGGGGCTGGACGCGCCCACCATCCGCGAACGCTGGCCCGAACTCTGGCCGCGCTGGCTGGAGCACCGCGCCGACGAGGCCGCACCGGGCGGCGAGACGCCGCGGCAGTTCCACACCCGCGTGCTGGCCGCCATGCGCGAGATCGTCGAGGCCGCCGGGCCCGCAGCGCGGGTGCTCGTCGTCACGCACGGCGGCGTGCTCGACATGCTCTGGCGCACCGCCCACGGCGAGCCGCTGGACGGGCTGCGCCGCTGCGACATCCCCAACACCGGCATCAACCGGCTGCGCTGGGTGCGCGGCACGATCGAGATCGACAGCTGGGCCGACGCCAGCCACCTCGAAGGCCTGCCGCCCCC
>JAIYDH010000017.1 GCA_027487585.1 Rubrivivax sp.
GTGCTCACCGACATCTCGCGCCTGAAGACGCAGCAGGCCGAGCTCGAGAAGACCGTGCGCGACCGCGAGCTGATGTTCAACGTCTCGGAGGTCGGCATCGTCTACCAGCGCGGCACGCGAATCGAGCGCGCCAACCAGGCGATGGCGGTGCTCACGGGCTGGAGCGCCACCGAACTGGCCACGCTCGACCCGGCGGAGCTGTACGCCGACGCGCGCAACTGCGTCGATTTCGAGACCCGCATCGAACGCGGCCTGCAGCTCGACGGGCGCTTTCGCGGCGAACGCCTGCTCAAGAAGCGCGACGGTGCGCTGGTGTGGGTGCAGGTGGCGGTGCGCCAGGTCGACAGCGACGACGCCGAGGCCGGCGTCATCAGCAGCTTCGTCGACATCGACGAGCGCCGCCGCGCCCGCGAGTCGCTGGCCGCGCAGGCCGAGCGCACCCGCGCCATCCTTGACTCGGTGCTGGTGGGCATCGTTACCGTCTCCGAGCGCGGCATCGAGTGGATGAACCGTTCGGCGCGGCGCATGTTCGCAGGCGAACTGGCCGATTTCCTGGGCGAACCCACCTCCATCGTCGCCACGCCCGAGCCCGACCACCCTCTGCGCCGTGGCGACTGGCTGGCCACGCTCGACGAAGGCACGGCCGAGACCTTCGAGTGCCGCATGCGGGGCCGCGACGGGCGCGAGTTCTGGGTCGCGGGCAACGCCGTGCTCAGCCGCGGTGCCAGTGGCGGCCGCGAGGTCACCTTCGCGTTGCTCGACATCGAACGCCGCCGCCAGGCTGAATTGCGCATCGCCCAGGCCCAGGGCTCGCTGCAACGCGTCATTGAAACGGCCCCGGCGGCGATCGCCTTGTTCGACGCCGCCACGATGACGGTGCAGCAGGCCAACCAGACCGCGACCGCCTTCCTGGGCGCCGGCATCCATCAGGGCGGGCCCGTGGCTGACCCCGCGCTGGCCGCCGCGCTGCGGGGCTGGCTGGGCGCGGTGGCCGCCGGCGGCGGGCAGCGCCAGCACGAGTGGCGCAGCGGCAACGGACGCAGCGAAGACGGGCGCACTGACGACAGCGCCGAGGCACGTGTCTGGGACTGCCGCCTGGCCCCGCTCACCGAGCCAGGGGAGGGCGGCGACGGCGCGGCTTCGCTGGTGCTGCTGGTGGCCAGCGACGTGACCGAGCAGCGCGCCGCCGAGCAGGCGCGCCTGCAGGCGGCCATCGCGCAGCGCGAGGTGCTGGTCAGGGAAGTGCACCACCGCATCAAGAACAACCTCCAGGGCGTGGCCGGCCTGCTGCTGCAGACCGCCAACAAGCACCCCGATGTCTCACAGATGCTGAAGGAGGCGGTCGGCCAGGTACAGGCCATCGCGCAGGTCTACGGTCTGCAGGTCGGCAGCACCGGGCCGCTGGGCGTGGTCGGGTTGTTGAGCGCGGTGGCCAACTCGGTGCAGCGCATGTTCGGGTGCACGATCCACGTCCACGACCAAGCCGACGTGGTGCACGAACTGCCCGAGAGCGAGTCGATCCCGATCGCGCTGACACTGAACGAACTGCTCACCAACGCCATCAAGCACGGCCACGGCGGTGATGTGCGCTGCACACTGGCGCTGCGTGGCGAAGGCGTGGTGCTGCGCATTGCCGGGCCAGGCACCCTGCCGCCGGGTTTCGAGCTGACGCGCCACCGCAGCGCCGTCGCCGGCCTGGGCCTGGTGCGTGCGCTGCTGCCACGGCGCAGCGCCACGTTCACCCTCAGCCAAGAGGGCGCGGATGTGGTGGCGCAGATCGAGTTGCGGCCCCCCTCGGTGCGGCTGCCGGCGCCGCTGGCGGCGGATCGCTGAGTTTGGATCGGCCACAATCGTCCCATGCGGCAACCGAGCACCTCCGCCATCACCGAGCCCGCGTCCGCCGGCAAGGGACGCATCCTTGTTGTCGACGACGACCGTCTGGTGCTGGCGACCGTGACGCAGGGCCTCGTCGATGCCGGCTACGAGGTCATCGATGCCGACAACGGGGATGACGCCATCCTGCTGGCCCGCCAGCACCGGCCGGCGCTGGCGCTGCTGGACATCCGCATGGAAGGCATGAGCGGCTTCGATGTCGCCGAGACCCTGCGCGACAAGTACGCGATCCCGTTCATGTTTCTCTCGGCCTTTGCGGACGAGCAGACGCTGGCCACCGTCAAGTCGCTGGGTGCGCTGGCCTACCTGGTGAAGCCGCTCGAGGTGGGGCAGATCGTGCCCGCTGTCGAGGCCGCGTTCGGCCGCTTGCGTGCAGGCGCGGCGCCACCGCGCCGGGGCGCTGCCAAGCCGGCCCCGCCTGCGGCGGCCAGCGACGCTGCACTCGGCGACTCCGTGCTGGTGGCCGTAGGGGTGCTGATGCACCGTTATTCACTGTCGCGTGCCCTGGCTTTGCAACGCTTGCGTCGGCAGGCCGACGAAGCGGGCCTCGACCTGGCCCGTCAGGCCGAGCGGGTGCTGGCGGCAGTGGAAGACCTGTCGCGCGGCTGAACCGCCGCCCTCGCTCCCAGGCCGTGCCGGCCCCTCACGCCGGCAACTCGACGTGAAAAGCCGCGCCGCGGCCCGGTTCTGACTCAGCCCAGACGCGACCACCATGCCGTTCGACGATGCGCCGCACCGAGGCCAGGCCGACGCCGTGGCCGGGGAAGTCGCTGGCGCTGTGCAGGCGCTGAAAGAGGCCGAACAGGCGGTCGGCCGAGCGCATGTCGAAGCCGGCGCCGTTGTCGCGCACCACAAAGGCCAGTGTCGGGGCGCCTGCCGCGCTTTCGCGGCGCAGCTCGACGCGCGGCGAGGCCGATTTGGCCGTGTACTTCCAGGCGTTGCCCAGCAGGTTTTCGAGCACCAGGCGCAGCAGCGTCGGATCGCCCGTGACTGACAGGCCCGTTTCGATGTCGGCGTCGACCACGCGTTCGTTCGTGCCCCGCCGCAGGTCGTCGACCACGAACCCCGCCAATTGCGACAGGTTCACGCGCTGACGCGACAGCGGCTGCTGCGACAGCCGCGCCAGGGCCAGCAAGGCATCGATCATCAGGTTCATGCGCGCCGCCGCACCGAGTACGCGCTCGAGGTGGTCGTTGCCGACGCGGTCGAGCTGCGCGCCGTAGTCTTCCTTGACGATGCGCGTGAAGCCCTCCACCACGCGCAGCGGCGCCCGCAGGTCATGCGAGAGCGTGAAGCTGTAGTTGTCCTGCTCGGTCGCGTTGCGGCCCGGCTCCGGATCGGGCAGCGCCGGGGCCCCGAGGGCCGGAGTGGCGGCATCGCTGGACTGCGCGCGGGTGGGGGCTTCAGCGGCCCCCGCCGGCTGCGGCGCCGCTGCCGCCCCGTGCGCCCGCCCCAGCAGGTAGGCGAGGCCTGCAGCCAGCGCGCCCAGCAGCACCGCGACCAAGGCGATGCCGCCGACGGCAGTTTCCTCGCCCGTGCAGCCGGCCAGCGCAACCGACACCCAAGGGGCCGGCAGCAAGCAGGCCAGGCGACGACAAGACGTCACCCGCATCAGAGGACCAAGGAGGAGGCAGCCGGCATGGCCCGATTCTAGGGAGGCTGGTGGTTCGCCCCGAGCGGGCTCAAGTCCGGCGGCGCTTGAGCCGAAACAACGATGAGGTCGAAGGAGAAGACCCGATCGCCTTGGCTTGCGAACGGTGGTTATCCTGCGCCCCGCACGCATGGCCGCACGACACGCAGAACGGATGCGCACCCACTCGTCTCACGCCGCTGCGCGAAGTCCCACAGGCAACGCCATGACCGCTGACCCCGATGACTCGCCGATGCCCCTGGATCCCCAGGCGCTGGCGCGTCTGCACGAGCTCGACCCAGATGGCCGCCAGGGCGTGCTGATGCGCGTGCTGACCGCCTTCGAGACCTCGCTGGCGCGCATGATCACGCAGCTCGATGCCGAGAGCGACAGCGGCGACGCCGGCGTCGTGGCCGGCATCGCCCACACCCTGAAGAGCTCGTCGGCCAGCGTCGGCGCGGTGGAGCTGTCGCGGGTGTGCGCCGAAGTCGAATCCAGGCTGCGCAGCGGGCAAGCATCGGACCTAGGCCACGACATCGAGCGTCTTGTGGCTGCCGCATGGGTCGCGAAACGTTCGGTTGCAGCTATCCTGCGGCCGTGAATCTGCGCTCCGCCCTTCCGCTCGCGACCCCATGAGCGCGTTCCACCCACGCGCAGACGAGGGGCTGCGCGAAGAGCCCGAAGTGCTGCTGGTCGACGACGACGACGTCAACTTGCTGCTGACCGCGCTGGCCCTGCGCGAGCGCGGCTTCCGCGTGACCGAGGCGTCGGGTGGCGAAGAGGCCCTGAAGCTGCTTCGTCGGCAGGTTTTTGATCTCGTGGTGCTCGACGCCATGATGCCGGGGCTCGATGGTTTCGACACCTGCCGAACCCTGCGCCAGATGCCGGGCTTCGAGAACATGCCGGTGCTGATGCTGACCGGCCTTGACGACGACGCGTCCATCACCAAGGCCTACAACGCCGGCGCCACCGACTTCTTCGTCAAGACCACGCGGTCCAGCCTGCTCGACGGCCGCCTGCGCTACCTGCTGCGCGCCAGCCGCACGCGCATCGAGCTCGAGCGCAGCCGTGCCGAGCTGACGCGAGCCCAGGACCTGGCCCGCATGGGCAGCTTCCAGTCGCGGCGCCACCGCGGCTTTCAACTTGCCCCTGAGGCGCTGCGGGTGTTCGGCTTCGGCCCGCTCGACGCCGTATCGATGCGCTCGCTGCTGCGCATGGTGCCCGCCGAGGCCCGGCGCAAGCTCTGCGACGACCTGCACAAGGCCCTGCGCCACATGTCGCCGGTGGCCACCGACGTGCCCACCGTGCTGCTCGACGGCCGCGAACGCATCATCCA
>JAIYDH010000084.1 GCA_027487585.1 Rubrivivax sp.
GCGCCGATGCTGTGGTGCGCGGCCGGCGAGTACGGCAGCACCAGCACCAGGTGATCGGCCTCGCGCAGCAGCGTGGCCTTGTCGACGTAGCGCGCGGACAGCGGCGCCTCCTGCTCGGGCGCCAGGCGGCTGCGGTTGTGATAGATCACCTGCATGCCAAAGCCCAGGGCGCCACGCCGCGCGATCGCCTGCCCGATGCGGCCCATGCCCAGGATGCCCAGCGTGGCGCCGTGCACGTCGGAGCCGGTGAACATGTCGTAGCGCCACTTGTTCCACTCGCCGCGGCGCAGAAAGTGTTCGCTCTCGGCCATGCGGCGGGCCGCGGCCATCATCAGCGCGAAGCCGAAGTCGGCGGTGGTTTCGGTCAGCACGTCGGGCGTGTTGGTGCACAGCACACCGGCGGCGGTGCAGGCCGGCACGTCGAAGTTGTTGAAGCCCACCGCCATGTTGGCCACCACACGCAGGCCCGGGCAGGCGGCCAGCACCTCGGCGTCGATGCGCTCGCTGCCGGTGGTGAAGGCGCCGGCCTTGCCCTGCAGCCGCTCAATCAGCTCGGCCTTCGACCAGATGCGGTCATCCGGGTTGTCTTGCACGTCGAAGTGTTCGCGCAGCCGCGCCAGCGTTTCAGGAAACACGGCACGGGCCACCAGCACGGCGGGTCGGTTCATCGGGTGTCTTGCCTCGTTGGGTGAATGGAGATCTGAATGGGGTCTGAAAGGACCTTAGGCCAGGAAACGCGCAAAGCCCGCCACGGGTTCGCGCTCGGTGACGAGCGTGTTCTCCACGGCCGCCGGATCGGCCCAGCCCAGCGCCATGCCGCAGACCACGGTCTGGTCCTCGCGCAGCGCCAGGTGCCGCGCGATGATGCGGTGGAACTGCGTGAACGCGGCCTGCGGGCAGGTGTCGAGGCCGCGTGCGCGCGCCGCCACCATCACGCTCTGCAGGAACATGCCGTAGTCGAGCCACGAGCCCTGCTGCATGACGCGGTCGATGGTGAACATCAGGCCCACGGGCGCGCCGAAGAAGTCGTAGTTCTTGGCGTGCTGCTCGTGCATGCGCGCCTTGTCGGCCTTGCCGATGCCGAGCAGGCCGTAGAGCTCCCAGCCCACCTTGCGGCGGCGGTCGATGTACGGGCTCTGCCACTCGGTGGGGTAGTAGGCGTAGGCCTCGGTGTGGCGGGCTCGCTCGGCCGGGTCGTCGTAGGCGGCGCGGATGTCGCGCGACAGGGCCGCCTTGGCCTCGCCCGTGAGCACGTGCACCTGCCAGGGCTGCGTGTTGGTGCCGCTGGGCGCGCGCGAGGCCACGGCCAGGATCTGCTCGATCGTCTCGCGCGGCACGGGCGTGGGCAGGTAGGCGCGGATGGAGTGGCGCGTGGTGATGGCCGCATCGGCGGCGGCCGTGGCGTCGGGTGTGGGCGTCATGCTGGGGTGGAAGGCCCGGGTGGCGGGCAGACGAGGGGTTCGAGCGCGCGGCGCAGCGCCTCGGGCAAGGCCACGGGCCGGCGCGTGGCGCGGTCGACGTAGACGTGGGTGAACTGGCCGATGGCGGCGCTGAGCGGCGCATCGTCGCCGAAGAGGCCGATGCCGTAGCGCACGCTCGAGCGGCCGAGCTGCTCGACGCGGATGCCGGCCGTCACCATCTGCGGGAAGGCCAGGCTGTCGAAGTAATGGCACTGCGTGTGCACGACGAGGCCGATCACCGCGCCGGCATGGATGTCGAGCGCACCGGCCTCGATCAGCAACCGGTTCACCGCCGTGTCGAACAGGCTGTAGTGCACGACGTTGTTCAGGTGACCGTAGACGTCGTTGTCCATCCAGCGCGTGGCGATGGCCGCGAAGTGCACGAAGGCCTCCCGGCCCTGCGGCTGCGGGCGTGCGGAGCCGTCGCTCATGCCGCCTCCTGTCGCGGGGCATGCCAGGCCTGCCACGACTGCAGCGCCAGCTCCAGCGTGCGCCGCTGCACGGCCACCGTGGTGGCCAGATCACGGCCGTAGCCGCCGGCCATCGACAGGGCCACGGGAATGCCACGCCGGCGCAACTCGGCCAGCACGCGCCGGTCGCGTTCGGCCAGGCCTTCGGCGCTGAGCTTCAGGCGGCCCAGGCGGTCGCCCTCGTGCGGGTCGGCACCGGCCAGGTAGAAGGCCAGGCCCGGTGGCGCGGCGGCCTGCCGCTCGAAGGCCGTGGCCAGCGCGGTGTCGAGGGCCTGCAGGTAGGGCTCGTCGGTGCAGCCATCGGGCAGGTCGACATCCAGATCGCTGGCTTCCTTGCGGAACGGGAAGTTCTTCGCGCCGTGCAGCGACAGCGTGAACACGGTGTCGTCGTCGCGGAAGATGTGTGCCGTCCCGTTGCCCTGGTGCACGTCGAGGTCGATCACCATCACGCGCAGCAGCGCGCGCCGGGTGCGGTGCCACTCGGCCTGCATCAGCCGCGCGGCCACGGCCACGTCGTTGAAGACGCAGTAGCCCGAGCCCTTGTGGGCGTAGGCATGGTGCGTGCCGCCCGCCAGGTTGGCGGCCACACCTTCCGGGCCCCGGGCGCGGCCCTCGCCGGCGCCCGCTGCCTCGCCGAACAGCGCCGCGCGCGCCGCCGCCACGCTGGCGCCAACCGACCGCCGCGCGCGCTCGACCATGCGCTCGCTCCAGGGAAAACCGATCTCGCGCTGCTCCGCGGCCGAGGTGGTGCCCTGGGCCACGGCGTCGATCCACGCCGGATCGTGTGCCAGCGCGAGTTCGCCGTCCGAGGCCGGTGGCGCCTCGGTGACGCGGATGCCGGGCATCGTGGCTTCGGCGGCATCGCGCAGCAGCCGGTACTTCGTCATCGGGAACGGGTGGCCCGCCGGCAGCGGCAGCACGAAGGTGTCGGAATGGAAGGCTCGCACGGCGGCGGATTCTAGGAAGAGGCCCCTAGTTTGTTGCGGCGCAGCAAAAACCGCTTGCCATGCACCGGGGGAACCCTATACTTCGGTCCATGTTGCAGCGCAGCAAACGTGGGGTCCCAGAGGGGCCGCCGTCGAGGAGCAGCGCGATGCGATGGTTTGCGTTCCCGTTCATCCACTGACCTTCCTGGAGAAA
>JAIYDH010000174.1 GCA_027487585.1 Rubrivivax sp.
AGGCGGCCCACGCTGGGCGGCGGCGTGCGGCCGGTGATGGCGTAGTGCACCACCGCGGCCAGCGCGTACACGTCGGTCCACGGGCCCTGCTTCATGCCCGGGATCTCGGCGTACTGCTCCACCGGCGCGTAGCCGGGCTTGAGGATGACGGTGAGCGCCTGCGTCATGTCGCCGATCACGCGCCGCGCCGCGCCGAAATCGAGCAGCAGCGGCTTTTGGGTGTCGGCCAGCATCATCACGTTGTCGGGCGCGATGTCGCGGTGGTAGCAGTTCTGCGCGTGGATGACGAGCAGCGCCTCGGTCAGCGGCTCGAGCAGTGTGCGCATCCAGTCCTCGCTGGGCGCCGACGGCATCGAGCGCAACGTGTCGCGCAGGTTCTTGCCCTCGTAGAACGGCATCACCATGTAGGCGGTGCCGTTCTGCTCCCAGAAGCGGTAGACCTTCACCAGCGACGGGTGGTCGAAGCTGGCCAGCAGCTGCGCTTCGTTGATGAAGCTCTTCATGCCGGCGTCGAAGGTCTCGCGGTAGCGCTCGCTCTTGACCTGCACCTGGCTGGTCTCGGTGCGCGCGGCCAGCGAGCTCGGCATGTACTCCTTCAGCGCCACGCGGCGCTTGAGCATGGTGTCCAGCGCCAGGTAGACGATGCCGAAACCGCCTTCGCCGACGAGGTTGGTGATCTCGAACTCGTGCAGCCGCGTGCTCTTGGGCAGACCGTTGCCCATGTCGTGCGCGGCCGCCGGCTTGGGCGGTGGCATGACGACCTGCGTCTTGTCGAAGCCGAGGTCAATCTCGGTCGGGTTCGATCCCGGCAGCGGCGTGATCTGGGTTCGGTCGTCGTCGGGCGCGGCGGGCGTCATGGGCAGCTGCAGTGGTGCGCGAAGCCGGCATTGTCGCAGCGGCGCAACCGGCTGCGTGCCATGCCGGGCCCGCGGTCATCGTCAGGGCAGTCGACCGTCGGTCAGCAGAACCCGCTCGCTATCAAGGAAGCGACGAGCGAAAACGCGCGCCGGCTCGCCCGTGGCGGGGCTGTCGATGAGCTCGGCGATGGTCTCGTCGCGCCGCCACTGCAGGTGGCGCGACACGTACTCGGCGTTGTAGGCGTCAACGGCGCGCTGGAAGCCGTGCATCTCGTGCGTCACCCACATCGTGCAGGCCAGCAGCACCGCCAGGCCGGTGTCCACCGCCACCCAGTGCATCACGATGCCGGTGAACACCAGCAGCACGATCAGCGGCGCCAAGCCGACGGCCAGCGCGGTGCGACGCTGCTGCGGGGGGGCGTAGTCGGGCAGGCTGTGCGGCATGTCGTGGGCTCCTGCCGAAGGTATACGGCAGTGGCGCCGGCCGCATCACCCGGATCAGCAGGGGTCTGGCCCCGCAAATCGCCGGCCGCGCCGGGCTCGGGACGCCGGGCGCGGATTCAGGGAATCGCGCGCAGCTCGGCCAGCAGCTTGGCACGCACGCCTTCGGGCGCGGATTCAGCCACCAGCACATAGAACGGCTCGCGCTGGCGCACCCGCTCGGCCGAGCGCTTGACCACGACACGCGCGATCGGCCCCAGGTGCGCCGCCAGCAGCTTGGTTGCTTGCTCCAGCACGGCGTCGTTGACGGGCGTGTGATTGCCTGCATAGGTGCCGCCGCCGTGCCCGACGGTGGTGGGCGGGCCGGCACGTGCGCCGCCAAACGCGCCAGACGTGCCGCCAGAAGCCCCGCCGATACCCGTGAGGCTGCTGGTGCCGGTGCCTGCCGACGAACCCGTGCCCCCCGTGCCACCCCCGGCCTTGGACGAAGCGCCCAGGAACACCTCGCGCGCCTGCAGGCTGGTGATCTGCTCGGCCAGGCGCATCTGCAGGCTGGGCAGGTCGTGGCACTCCTTGGCAGCGCGGCGCACCAGCACCGCGGCCAGCGGTCCGACGTGGCGGGCCAGCGAGGCCTCGACCTGCGACAGCACCGACAGATCCCAGTGCGTGGGCGGTGCGCCTGTGCTGTTGGTGGCCGGGGCCTGGCTGTGGTTGACGAAGGGCGCACCAAAAGGGCTGACGATGCGTTCAGTGGGTGCGTACTCCGACAACGCCGGTAACGCGTACACCGCCTCGCGCGAAACGGCGCCCGGCGCCGCCTGCCCGAGCGCCTGGACCACGGCGTCGCGGAACGCGGCCGCGCTGGCGTGCCGATCGCGCGGATCCTTGGCCAGCGCGGTGGCCACCACGGCGTCGAAGCGCCCGCCGCCCAAGGCCCCTTCGAGAGTGGACGGCGCCACCGCGTCTTCGTTCACCACCTTGTACATCAGCGCCTCGTGCGGGCCAATGAAGGGCGCGCGCCCGGCGATCAGCTGGTACAGCACGACGCCGGCACCGTAGACATCGACCCGGTGGTCGATGGGCCGGCCCATGAACTGCTCGGGCGCCATGTACATGGGCGTGCCGAGCGCGCCGTTGGCCATGGTCAGTGCCGAGGTGTCGGTGCGCGCGATGCCGAAGTCGGCGATCTTGATGCGCCCGGCCTTCGTCATGATGACGTTGCTGGGCTTGATGTCGCGGTGCCAGACGCCGTTGTCGTGGGCATGCGCCAGCGCGTCGAGCAGCTGCGTGGCCAGGCTGGCGACATCGGCCTCGCTGAAGCGCACCTTCTGCTGCAGGTACTGGCTCAGCGTGTGGCCCTCGACGAACTCCATCGCGATGTACGCCACTCGGCCCGCGCGGGTGTCGGTTTCGCCAAAGTCGTAGACGCCCACGATGCCCGGGTGCAGCAGCCGCCCTGCGGCCTGCGCCTCGTTGCGAAAGCGTGCCGCGGTCTGTGCCGCGTCTCCGCCTTCGCCAAGCTGCTGGCGGATCGTCTTGAGCGCGACGATGCGGCGAATGTCCGGATCGAAACCCCGGTAGACCACGCCCATCGCGCCCTCGCCGAGCACGCCGGTGATCTGGTACTTGCCGAGTCGCTCGGGGTGGTGGGCGCTCAAGGGCGTGGGGAGTTCAGGGTTTGCTGCGGCGCATCAATCAATTGTCGAGCATCTTCATCGCCTGCACGACGCTCGCCCTCATACGCGAGAAGGAGTTCGCCAGCACGGCGATCTCGTCCTTGCCCCTGGACGGGAACTCGGGTGCGTTCAGGTCGCCCTGGCTCACGCGGTCGGCCAGTTCCGACAGCTGGGTGACGGGGCGCACGACCACGAGCCAGATCATGATGTTCAGCACGATGCCGACGACCACGAACACGCCAATCAGCGCGCTGATGAAGAGCTTGAAGTTGTCGTTGGCGCGCTTGAGCGGCAGTTCCATCGGCACGCTCACGACCTGGGCACCGACCACTTCGTTGAGCTGCCAGCCAAAGCCGTTGGCGGTGCCGTACTTCTCGATCATGGTCTTGGGCGCGGCCTCGACGCTGCTGTGGCACTGCAGGCAGGCCGGGTTCGTGATGCGCAGCGGGCGCGCCACGTACAGACTGGTGCCGGTGGGCGTGCTGCGGCTGCCGACCAGTTCCTTCAGCTCGGCGTTGCTGCGGAAGCTGTTGACGATGTCGACCTCCCAGTCGACGGCACGGTCACGGGGGTTGGTCGGGTTCAGCGTCGCTTCCTTGTAGCCGAACTGCGGGTAGCTCTTCTGCAGCGTGGACAGCACCTCGGTGGCCGAGAAGCTGGGCACGCTCTGCGGCAGGAACTCGTACTGCATCTGCGTCTGCAGCAGCTTGGCGATGTGGTTGGTGGTGTACGAACGCACCGCGAGCGCCTTCTCCATCATCAGGCGGCCGGTGCCGATGACCTCTTCGCGCGCCTG
>JAIYDH010000305.1 GCA_027487585.1 Rubrivivax sp.
AAAGGGCTGTGCGGGCGGGGGCTGCGGCGTGATCTTGAAGCGCCGAGCAGCGCAGGCTTGGGGGCGGCGCGCGCAGCGCGCTTCGTAAACTGACTCACGGCAACTGTCCGAGCGCAGCGGGCGCAGCCCGCGTAGCGAGTTTTGCCGTGCGCCCTCAAGACGAGCAGCGCAGGGCAGCCGGCCCGCAGGGCCGGCCGCTTCAACTCACGCCGCAGCCCCCGCCCGCACGGCCCTTTGCTGCCGCGATGCTTCGAGTGCGAGTGTCTGCGCGCCACCAGGCTTCGACAGGCTCAGCCCGAACGGAAAGTAGGGCTCAGCCCGAACGGAGGGGAGGACTCAGCCCGAAGGGAGGGAAGGGCTCAGCACGACCGGAGGGGAAGGGCCGATCGGTCGCTCCGGGCCGATGCGGCTCAGCGATGGGCTGCTGCCAGCGCCTGCTCCAGATCGGCGATCAGGTCGCCCACGTCCTCCAGGCCCGTGGACAGGCGCAGCAGATCAGGCGGTGCTGGCGTGCCGGCGCCTTCGACGCTGGCGCGGTGCTCGATCAGGCTCTCGGTGCCGCCCAGCGAAGTGGCGCGCTTCCAGATCGCCGTCTTCGCGGCCACGGCGATGGCCGCCGCCTCGCCTCCTTGCTGCGACGGGGCCACGCGGATCGACAGCATGCCGCCGAAGCCGCCCGTCATCTGCCGCGCCGCGATCTCGTGGCCCTGGCAGCGGGGCAGCCCCGGGTACAGCACCTCGGCCACCAGCGGGTGGCCGTCGAAGTGGCGCGCGATGGTCAGCGCCGAGGCGCTGGCCGCGCGCACCCGCAAGTGCAGCGTGCGCAGACCGCGCGCCAGCAGCCAGGCCTCGAAGGAGCCCAGCGTGCCGCCGAGCTGCGCGCGCACCTTGCGCACACGTTGCCAGTAAGGGCTGTCTTCGCGCACCACCAGCACGCCGGCAATCACGTCGCTGTGGCCGTTGAGGTACTTGGTGGCCGCGTGCATCACCACGTCGGCGCCCAGCGCCAGCGGCTGGGTGAGCAGCGGCGTGGCCACGGTGCTGTCCACCGCCAGCAGCGCGCCGGCGGCATGCGCCAGGCGCGTGGTCTCGGCGATGTCGGTCACGGTCCACAGCGGGTTGGCCGGCGTCTCGATCCACACCAGCGCCGTCTTGCCCGGCCGCAGCGCCGTGGCCACCGCCGCCGGGCTCGTCATGTCGATCAACTCGACGTCCAGGCCCCACTCGGTGGCGAAGTTCATCAGCCAGTTGCGCAGGCTCCAGTACATCACCTTCGGCGCCAGCACGTGGTCGCCCGGCTTCAGCGCCTGGAACACCGCCGTGGCCGCGGCCATGCCGCTGGCGAACAGCAGCGCCTGGTGACCGCCTTCCAGCGTGTTGATCACGGCCTCGGCCTGGTCGAATGCCGGGTTGTCGGCGCGCGCGTAGACGCGGCCGCTGCGGTACTGGTTGTCCTCGTCGCGCAGGTAGGTGGTGCTCACGTGCAGCGGCGGGATCACGGCGCGCGTGCGCTCGTCGATCCAGCCCAGGGCCTGCGCGGCCACGGTGTCGGGGTGATAGGGCTGGTCGGGCGTCGGTTCGCTCATGGGGCGCTCTGTGATACGGCACTCACTTCTGGAAGGCACCCGGCGCCCAGCTGCTGCGGCGTTCGGGCGGTGGATCGAGCTCCTTGCGGCCGGCCGACCAGTCGAACTCGGCGCGCGGCGCGAGGTCGGCGCCGCCGGCCTGGCGGGGGTCGACGCCGGCACTGCGAAGACTTGATGAAGGAGGCAGCTCAAAGGCGTAGGTGTCGACATCGGCCAGCGCACTGCGCCGGACGTGGTGGTTGCCGGCGAAGACGCCCTCGTTGCCCCACTCGAACACGCCGCCGCCCACCAGCAGGTTGTTCACCGCCACCAGCTCGGTGTTGGCGGGCAGGCGGTCGCGGTGCACGCGCAAGAACCAGGCGGGCAGCCAGCCATGGCTGATGAAGGTGTTGTGCGCCACGTGCAGGCGGTTCACGTCCCAGGCGCCCTCTTCGCTGCCATAGGCCAGCATCACCTGGTTCTGCGTGTCCGCGCCCTGGCCAATGACGTTACCCACGACGGTGGCGATGCCGCCCAGCGCGATGTCGATCTCCAGGCTGGCGCCGCCGCGCATGCCGTCGTGAAGGAAGTTGTAGGCGATGAGGTTTTCGCGCGCCCGCGTCTTGAGCAGGTGGCCCTCGAAGCCCTGCTGGAAGCGCGTGCCGGTGACGCTGAAGCGGCCGATGCGGCCGATGGTCACCAAGTGGTGCAGCCCGCCGACAACCTTGGGCGCGAGTCCGAAGACACTGGCCTCGACACTGATCTGCGCCTGCGGGTCATTGGTCGCCACCAGGCCGTGTTCGTTGTCGAAGAAGCGGCAACGGCGGATGGTGAGCTTGCCGCCCTCCTGGCGCAGCGCCGCACCCGCGCCCTCGACGCTGCGCGCACCGCGGAATTCCAGGTCCTGCAGCAGCAGCTCGCCGCCCTTGACTGTCCAGAGTGCGCGCTCGGCCATCGGCTTGAGGCCGCCATGCACCCGCGGCATCTCGCCCCCGCGCAGGCCGCGGATGGTGAGGCGGCGGTTTTCGATCACCAGCCGCTCGGTGTACTCGCCGGGCATCAGTTCGATGATGTCGCCATCGGCGGCCTGGCGCAGCGCATCGGCCACTTTCAGTGCGGCACCGGCCGGTCCGGCGAGCCAGACCCTGCCGGCGGGCGCGGACGCTTGCGGCGCGAGCCCAGGCGTCGGCTTGGCGGCCTGCGCTGGCGCGGCGTGGGGTGCGGTGGCCAGCAGGACCAGCCAGGCAGCCAGGGCCAGCACCAGCAGGGCACGGGCCGGTCGGGACATCGGGATCATCGGAGCTTGGGTGAATGGACCGCGCGGAGTATCTCCGCTGCAAGCGGCGCCCCACACCCCAGGATCGCGGCGTGCACAGGCATTCAGAACGGCACCTCGATGAGTCCGTCACGCCAGCGCAGCGTGGCCGAACGGGGGGCGAGCTTGACGAGCACCAGGCCCGCAGCCAAACGGTCGCCCTCGCGCAGCACCTGACCGTCGAGCACGACAAAGCGCGCGCCGGGTTGATCGGACCAGACCGAGCCGCTGACGGCCAGCGTCGGCAGCTCGCGCCGCTGCTCGGGCGGCAGATCGGCCAGGCGCCGCACCTGCGTGACGATGGGCGCGCGCGAGGCCGCTGGCAGCGGCGGTGGCGGCGCTGGTGTGGCCGTGGCGACCGCAGGAGCTGCGGGCAGCGGCGCGACCACGGCAGGGGGTTCGGCCGGCACCACAGGCGGTGCCGACACGACCAGGGGCAGCGGGGCGGGCTCGGCGGCGGGCACGGCCGCCGGAGGCGTCGAAGGTGCGGCTGCAGCAGTCAACGGCGGTCCGGCCGAGGGCCGCGCCAGCCACCCAACCAGGGCAGCTCCCAACACAAGCCCGAGGAGGCCCATTGCCCCGCGCAGCGGCGTCAGGCCGCGCGGACGGCTGCCGGCCGCCGGCTCGGGCGTTGGTGGCGCCGTCACCCCGTGCAGGCCCGGCACGGCACCGCGCTGGCGTTCGGACTCCGCCTTGCGCAGGGCGTCGAGGATCAGCGACATGGTTCAGCCCCCCTCGGCGGCGGCCGCGGCCAGCCGCGGCTCGGGCACACCGGCCACGCGCGAGAGCTGCATCAAGGTCAGCGGCCCGGCCTGGCCGTCCACCGGCAGACCCTGCAGCAGCTGGAAGGCCGCCACCTGTTCGGCAAAGCCCTGGCCCTGCTGCGCCGGCAAGGCCGCGGCCAGCTGCGGCTCAGCCCAGCGGCGGGCCGCGAGCTGCCCGGCCGGGCCGGGCTCCCAGCCCGGTGGCGAGCGCCAGAAGGTGGCGAACTCGCCGCGCCAGGCCCCGGCCAGCGCCGGCAGGGCCAGGCGCAGACGTTGCCGGCCGCTCTGCAGCGTGGCGGCCTCATCGTCCAGGGCCACCAACAGCACGTGGCTGCGGCTGCCGTCTGCCGCGCGCAGGACCAGCAGCACCGGGCGCGACAGGCTGCGCAGCAGCCCCAGGCCGCCGCTCGCGCTGCGGAAGCACACCAGCGCCGCCTGCCGCGCGGCCACACAGGGATCGCCCTCGCCGATGGCCACGTTCCAGTGCAGCGCCAACTCGCGCCAGGCCTGGGCCTCGTCGGCCTGCGCGAGCGCGCGCAGCGCCGCCGGGTCGTCGACAACGGCAGCGGGGAGCTTGTCCGGCGTGCTCGCAGACGCCACAGGCGCGGGCGACACCGCCACGGCCGCCGGGGCCTGCACGGCCGCCACGGCCGCCACGGCCTGCGGCGCCCGGGGCTGTTGCAGCCACCAGCCCGCAGCGACCAGCCCCACAAGCGCCGTGCCCAGCAAGGCCAACACCAGGCGCCGCCCTCCCCGGCCCGCGGGCGGCCGCGCCGGGCTGTCAAAGACCTCGGCCGCCGCCCGCTGCACCAGCGCCGCGCTCACCTGGCGCTGGCCCTGGCTGTAGGCACCGAGCAAGGCGCGGTCGGCCAGCAGGTTGATTCGTCTGGGCACGCCGCCCGTGCGCTCGTGCAAGGCCTTCAAAGCCGGGCGATCGAAGGGCAGCGGGCCCTGCAGCCCGGCCACGCCGAGCCGGTGCTCGACGTAGTGCGCCGTCTCGTCGGACGTGAGTGCGCCCAGGTGGTAGCGCGCCACCACACGCTGTGCCAGCTGTTCCAGGCCGGCGATGCGCTCGCGCAGCTCGGGCTGGCCGATCAGCACGATCTGCAGCAGCTTGCGTTCGGCCGTTTCCAGGTTCGTCAGCAGGCGCAGCTGCTCCAGCAACGATCGCCTCAGGGCCTGCGCCTCGTCGATGACCACCAGCGCCTGCCGGCCCTGGGCATGCACCTCCAGCAGAAAGCGGTTGAGCGCATCGATGTGCGCCTTGAGGCTGTCGCGCTCGGGGCCTTGCAGCGGCGGCAGGCCGAACTCGCCGAGCAGCGTTTGCAGCAGCTCCAGCCCGCTGAGTTGCGGGTTGAAGACGTAGGCCACCACGCAGCCGGCCGGCAGCTGCTCGAGAAAGCCGCGCGCGATGGTGGTCTTGCCGGCGCCGATCTCGCCAGTGAGCAGCACGAAGCCGCCGCCCCCGCGCACGCCATACAGCAGGTGCGCCAGCGCCTCGCGGTGGCGCTCGCTCATGAACAGGAAGTGGGGGTCGGGCGCGAGCGAAAACGGCTCGCGAGCGAGTCCGAAATGCGCCGCGTACATGGGCGCGGAGGATAGCGGGGTGGATCGCGAGGTGAAGCCCTGCGCCTAGGCGCGCCGCGCCCGGGCTTCCTGCAGCGCGTGCAAGGTGATCTTGCGCACCTCGAGCTTGCTCTGCTCGATGTGGCTCTTCAGCAGCAGCTGCGCGGCCTCGGTCTTGCGCTGGATGACGGCGCGCAGGATCTTGGCGTGCTCGGCGTAGGTGGCGTCGATGCGGTCGCCGCGGGTGAAGTCGAGCCGGCGCACGATGCGAATGCGTTCAGTCACCTCGCGGTGCACGCGGCTGATCTCTTCGTTGCCGGCGGCGGCCACCAGCTCCGCGTGAAAGCGTTCGTCAAGCTCGCCGACCGCGCGGCCGTCGCCCAGGCGCTCGGCGGCCGGCACCAGCCACACCTCCTTGAGGGCCTTCAGCTGCGCGGGCTCGTCGCTGAGCTGCGCCAGGCGTGCCAGGCTGGCGGTCTCGAGCACGATGCGCAGGTCGTAGATCTGGTCGATGCGCGCAAAGTCGATCGGCTTCACCGTCCAGCCGGTCTTGGCCTCGACGTCCAGGAAGCCCTCGTTGCGCAAGCGAAAGAGCGCCTCGCGCACCGGCGTGCGGCTCATGCCCAGGCGGTGCGCGATCTCGAGCTCGCTGGCGCGCTCGCCGGGCAGCCAGAGAAAGTCGTGCAGCTCGGCCTTGAGCTGGCTGTAGGCCTGCTCGGCCAGGGCGACGCGGGGGGCGGCTTCGGACATGCCCCTCATCATGTCGCAAAGTGGCAGGCCGCCATGTGCGGGCCGCGCATCACCTGCGGTGGGGCTTCACGGCCGCAACGGTCTTCAGCCCGCGGGCAGCGGCCCTGAAAGCGGCAGGCGTTCTTCGGCGGGTCGATCGGGCTGGCCACCTCGCCCGTGAGCCGGATGCGCGGCCCCTGCCCCGGAATGGCCGAGACCAGGGCCTGCGTGTACGGGTGGCGCGGCGCGCGGAACACCTCGTGGCTGGGGCCGAACTCGACCAGCTTGCCGAGGTACATGACGGCCACTTTCTCGGTGAGCAGGCGCACGACGTTGAGGTCGTGGCTCACGAACAGGCAGCTCAGGCCGAGCTCGCGGCGCAGCCGCGCCAGCAACTGCAGCACCACGGCCTGCACCGAGACATCGAGCGCCGCGGTGGGCTCGTCGAGGATCAGCAGCCGCGGCTTCACCGCCAGCGCCCGCGCGATGCCCACGCGCGCCTTCTGCCCGCCCGAGAGCTGGTGCGGGTAGCGCGGCAGCAGCTCCGGCGGCAGGCCGACCTGCGCCGCCACCTCGTCGACGCGCGCCGCCGCCTCGGCCCCGCGCAGCCGCGACAGCAGGGCCAGCGGCTCGGCAATCGTCTCGCGCGCGGTGAAGCGCGGGTTCAGGCTGTCGGTGGGGTCCTGGAACACCATCTGGATCAGCGGCCGGCGGGCATCGCGCGCGAACTTGAGCGCGGGCGTGGTGGCGAGGTCTTCGCCATCGAACACGATGCGGCCTTCGGTGGCATCGTGCAGCCGCGCCAGCAGGCGCACCAGCGTGCTTTTGCCGCAACCGGATTCACCCACCAGGCCCACGCTCTCGCCGGGGGCGATGGCGAAGGACACATCGTCCACGGC
>JAIYDH010000318.1 GCA_027487585.1 Rubrivivax sp.
CCGAAGGGCGTGACGAGCGCCAGCCCCCACAGGTTGATGATCGCGCTGATGCGCCGCGCCGACACCTGGCCCGTGAGCCGCTTGCCGATGACGACGTAGCTCGCCTCGCACAGCACGGCCGCCAGCAGCAGTGCATAACCCCAAGGTGGGGCGGCCAGGCTCGTGTCGCCACCCCGGGCAAAGGCCAGCAGCGCGATGCCCAGTGCGGCACAGGCGATGGCGGCGGCCACGCGGCCGCTGATGCGTTCACCCAGGAACAGCCACGACATCAGCGCCACCGCGGCCGGGATGGCCGCCATCGTCACGCCCGCGGCCAGCGCCGAGGTGAGCGCCACGCCGTAGAGCATGCAGATGCTGAACAGGAAGTTGCCGAGGAAGCTTTCCCAGAACAGCAGCACGCGGTCGCGCGGGCTCAGGGGCGCGTCGCCCTCGCGGCGGCGCACCCAGTGCGCCATCGCCACGGCCGCGATGCCAAAGCGCAGCCAGGCCAGCAGCAACACCGGGAACACGGCCACCAGCAGCTTCGACAAGCCGACGTAGCTGCCCACCAGCGCCATGCTGGCCGCCAGGCAGGCGTAGGCCCAGGCGGGGGGCTTGGGGCTCACGGGCGGTGTCAGAACGCGGTGGCGTAGCGCGCGCGTTCCCAGTCCGACACGTGGGCCCGCCAGGCCAGCGACTCCTCGCGCTTGAGCGCGACGAAGTTCGCCAGCAGTTCGGGGCCCAGCGCGCCGGCCACCACGGCATCGGCCTCGAGCGCATCGAGCGCCTCGTCCAGCGATGTGGGCAGGCGCGGCAGCTCGGGGTGGGGCGTGTCGTAGAGGTCGGCTGTGCAGGCCGGGCCGGGGTCGAGCCGGCGTTCGATGCCATCGAGGCCGGCAGCGATGAGCGTGGCCACCGCGAGGTAGATGTTGGCCGAGGCGTCCGGCACGCGCCACTCGAAGCGCCCGGGCAGCGTGCGCACCGGCGCCGTGCGGTTGTTGGGCCCGTGGGCGATGGCGCCCGGCGACCAGGTGGTGCCGCTGATCGAGGCCGCCGCGCCGAGGCGCTTGTAGCCATTCACGGTGGGCGCGGCCAAGGCGCACAGCGCGCGCGCGTGCGCGAGCACGCCGCCGATGAAGTGCCGCGCCACGCCATCCGCCAGGGTGGGGCCCTCTGGGTGATCGCGCCACAGCGAGACGTGGAAGTGCAGTCCGCTGCCCGGCTGGTCCTCGAAGGGCTTGGGCATCATCGAGAACAAGAGGCCGTGCCGCTCGGCCAGCGCCTGCGCGGCCAGCTTGAAGAGCATCAGTCGGTCGCAGCTGGTCAGCGCATCGGCGTGGCGCCAGTTCAGCTCGTACTGGCCGTGGGCGTCTTCGTGGTCGATCTGCTGCACCTCGAAGCCGCAGGCCTGCAGCGTGTGCTGCAGTTCGTGCAGCAAGGCGATGGGGCGCTGCAGCGAGGCCAGGTCGTAGCTGGGCTTGGCCAGGCGGTCGGCGTCGTCGGCCGGCACGATGCGGCCGGAGGCGTCGCGCTTGAGCAGGAAGAACTCGGGCTCGATGCCGAGCTGCATCGTCAGGCCGGCGGCCTTGAGGCGGGCGAGCGCGCGGTGCAGAACCTGCCGCGGGCAGGCCTCGAAAGGCTGGCCGTCGACCCAGCCGCTGCCCACCACGCGTGCCACGCCGGGCAGCCAGGGCAGGGGCTGCGCGGTGTCGGCGTCGCCGCGGGCGTAGTACTCGGAGCGCGGGCCGGTGCGCGGCAGGCCGGTGCCCCAGATGGACGGGCCCGCGAAGCCGGCGCCGGTGGCCAGCAGCTCGGGCAGTTGGGCCAGCGGCACGAGCTTGCCTTTGGCGGTGCCGTGGATGTCGGCGAACTGGATGAGCAGGCTGTGGATGCCGGTGGCGGCGAGGCGGGCGGACAGGGCTTCGACAGGCTCAGCCCGAAAGGAGGGGGGGGTCATGCCGGATCGATTCGGATCCAGGTCGTCTTCAGCTCCGTCACCTTGTCGAAGGCATGCAGGCTCTTGTCGCGGCCGTTGCCGCTTTGCTTGACGCCGCCGAAGGGCACGGTGATGTCGTCTTCGTCGTACTGGTTCACATGCACCGTGCCGGCGCGCAGCGCGCGGGCCACTCGGTGGGCGCGGTTGAGGTTGTCGCTCCACACGCTGGCCTGCAGGCCGTAGGCGCTGGCATTGGCGATGGCCACCGCCTCGGCCTCGGTCTTGAAGGTGAGGATGCCCATCACCGGGCCGAAGATCTCTTCGCGCGCGATCGTCATGAGGTTGACGACGCCGTCGAACACCGTGGGCTCGACGTAGTAGCCGCCGCTGTCCTGCCGCACGCGCCGGCCGCCGGCCACCACGCGCGCGCCTTCGGTCTTGCCGGCCTCGATGTAGCGCAGCACGGTGGCCATCTGCGGCTCATCCACCAACGCACCGAGCACGGTGCCGGCGTCCAGCGGATGCCCCGGCGCGTACTTCGGCGCCTCGGCGGCCACGATCTCGGTGAAGCGCTCGGCGATGCTCTCGTGCACCAGCACGCGCGAGGGCGCGTTGCAGCTCTCGCCCTGGTTGAAGAACAGGCTCGCGGCCACCGTCTGCGCGGCGCGTTCGACATCGGCGAAGTCGTCGAACACGAGGAAGGCGCTCTTGCCGCCAAGCTCGTTGAACACGCGCTTGAGGTTGCTGCGGCCGGCGTAGTCGAGCATGCGGCGGCCGGTGCGCGTGCTGCCGGTGAAGCCCAGTGCATCGACATCCATGTGCAGCGCCAGCGCCTCGCCGGCCTCGGGGCCGTAGCCGGGCACGACGTTGAACACGCCCGGCGGCAAGCCGGCTTCGATGGCCAGCTCGGCCAGGCGCATGGCGGTGAGCGGGCTCTTTTCGCTGGGCTTGAGCACCACCGAGTTGCCGGCCGCCAGCGCAGGGCCCAGCTTCCAGGCGGCCATGATCATCGGGTAGTTCCAGGGCACGATGGCCCCCACCACGCCCACGGGCTCGCGCGTGATCAGGGCCAGCGCCGAAGCCGGCGTGGGCGCGATCTCGTCGTAGATCTTGTCCACCGCCTCGGCGTACCAGGCGATGGTGCGCGCGGTACTGGGCACGTCCACCGCCAGCGCGTGCTGGATGGGCTTGCCCATGTCGAGCGTTTCGAGCAGCGCCAGCTCTTCGCGGGCGCCGAGGATCTTGTCGGCGAAACGCTGCAGGATCTTCTTGCGCACCGCGGGCGCCTTGCCGCACCAGCGGCGGTCTTCAAACGCGGCGCGGGCGCTCTTCACGGCGGCGTCGATGTCGGCCGCGGCGCCGCGCGCGACCGTGCCGAGCACGCGGCCATCGATGGGGCTGATGCAGTCGAAGGTCTCGCCGCTGGCGGCGTCGCGCCGCTGGCCGTCGATGAGCGCGCGGCCGTCGATGGCCAGCGCCGCGGCACGCGCCAGCCAGTCGACGGCGGGCGCGCCCATCAGAAGCTCACCACCACCGAGGCACCGAGCAGCGTGTTGCTCTTGTAGTAGCGGCTGCTCTTGGTGTCGTAGAACACCGGCTGGCTGGCGCCGTCTTGCCGCAACTCGAACTTGAAGATCGTGCTTTCGTCGAAGAGGTAGTTCATGCCGAGGGTAAGCGCCCAGCGGTTGCTGCCGATGCTCTCACCCTTGGCGAAGTCGACGTACTCACCATCGCCGTTAGGGACCAAACCCCGGCCGATGCCGTTGATCTTGTCATCGCCGCTGTAGCCGAGCAGGCCGCCGCCGTTGGTCTTGTTGCTGATGAAGTCGGCGCGCAGCACACCCTCCAGGCGCGGCGTCAGCTTGTATGCGGCCGTGCTGGACAGGCCCCACCACTTGGCGTTGCGCAGCACGCCGTCGCTGTTGAAGATGGCTGCGTCCTTCTGCTGGCCCACGCTGACCTGGCCAAACAGGCTCCAGTCGCCGCGGGTGAAGAACGCATCGACCTCGAAGAGGTTGGCCATCGTGCTCTTGCCGGCGCTGGGGAACGGGGTTTCATCGCCGGTGGCCGGATCGTTGTAGACGCCGTCAGCCGCGAAGTTGGGAATCTTGCCGTGCACGCCGCTGAAGCCGAAGCCCGAAAACTCGCCCTTGGAGTAGTCGACGCGGTAGATGAGGGCCGGCGTGTTGTTGCCCGGGGTCTGGCGCGCGCTGTTGAAGTTGGCCAGGCCGACGCGGCTCCACCACTTGCCGCGCGTGATGTCGAGCACGGCTCCGGTGTAGTTCGTGGGCGCCGTGAAGTCGAACAGCAGGTTGTGCGTGATCAGCTTGTTGCCGGCCGGCAGCGTGATCTCGTAGCCCGTCCAGTCGGGGATCTGGCCCAGCCACAGGCGGGTTTGCAGGTCGCTCAGCGGCAGCGACACCGAGGCCTCGTGCACGATCGAGCGGCTGTTGGCCACGGCACCGGTGCCCCGCTCGGGCGCCAAGGTCAGCTTCCAGCGCGCGCCGCTTTCGGTTTCTTTCTCGAAGTCGATCACAGCCATGCCGAAGTAGCTGTTGTCGTAGGTGTAGCGCGCGTCGCCGTTGTTCAGGAACACGAACGTACGGTCGTTCTGGCGGCGGTTGATGATGTAGGTGGGGTCGATCTGGCCGCTGATCTTCAGGCCCTTGTAGCCCTGGTCGGTGAAGTTGTCCTGCAGCGCCTCGGTCTTGACGGCGATGCGGTTGAGCTCACGCGCCTGCTCCGGCGTCATGCCCCATTCACCGGGCTTCGGTGCCGCCGGCTGGGCCTTGACCTGGCGCTCGAGTTGTTCGACCCGCTCGCGCAGGGCTTTCAGCTCCTTCAGCAGCTCGTCACTGCCTTGAGCGGCGACCGGCAGGCTCAGGCAGGCCGCGGCTGCGGCAGCAGCCAGGGCGATGGCGTTGAGGGAAGGGTGGGCAGGGCGGGTCATGGTTTCTCCTCGCTCAGGGTGTGTTCTCGAATGCGCCATCAGGCGCGCGTGGCCGAAGCCATCTCTTGCTGGCGGCGCCGCTCGGCCCGCGCGATCAGGTAGCTGGCGAGCACCACGCCCACCGCCACGACGATGACGATGATGGTGGCAATGGCGTTGACGCTTGGGTTCAGGCCGAGCCGCGCTCTTGAGAAGATGACCAGCGGCATCGTCGTCGAGCCCGGTCCCGACAAGAAGGCCGACAGCACGACGTCATCCAGGCTGAGCGTGAAGGTCAGCAACCAAGCCGAGATCAGGCTCTGGCCGATCATCGGCAGCGTGACGAGCCAGAACACCTGGTGCGGTTTCGCACCCAGGTCCATCGCGGCTTCTTCGAGCTGCGGGTTCAGGTCTTGCAGCCGGGCCTGCACCACCACGGTGGCGTAGGCCATGCCCAGCAGCAGGTGGCCGAGCCAGATGGTGAACAGGCCGCGCTCGGGGAAGCCCAGCGCGCGCTGCACGCTCACCAGCATCAGCAGCAGGCTCAGGCCCACCACCACCTCGGGCATCACCAGCGGCGCGCTGACCATGCCCGAGAACAGCGTGCGGCCCTTGAAGCGCTTGTACTTGACGAGTGCAAACGCGGCCAGCGTGCCGAGCACCACCGAGCCGCAGGCCGTGAGCAGCGCGATCTGCAGGCTGAGCCACAGGCCCGAGAGCATCTCCTGGTCGCGCATCAGCGCTTCGTACCACTTCAGCGTGAACCCACGCCAGACGTTCGGAATGGGCGAGTCGTTGAACGAGAAGATGACCAGCGCGAAGATCGGCAGGTACAGGAACACGAAGCCGGCGGCAAGCCAGCCTCGGCCGAACCAGCGATTGAAGTTCGCGGCCTTCATCGCTTGTCGCTCGCCTCGGCCTGGTATTTGTTGAAGATGGCCAGCGGCACGATGATGAGCAGGATCATCACCACGGCCACGCTGGACGCCATCGGCCAGTCGTTGTTGCTGAAGAACTCGTCCCAGAGCACGCGGCCAATCATCAGCGTTTCGGGGCCACCCAAGAGTTCAGGGATGACGAACTCGCCGATGCACGGAATGAACACCAGCATGCTGCCGGCGATGATGCCGGCCTTGGACAGCGGCACGGTGATCTTCCAGAAAGCCGTCCAGGGCGTGGCGCCGAGGTCGGCCGCGGCTTCCAGCAGCCGCAGGTCCATCTTTGCCAGGTTGCTGTACAGCGGCAGGATCATGAACGGCAGGTAGGTGTAGGTCATGCCCAGCACCAGCGAAAACGGCGTGTGCATCAGCTTGCCCGGCGCGGTGATGAGGCCGAGCGAATAGAGCAGTTGGTCAAGCCCCAGGCCGACGATGATTTCGGCCACCCAGCCGCCCTCGGTGAGCAGGCCGCGCCACGAGTACACGCGCAGCAGGAAGCTTGTCCAGAAGGGCAGCATCACCAGCATCAGCAGCGCCGGCTGGATGCTGCTCTTGGCGCGCGCCATGAAGTAGGCGAACGGGTAGCCGATGAACAGACACAGCAGCGTCGTGGCGCCGGCGTACTTGACGCTGTTGACGTAGGTCTGCCAGTACAGCGGGTCTTGCGCGATGAACTGGTAGGTGCCGAACTTCAGCGACAGCGTCAGCACGCCTTCGGACCAGGTGACCAGGTCCTTGAAGGTGACGGCCTCCATCTCGGAGACGCTGATCTTGCCGACGATGAAGAACGGCCCGAGAAAGAACACCAGCAAGAACAGGAACGGCGCCGCGATGACGAGCACGCGGCCGCTGAACGCGTCGACCACGAGGCGGTGAAGTCCGGTCATCGGGGCGCCGCTCATGCCTGGCTCACTGCGTCAGCACCACGTGCGCGGAACGCGACCAGTGCGCCCAGACGGTGTCGCCCCAGGTGAACTCGTCGTCGCGGTGGCGCTGGGTGTTTGTCATGCTCACCTTGAGCACGGCGCCGCTGCCCAGCTGCACGTGGAACACCGTGTAGCTGCCGAAGTAGGACATTTCCTTGATCGTGCCCTGAGCCGAGTTGTACGGATCGGGCTGGCCATCGTGGCCGAGCGGGCGGTTGCGCGAGAGGTGGATCTTCTCGGGGCGCAGGGCCACCGTCACGGCCATGCCCTGGGTGCCGGTGATGCCGTGGCCCACGTAGTGCCGGCAGTCGGCACTGCCCACCACGCAGTGGTCGGCCTCGTCTTCGTCGAGCGTGCCGTTCATCAGGTTGACGTTGCCGATGAAGTCGGCCACGAAGCGCGTGGCCGGCGTCTCGTACAGATCGCCCGGTGCGCCCACCTGCAGGAAGCGCCCTTCGCTCATGATGGCGATGCGGCTGGCCATGGTCATGGCCTCTTCCTGGTCGTGTGTGACCATCACGCAGGTCACGCCGACGCTTTCGATGATGTTGACGAGCTCGATCTGGGTCTGCTCGCGCAGCTTCTTGTCGAGCGCGCCCAGCGGCTCGTCGAGCAGCAAGAGGCGTGGTTGCTTGGCCAGGCTGCGCGCCAGCGCCACGCGCTGCTGCTGGCCGCCCGACAGCTGGTGCGGCTTGCGCTTGGCGAACTGCGACAGCTGCACCAGCTTGAGCATCGCCTCCACCCGCTCGGCCACCTGTGCGGCGGGCAGGCCTTCGCGCTTGAGTCCGAACGCGATGTTCTCCCACACGGTGAGGTGCGGGAACAGCGCGTAGCTCTGGAACATCATGTTCATCGGCCGCTGGTAGGGCGGCAGACCGGACAGGTCTTCGCCCTCCAGCACGATGCGGCCCGAGGTCGGCAGCTCAAAGCCGGCCAGCATGCGCAGCAGCGTGCTCTTGCCGCAGCCCGACGAACCCAGCAGCGCGAAGATCTCGCCCTTGGCGATGTCCAGGCTGACGTGGTTGACGGCCTTGAAACCGTCGAAGTCCTTGACGACGTCCTGGATCTGCAGGAACGCCGGCTTCTCGGCCATCACAGGGTTCACAAGCCAGTCTTGAACGAGGTGAAGGTGCGCGTCATCAGGCGGCGCAGGTCGTTGTTGATGGCGTCGGGCGGCACCATCTTGGCCATGTCGGCCGGGCTCAGGAACACCGTCGGGTTGGCCGCGACCTCGGGCTTCACAAATTTGCGGCTCTCGGCGTTGGGGTTGGCGTAGAGCACCTTGTTCGTGAGGCTGGCATGCACCTCGGGGCGCAGGATGTAGTTGATGAACTTGTGCGCGTTGCCCGGTCTTGGTGCGTCGGCCGGGATCACCATGACGTCGAAGAACAGCAGGCCGCCGGTGCGCGGGATCAGCGTCTGGATGTTCTGGCCGGTCTTGCCGTCGATGGCACGCTGGCGGGCCTGGCCGATGTCGCCGCTCCAGCCCAGGGCCACGCAGATGCTGCCGCTGGCCATGTCGTTGATGTAGCCCGAGCTGCTGAACAGCGTGACGTGAGGGCGCACGCTGCGCAGCAGCTGAGCCGCAGCCGCGTAGTCGGCTGGGTTCTTGCTGAACGAGGGCTTGCCCAGGTAGTGCAGCGCCGCGGGCACCACCTCGGTGGCGCTGTCGAGGAAGCTCACGCCGCAGCTCTTGAGCCGGCTGATGTACTCGGGCTTGAAGACCAGGTCCCAGACGTTTTCGGGCATGGGCAGGTTGCCCAGCGCCGCTTTGACCTTGTCGACGTTGATGCCCACGGTGGTGTAGCCCCAGAGCCAGTTCACCATGTACTGGTTGCCCGGGTCCATGCGCGCCAGCTGCGCCTGCACCGAGGGGTCGAGGTTGCGCAGGTTCGGCAGCAGACTCTTGTCGAGCGCGCGCAGCAGGCCGCCGTCCATCTGCAGCTTGGCCCAGTTGGAGCTGGGCATGACGATGTCATAGCCCGTTTTGCCTGCCACCAGCTTGGCGTGCACGATCTCGTTGTTGTCGAAGTTGTCGTAACGGACCTTGATGCCCGTCTCGCGCTCGAAGTTGCGGATCGTGTCTTCGGCGATGTAGTCCGACCAGTTGTAGATGTTCAGGACCTTGTCTTCCTCCTGAGCCGCGGCGGGCAGGGCGGTGAACAGGGTCGCCGTCAGGCTGGTGAACAGGGCAGACAGGGCGGTCAGCGCGATCTTCGTCTTCATGCGGTCATCCTCCGGACATGTGCGGTCAGTCTAGCAATCAGCGGGCCCAGCCTTCTCTACGGGCTTGTGCCAACGTCAGATCGAGGCAACGGCGGATCAGCGCCACCATCTCGTCGATCTGCGCGCGGGTGATCACGAGCGGTGGCGCGATGATCATGCGGTCGCCCACGGCGCGCATGATCAGCCCCTCGCGGAAGCAGTGGGCGCGGCAGGCCATGCCGATCTCGACGCTCTCGGCAAAGGGCTGGCTGTCTCTGGGATCAGCGGCCTTGTCCTTGACCAGCAGCAATGCCCCCATCAGGCCGCAGGTCTCGGCGTCGCCTACCAGCGGATGCTGGGCCAGCTCGCGGTAGTGCGCGGCCAGGTAGGGGCCGACGTCGTCGTGTACGCGCTCCACCAGGCCCAGCTCGCGGATGAGGCCGATGTTGGCCAGCGCCACCGCGCAGGCCACCGGGTGGCCGCTGTAGGTGTAGCCGTGGTTGAACTCGCCGCCGCGCTCGATGAGCGCCTCGGCCACGCGGTCGCCCACGAGCACGCCGCCCAGCGGGATGTAACCGCTGGTCACGCCCTTGGCAAAGGTCATCAGATCGGGCTTGAAACCCATGGTCTCGCTGCCGAACCAGCGGCCGGTACGGCCGAAGCCGGTGATGACCTCGTCGGCCACGAGCAGGATGCCGTGCTTGCGGCAGATGCGCTCAATCTCGGGCCAGTAGGTGGCCGGCGGGATGATCACGCCACCGGCGCCCTGCACCGGCTCGCCGATGAAGGCGGCCACCTTGTCGGCGCCGATCTCGAGGATGCGGTCCTCCAGCCAGCGTGCCGCCTTCAGGCCGAACTCGTCGCGCGTCAGCCCGGCCGGGCGGCCGTGGTCCCACCAGTAGGGCTGCTCGATGTGCGTGATGCCCGGGATCGGCAGCCCGCCCTGTGCATGCATGCCCGCCATGCCGCCCAGCGAGGCGCCGGCCATGGTGCTGCCGTGGTAGGCGTTGTGGCGGCTGATGATCACCGTGCGCTCGGGCTGCCCCATCACGTCCCAGTAGCGGCGCACCATGCGCACGATGGTGTCGTTGCCCTCGCTGCCGCTGCCGCTGAAGAACACGTGTCCGAAGCCCGGCGCCACGTCGGCCAGCAGCTCGGCCAGCGCAATGGCTGGCGGTGTGGCCGTCTGGAAGAAGGCGTTGTAGAACGGCAGCTGCTGCATCTGCTTCGCTGCCGCGTCCACCAGCGCCTGCTGGCCGTAGCCGACGTTCACGCACCACAGGCCGCTCATGGCGTCGAGGATCTTGGCGCCGTCGCTGTCCCAGAGGTAGATGTTGTCGGCGCGCTCGATGATGCGCGAGCCCTTTCGGGCCAGGCCCTTGAAGTCGGTGAAGGGGTGCAGGAAGTGCGCCGAGTCGGCAGCCTGCCACTGCTGCGTGGTGCGTGGGGTGGTGCTTTGCATGGCCGGCCTTTCAGACGTGGAGCAGCAGGTGCTCGCGTTCCCAGGGCGAGATCACCTTCATGAACTCGGCGTACTCGATCTCCTTGACCTCGGTGTACACGGTGACGAAGGCCTTGCCAAGCACTGCTGCCAGGTCGGCCTCGTCGCGCAAGAGTGTGAGCGCCTCGCCCAGGCTGCGCGGCAGCTGGAAGTCGCCGAGGTAGGCGTCGCCCTTGCACTCGGGCGCGGGCTCGATCTTGTTCATGATGCCCAGGTATCCGCAGGCCAGCGTGGCGGCCAGTGCCACGTAGGGGTTGGCGTCGGCGCCGATGACGCGGTTTTCCACGCGTCGCGCGGCGGCACCGGCCACCGGGCTGCGGATGCCCACGGTGCGGTTGTCGGTGCCCCACTGGATGTTGATGGGCGCCGCGTTGCTGCGCACCAGCCGCCGGTAGCTGTTGACGTAGGGCGCGAAGAGCGCCATCGCCGCCGGGATGTACTTCTGCAGCCCGCCGATGTACCAGTAGAACTCCTTGCTGGCCGTGAAGTCGGGGTTGCTGAAGATGTTCTCGCCGGTGGCCTTGTTCACCACGCTCTGGTGGATGTGCATGGCACTGCCCGGCTCGCCGGCAATCGGCTTGGCCATGAAGGTGGCGAACATGTTGTGGCGCAGTGCCGCCTCGCGCACCGTGCGCTTGAACAAAAACACCTCGTCGGCCAGGCCCAGCGGGTGGGCGTGGAAGAAGTTGATCTCCATCTGCCCGGCGCCGACCTCGTGGATCAGCGTGTCCACGTTCAGCTCCATCTTCTCGCAGTAGGCGTAGACGTCCTCGAACAGCGGGTCGAACTCGTTGACGGCGTCGATGCTGTAGGCCTGGCGGCTTGTTTCGCTGCGGCCGCTGCGGCCCACGGGCGGCTTCAGCGGCACGTCGGGGTCGGTGTTGCGGGCCACGAGGTAGAACTCGAGCTCGGGCGCTACCACGGGCGCCCAGCCTTGCGCGTCATACAGATCGCACACGTGGCGCAGCACGCTGCGCGGTGCAAAGGGCACCAGCGAGCCTTCGCGGTCGTAGCAGTCGTGGATGACCTGCGCCGTGGGGTCGGTGGCCCAGGGCACGATGCGCACCGTGCTCGGGTCGGGGCGCAGGTGCATGTCGCGGTCGGTGGGCTTGATGACGTCGTAGTACGGCCCCTCTTCGGGGAACTCGCCCGTCACGCCCATGGCCACGACGGCCTCGGGCAGCCGCATGCCGCGGTCTTCGGTGAACTTCTGGCGCGGCAGGATCTTGCCGCGGGCCACGCCGGTGAGGTCGGGCACGAGGCACTCGATCTCGGTGACGCGGTTCTGGTCGAGCCACTGCTCGAGGTCGGAAAACGTGAATGACAGCTTGGAACTCATGGGGCACCTGGTGTTCGGTGGCGCCGCGGGGCCCGGGTCGCGGCAGGCAGTTTCAACGGGCCGTGGCAGGCTGCGGCCGAGGCAAGGGGCCGCGCACGCGGTCGCGGTACATGTGAACGGCGTCGCCGAAGGCGCGCAGGATGCGCATCGACTGCGGGTTGCCTGCGGCCTGCCACTCGGGGTGCCACTGCAGGCACAGGTTGAAGCCCTCGGCGGCCGGCTGCGTGAAGGCCTCGACGAAGCCATCGGGCGCGCGCGCCTCGACGCGCAACCCGTCGGCCAGCCGGTGCACGCCCTGGCCGTGGATGGAGTTCACGGTGAACTGCCGTTCGCCGACGATGCGCTCGAGCAGGCCGCCGGGCTCTACCGCCACCTCGTGCGCCGGGGCGTAGACCTCGTCGACCGTCGACTCGTCGAGCGCGCTGGCGCCGCGATGGTCGGCATAGCCCGGCACCTCCTGCACGGCCTGGTGCAGGCTGCCGCCGAGTGCCACGTTCACCTCTTGCGCGCCGCGGCAGATGGCCAGCAGTGGCAGGCCGCGTTCGATGGCCAGGCGCACCAGCGGCAGCGTCCAGGCGTCGCGCTCGAGGTCGAGCGGCAGGGTCTCGTCGTGCACGGCCTCGCCGAAGTGCGAGGGGTGCACGTTGCTGGGCGAGCCGGTGAGCAGCACGCCGTGCACCTGGCTCAGCAGCCCGGGCAGCTGGTCTTCGCTGAACGGCGGCGCAATCAGCGGCAGCGCGCCGGCCAGGCGCACCGCGTCGACGTACTTGCGGCCGACGGTGTGCGAGGCGTGGCCGGCCAGCAGCTTGTTGCAGCTGGTGACCAGCACCAGCGGCGGCGGATGGGGGGAGTGGCGTGGCATCGCGGGCATCTCAGCCGAGCATATCGCGCAGGCGGTACCAGGCCATGCCCAGAACCAGCGCGGGTGTTCGCAGCTGCTTGCCGCCCGGGAACGGCCGGTGCTTCAGGCGCGCGAAGACATCGAACCGGCCGCTGTCGCCGCTGATGGCCTCGGCCACCAGGCGCCCCGCCAGGCCGGTGAGCGCCAGGCCGTGGCCGCTGAAGCCCTGCAGGTAGTACACGTTGGCCGGCACGCCCGGTGCGGGCGAGGGCAGGCGGCCGAAGTCGGGTGCGCGGTTCATCGAGATGTCGACGAAGCCGCCCCAGGCGTACTGCACCTTCGCCCCCGCCAACTGCGGGAAGGTGTGCACCATGCGCTCGCGCAGGCTGTCGGCCAGCCGCGCCGGCGTCACGGTGCTGTAGCTCACGCGGCCGCCGTAGAGCATGCGGTCGTCGACGGTGGTGCGGAAGTAGTCGAGCACGAAGTTGGTGTCGCAGACGGCGCTGCGGTCGGGGATCAGCGCGTCGGCGGTGGCCTTGGGCAGCACCTCGGTGCAGGCAATGTACGTGCCGACCGGCATCACGCGCGGGGCCAACGACGGCGCCAGCGGCGAGGGCGCACCGTGCAGGTACACATTGCCGGCCAGCAGCACCTGGCGGGCCTGGAGCAGGCCCGCGCCCTGGGCGCTGGTGGTGCGCAGCTGCGGCCGCTCGCCCTGCAGCAGGGCGTGGGCCTGCGTGCCTTCGTGCACGCGCACGCCGGCACGCACAGCGGCGGCGGCCAGGCCGCGCGTGTACTTCAGCGGGTGCAGGTGGCCGGAGCGCGGGTCGTGCACCCCGCCGTGGTAGCGCGGGCTGGCGATCCAGCGGCCGATGTCGGCGGCGGCCATCTGCTGCATCGGGTAGCCGTACACCTGCTGCAGCCGCTCGGCCTGCGCGAGCAGCTCGGCGGCCTTGCGCGGCGTGGTGGCCACGCCGAGGTAGCCGTCCTGCCAGTCGCAGGCGATGCCGTGTTCGGCGATGCGCTCGCGCAGCAGAGCCAGCGCCTCGACGGACATGTCCCAGACGCGCCTCGCCTCGGCCAGACCGAGTTGCTGCTCGATGGTGTCCTGGTCGCAGGCCAGGCCGTGGATAGCCTGGCCGCCGTTGCGGCCGCTGGCGCCGAAGCCGACCTGCTGCGCCTCGAGCAGCACCACATCGAAGCCGCGGCGGCGCAGGTCGATCGCCGCACTCAGGCCGGCCAGGCCGCCGCCCACCACGGCCACGTCGCAGGCGTGCTCGCCGAGCAGCGGGGCGTGGGCCGGCGCCGCGGTTGCGGTGGCGTCGTAGTACGAGTTCTTCGTCAGCGCCTGGTCGGTATCCAGCAGCGGCATGCGCAGGGCAGAGGGCTCAAACGGCGCGGCGCAGGCAGGTGCGCAGCGTCTCGATGACGCGGTCGACGTGGCTGCGCTCGATGATCAGCGGCGGCGACAGCGCGATCGTGTCGCCGGTGGTGCGGATCAGCAGGCCCTGCTCCCAGCAGTCGAGGAACACCGAGAAGGCGCGCTTGGTGGGCTCGCCCGCGATGCCCTGCAGCTCGATGCCGCCGACGAGGCCGAAGTTGCGCACGTCGATGACATGCGGCTCGCCCTTGAGCGAATGCACGCCGGCCTCGAAGTAGGCCGCGATGTCGCCCGATGCCCGCGTGAGCAGGTTCTCTTCGGCGTAGGTGTCCAGCGTGCCGATGCCCGCGGCGCAGGCCAGCGGGTGGCCCGAGTAGGTGTAGCCGTGCGGGAACTCGATCAGGTGCTCGGCGCCGGTCATGAAGGCGTCGTGGATCTCGTTCTTCGCGATCACCGCACCCATCGGCACGGCACCGTTGGTCAGGCCCTTGGCGCAGACGATGAGGTCCGGCGTCACACCGAAGGTCTGCGCCGCAAACGGGTTGCCGGTGCGGCCGAAGCCGGTGATGACCTCGTCGAAGATCAGCAGGATGCCGTGCTTGGTGCACAGCTCGCGCAGCCGCTGCAGATAACCCACGGGCGGCACCAGCACGCCGGTGGAGCCGGCGATGGGCTCCACGATCACGGCCGCGATGTTGCTCGCGTCGTGCATCGCGACGAGCTTTTCCAGGTCGTCGGCGAAGTCGGCGCCGTGCGCCGGCTGGCCCTGGCTGTAGGCGTTGCGGGCCGGGTCGTGCGTGTGGCGCAGGTGGTCGGTGCCGGCCACGGCCAGGCCGAAGGTCTTGCGGTTGCCGACCATGCCGCCAACCGAGATGCCGCCGAAGTTGACGCCGTGGTAGCCGCGGTCGCGGCCGAGCAGGCGTGTGCGCGTGCCTTGGCCACGCACGCGGTGGTAGGCCAGCGCCATCTTGAGCGCCGTGTCCACGGCCTCGCTGCCGCTGTTGGCGAAGAACACCTTGCCCATGCCGGCCGGTGCGATGGTGGCCACGCGCTCGGCCAGCTCGAAGGCCTTGGGGTGGGCCATCTGGAAGGGCGGCGCGAAGTCCATCTCGGCGGCCTGCTGCTGGATGGCGGCGGTGATGCGCGGGCGGTTGTGGCCGGCGTTCACGCACCACAGGCCGGCGACGGCGTCGAGCACCTCGCGGCCGGTCACGTCCCAGTAGTGCATGCCCGAGGCGCGGGCCAGGAGGCGCGGCGCCTTCTTGAACTGGCGGTTGGCCGTGAACGGCATCCAGTAGGCCTCCATCGAGGACGGCAACTGGCTGCCGACGGCTTCGGCGGCTTGCATCAGGGCGGGATCGAGGGCTTTGTTCATCAGGGCCTCCTGGGGTGGCGTTCAAGCAGACATCGCGGCTCGCGAAGTCTAGCCAGCCCGGGACGCAATGTGCCGCTCTCGCTGGACCGGGCTGACCCTGATCGGCACAATCCAATGCGGTCAACCCGGCCTCTGGCGCAAGAACATGCAAACCTCAAGCTCCACTGTGCAACTGGATTCGATCGACCGGGCCATCCTGGCGGCCTTGCAACGCGAGGGCCGCATCGCCAACCAGGCGCTCGCCGAACGGGTGCATCTGAGCCCCAGCGCCTGCCTGCGCCGCGTGAAGGCGCTCGAGGACGCCGGCGTCATCGCCGCCTACGTGGCGCTGCTGAACCCGCGCGCCGTGGGCCGGCCGGGCACCAGCTACACCATCATCAACCTCGAGAGCACGCAGCCGGCCGTGCGCCAGGCCTTCGAGCAGGCGGTGCAGGACACGGCCGAGATCCTCGACTGCCACTACGTGGCCGGCGCCAACGACTACCTCGTGCGCTTCACCTACCGCGACGCCGAAGACCTGGAGCGCTTCCACGCCGACGTGCTGGCGCGGCTGCCGGGCGTGGTGCGCAGCAACTCGATGCTGGTGCTGCGCACCGTCAAGCGCACGACGGCCTTGCCCTTGCCGGACTGAGGCGCGCTCACCCGCGGCTCAGGCCGCCAGCGCCAGCGACAGCGGCGCCCGCGTGCGGTGCGCCCACTTCGGGCCCAGGCGCAGGGTGTCGAGCACGCTGGCGCTGGCGTCGGCGAAGAACAGCGTCTCCGACAAGCCCAGCCGCTCGAACAGCCGCCGCTGGCGCAGCGAACGCACGCGCAGATCGCCCCCCGCGGGGATCTGCGTGAACAGGGTCGAGGCTCGCTCGGCCACCTGCTGCGCGGCCGCGTCCAGCGCCGGCACGGCCCGCGGCGCCGACAGGCGGGCCTGCACGACAAACGGGTTGCGCCCCACCACCAGGCCCCAGGGGCGCAGCCCGTCGCTCGGATCGACGCTCAGCGCCTCGAGCTTGGTCAGGCCGAAGGCGCGCGCCAGCGCCAGGCGCGCCGCCAGGCCGACGTCGTGCTCCTGCACCATCGACAAGGCCCAGGCGGCCTCGGCGTCGGTGCCACCGACGGGCAGCACCAGCGTGCGCAGCAGCGCGCGTGCATGGCCGTCGCCTTGCGCCGCCGCGGCGTGCAGCCAGGCGATGGCCTGCTCGGATTCGGCCAGGCCGGCCGCGCCGCGCAGCAGCAGGGCGCCCAGCTTGCGCTGGGCCTCGGCCAGGCCCATCTGCGCCGCCTTCTCGAGGAAGAAACGCGCCATCTGCGGATTGGCCACCGACAGACTGTGATCGGCATGCAGCCGGTACAAGTGCAGCCAGGCTTCGCCGTCGCCGGCATCGGCCGCCCGCAGCAGCCAGGCGGCACCCTTGCGCACGTTGTGCTGGCCGTCGAACACCTCGGCCGGCACGCCGTCGGCCGGCAGGCCCGACAGGGCACGTCCCAGCAGCGACATCGCGGCCTGGTCGCCCGCCGTGGCGCAGCGTTCGAGCGCCTGGCGCAAGGCCTCGGCGGGCACGGGCGGCAGTCTTTGCCGCGTGGCGTGGGCGCCGCGCAGCAGCGCCACGAAGCCCTGGGCCAGACCTTCCGGCCACGGCGCATCGGCCGGGTGCAGGGCCATGGCGGCCGACAAGGCCGCGGCCAGGGCAACGAGCCGGCCCAGGGCCTGGGCCTGCGTCGCCACCCACAGCGCCACGGCCATGGCGTCGATGCGGTCTTCGCGGGCGGCAGCCGCCAGCAGCACCGCCAGACGCTGGGCACGGCTGGCCGCCCAGGCGGCGTCGAGCACACGTTCGGCGCCGGCATGTTGCGCGGCCGCGCGCTGCAGCCAGATCCACGCATCGCCCAGGTCCGTCTCGGCGCTGTCGCCACCGAGGCCGAACTTCACCACCGCCAGGCGCATCTGCGCGATCGCACTGCCGTCGGCCGCCGCGCGCTCCAGCATCGGCCACTCGCCGGCCTGCAGCAACTCGTGCAAGGGCAGGCATTCGGCCAACACCTGTGCGGCGCGGCCCGCGTCCTGCCGGGCGGCCTGGCGCAGGTGCTCCAGGCCCGTGCCCAGGTGCTGCGGGAAGCCGTCGGCCCCCAGCAGGTAGCGCCGGCCGACCTCGCAGCGGGCCGCGAGGTCGCCCTGGCGTGCCAGGGCCAGCAGTCGGATGTCTTGTCGTCGCATCGGGGGGTCTCCGTCGCAGGCTGTGATGCCGCCATGCTCCGGAGCCCGCCGATCGCATCGATGGCGCGTGGATTACCTTTTCGTAAGGCAGCGCC
>JAIYDH010000179.1 GCA_027487585.1 Rubrivivax sp.
GAGCTGATCGGCCCCATGCGCGGCACCAGGCCTTCGGGCAGGCCTTCTTCCATGGCCGACAAGCGCTCGGCCACGAGCTGCCGGGCGCGGTAGATGTCCACGCTCCAGTCGAAGGTGACGTAGAGAAACGACAAGCCGGCCGACGAGGTGGAGCGCACGCTCTCCACGCCGGGCAGGCCGTTCATCGTGGTTTCGAGCGGGAAGGTGATGAGCTGCTCCACCTCTTCGGCGGCCATGCCGCCAGCCTCGGTCATGATGGTGACCGTGGGCTTGTTGAGATCGGGGAACACGTCCACCGGCGTGCGCGTGAGGGTGAACGCGCCGTAGGCCATCAGCACGACGGCCGTGATGAGCACCAGCAGCCGGTTGGCCAGGCTGCTGTCGAGGAGCCACTTGAACATGTCGGCTCCCGCTCAGCGCACTTGGTTGATCAGCGTCGCGCCCTGGGTGGCTACACGATCGCCGGCCTTCAGGCCCGAGCTCACGCTCACACTCACGCCGTCCAGCGGCGCCACCGTCACGACGCGCGGCTCAAAGCGCTCGGGCGCGGTCTTCACCCACACGATGGTCTGGTTGGCCGGGTTGCGCATCAGCGCGGCCACCGGCACGGCGATGCCCTTGACCTGGCTCTTGCTCTGCACGAACACGCGCACCGGCTGGCCCACGGCCAGCGCGGCCAGCGCCGGGCCCTCGGCCCGGAAGACCAGCGGCAGCGCCTGCTCGCGCAGGCTGCGCGCGGCGCCGATGAAGCGCAGTGGCGCACGCTGCGCACCGATGGCGATGCTCGCGCCGCCGATGTCGGCCGCGATGGCCGCATCGAAGGCCAACGCCTCGATGCGCAGGCGCGCCGGATCGACGATCTCGAACAGCAGCTCGCGTGCATCCACCACCTGCCCGGCCACGACGCGGGCCGAGGCAATGACGCCGGACACCGGCGCCACCAGCGCCTCGCGCGGGGCCAGACCCGTGCCCAGCGCCGCGATGCGCTCGGCCAGGCTCTGGGCTTCGCTTTCGGCGGCCTCGATGTCCTTGCGCGGCACGGTATCGGCCAGCTCCTTCAGGCGTGCCACGCGCTTGTCGGCCAAAGACTTGGCGGCGCGGAGCTCGGCCAGTTGCGCGGCCTGGTTGGCGCGCTCGATCGGCGCGGCCGAGCTTGACACATAGGCCAGCACCTCGCCCTTGCGCACCGCCTGCCCGGGGTTGGGCAGGCCGCGTGGGCCGGGCTCGATGCGGCCGGCGTTCAGCGGCTGCACCTGGCCGCCGGCGTTGGGGTCCATCACGACCTTGCCGTTGAGTTCGAACGAGCGCGGCAGCTCGGCCATGGCGGTGCGCACGGTACGCACGCTGAGCTGGCGTTGTGCCGGCTTGGGCAGGAAGACGCTGCCATCGGGCTGGCGCTGGGGGCCGTTGGCGCTGGGCGCGGGCGGGGCGTCGCCGTGGTCGTGGCCGGGGCCGGCGAGCGCCGGGCTGATCAGCGTGGTCGTCAGCGTGGTCGTCAGTGCAAGTGCCCAGATGCAGAGGTGGCGGGTGTTCATGCGGCGGCTCCGGCACGGCGTTGACGGGCGGCGGCCAGGCGGCGGCCGATGACGATGAGCGCGGCCAGCCCGGCTGCGGCGCCGCCGGCCCACAGGCCGAGTTCCTGCCAGGTGTGCGCGTGCGTGTGCGCGGCGTCGTCGGCGCGGACTTGCAGGTCGAGCTCGCCGGCCAGCAGGTCGATGTCGGTGCCCGCGGTGATGGTGGCTGTCACGGGCAGCAGCTCGGGCTTGGGATCGGCGGGCAGCACGATCTCGTAGGCCTCGGCTTCTTCGCTGTGCTTCCGCGCCACGAACTTGGCGCCGGCGATCTCGAGCTCGATCTGGGCGCCCAGCACGGGCGTGTTGTCGTCGCTGCGGTCCAGGTACAGCGTGAGGCGGCGGCCATCGAGCACGCCGACCAGCTCGAACAGCTCGGACTCGGCGGCCAGACGCGGCAGCGCCGGGCCGGTGGCGGCCGGGGCCGCTGCCGGGCCATGGTCGTGCCCGGGGCCGGCCTGCACAGACAGAGGCAGCACCAGGGCCGCGACGATGCCGATCACGGCAAGGAATGAGTTGATCTTCATGGGTGGTTCTTGAAGGAGCTTGGGGCGTGGCAGCCTGGTTCAGGGCAGCAGGCCCAGGGCCTGGCGCCAGGCAGAGATGGCAGCGGCCAGTTCGATGCGGCTGCGTGCGGCCTGCCGCTCGGCCTCGGTGGCGTCGGCCTCGATGCGCAACCGCGTGGGCAGATCGGTCTGGCCGAGGCGGAAGGACTTGTCGAAGAAGCCGCGTGTCTCGCGCGCGAGGCTGGCGCGGCGCTCGGTGGCCGCGAGTTGCGCCCGTGCGGCCTCGACGCGCGCCACGGCGGCCTCGCGCTCGGCCTGCAGGCGGGCGCGGTCCAGCGCGAGCTGAGCGCGGGCTTCGGTGGCCTCGGCGCGGGCCGTGGCCAGCTTGCTCTCGTGGCGCGGCCCGCCGCCGAAGGGAATGCGCAGCGCCAGCGTCACTGTCTGGCCGTAGCGCTCGCCGCTGGCGCCGCGGTCGCGCGTGCTGCTCAGCGCCAGCTCGGGGTTGGCGCGCACCTGCGTCTGGGCCAGCGCCGCGGCGCGTTCGGCCAGCTCGGCGCGGCCCTGGAGCTCGGCGAGCGCCGGGTGGGGCGGCTCGTCGCTGGCGGCGGGTTCGGGCTCGGCGACAGGCGACGCGATGGGCGACGCCGGCACCACTTCGGCCGCAGGCCATCCGCTCAAGGCGCTTAGCTGCTGCCGCGCCGCGATGGCGGCGGCCTGGGCCTGTGCGAGCGCGGCCTCGGCGGCGGCCACGGCGCCTTCGGCCTGGTGCTGGTCGGCACGGGCCAGGTCGCCCGCGCGGGCCCGGCGCGCCACGTCGCTGGCGATCTGCCGAGCGCTGTCGAGCTGGCCGCGGGTGATCTCCAGCTCGATGCTTGCGCGCTGCCCGTTCCACCAGGCCTCGCGCACCGCACCGGCCAGGCGCAGGCGGGCGGCCTCGGCCCGGCTTTCGACGGCATCGGCCTCGGCCTGGGCCAGGGTCTGCGCGCCCTGGCGTTCACCGGGTAGCCACAGCGGCACGGCGACGCCGACTTCGAGCTCGCGCGCGCCGTGATTGCGCAGCAGTCGGTCGGTGCGGTGGCTCGCCTCCAGAGCCGGCGGCTCGGGTGTCCAGGCAGTGGCGGCGCGGGCTTGCGCCTGCGCGGCTTCGCGCCGTGCCAGCAGGGCCTGCGCCTCGGGCTGGCGCAGCCAGGCGGTGTCGAACAGGGCCTTGAGGCTGGGTTCGGCCGTGGGTGTTTGTGCCCAGGTCCAGGCCGATGTGCCGGCCAATGCCGCGGCCAGCAGGAAGGGCCGCCAGTTGATTCGTGTGCTCGGATGCATCCGATGCTCCAGTGTTGAGTGGTCGACACAGGGAGATCGGCAAGCGGCGACCCGCAGGTCGCGCCGCGCCAGGCGCTCACCCGGGCCAGGCCCAGGGCGGCGCTCAGGCGCGGACGGGGTTCAGGGAAGAAGCGAACCCGCCTCGCCGATCAGGCGAGGCGCGCCCACTGAGGGCGTTCGGGTGCGTCAGGGACGTGGCCGCTGCGGGCGGCGTCGCCCCGTATCTTCGGCGCGCTGCCAAGCCCGGCCACTGCGCCGGCCGGCACCGCGTGCGCGAGGCAGGCGGAGTAGCCGTGGCAGTGCCCGCAGTCGATGTCGGCGGCAGCGGAAGAGCTGCCGTCCGCTGTGCCCACATCGGCCCCAGCTTCGTCGGCCGCGCCCGGCACGGCATGACCGTGCCAGACGTGCGGGTGGTGGCCGAAGTGGCCTGCGCCGGCATCGGCTTCGTGCGCGCAGTAGTTCGCCACCGCCGCCCAGGACAGCTGGAGCGGCATGAACACGAGCAGCAAGATGGCTAGCCAACGGCGCATGGAGCGGCAGTGTAGGGCCGAGGCACGTGCTGGCGGTCGTGCGGGGGCATTCCGCGCAGGCCCTGGTCGGGCACCCACGTGATGTTCGGTGCGGCAGCCGGCGCTCAACGCCCCGGTGCCGTCCAAGGTGCCATCCACGCCTGCAGCGCAGCCGCGTTGAGCAGCCCGACGTGGGCGTCGACGCGCGGGCCGTCGGCGCTGAAGAACACGGTGGTCGGCAGGCCGCGCGAGCTCAGCGCCGGGCCGAGTGCGGAGTCGATGTCGATCCAGGCATCGTCCAGCGCCAGCCGCTGCGCCGCCAGGTAGCGCAGCAAAGTCTTGCGCAGTTCGCCCGGGTTGGCGAATACAAAGCGCACGTCAGCCCGGCTGCGGGCGTGCCGGCGGGTCTACTGCCACGTCGCCCAATACATGTGACGCGACGGCCGCCAGCGAGTCGAACAGAAGGTCGGGCGCAGCGTGGGCGATCGGCTTGCCGCCGTTGTAGCCCCAGGGCACGGCCCAGGCGGCCACGCCGGCGTTGCGCGCGGCCATCACGTCGGTGGCCGAGTCGCCGACATGCGCCACTTGCGACAAGGGCACCTGCAGCGCGGCGGCCACATGCTGCAGCACGCTGGCGTGCGGCTTCTTGTGCGCCAGCGTGTCGCCACCGATCAGCAGCTCGAACGCCGGCAGCAGGCCGTGGTGCTGCAGCAGGCGCTGCGCCGGCAGCTGCTGCTTGTTGGTGACGCAGGCCAGGCGCACGCCCGCGCCGCGCAGCCGCAAGAGGGCCTCGGCCGCGCCCGGGTAAGGCAGGCTGCTCGTGCCGATGAGCGCGGCGTAGTGGCGCTCGAAGCCGGCGAGCACGGTGTCGATCTGAGCCGGCTCGCCGGCCTGCAAGTCTGTTGCGGCCTGCCGTGCCAGCACGTCCTGCAACAGCCGGCGCGCGCCGTGGCCGATGAGCAGCGTCAGCTCGGCCGCGGGCAGGCGGGGCAGGTGCTGCTCGTCGAGCGCGCGGTTCACGGCTTCGGCGATCTCGGCGGCGGTGTCGAGCAGCGTGCCGTCAAGGTCGAAGCTGACGACGGCGTAGCGGGGCGCGGCGGGCAGTTCGGTGTGCATGGGCGTTCGGGTGTTCAAGCCGGGCCGAGCAGCGCGCGCCCCAGCACCAGCGCGGCCACGCCCACCGCCATCACCGCGAAGCCGCGGCGCATCAGCTCCGCGCTGAAACGCGGCGCCAGTTGGCGGCCGGCGAGCAGCCCCACGACGCTGGCCGCCGCAAAGGGCAGCGCCGCCTGCAGCGGCAACTGCCCGTGCGAGGCGGCCGCCGCGATGCCCGAGACGCTGACGAGCGCGATCACGCTCAGCGAGGTGGCCTGGATGCTGCGCAGATCGAGGTTGGTGTGGCGGTCGAGCGCCGGCACGATGACGAAGCCGCCGCCCACCCCGAGCAGCCCGCTGAAGAGCCCGGCCGTGCCGCCCACGCGCGCCAGCACGGCGGCGCAGCGCGGCGTCCAGCGCAGGCGCAGCTCACCATCGGGCCGCACACAGGCCGGCTGCACCGGCCGCGCGGCCTGCGCTGGTGCAGAGCGCCACATGCGCCACGCCGTGTACAGCATGAAGACCGCGAAGATGCCCAGCAGCAGCGCCTGCGGCAGGCGCTGCGCCAGCGCCACGCCCAGCGGCGCCACCAGCATACCGGCGGCGCCGATCATCAAGGCGGCACGCCAGCGCAACAGCTGATCGCGCAGCCCGAGCACCGCGCCCACCACGCCGGCCAGGCCGACGGCCATCAGCGCCATCGGCGCGGCCTGCTGCATCGGCAAGCCCAGCGTCAGCACGAGCAGCGGCACGCCGAGGGCGCCACCGCCCGCGCCCGTGAGCGCCATCAGCAACCCGACCACAAAGCCCAGGCCGCCCAGCGAGGCCACCGTCGGCAGGGCCAGCGGCAAGGCCAGCGGATCCATCAGGGCGCGTCGACGTCGGTGACGCCGCGGCGGGCCAGGCGCCGCTGGATGCCCCGGGTCGAGCGCCAGACGCCGAACACCACCAGCGGCAGCAGCGCGCCGGCGGTGACCTCGGGGTTGATTGGCGCACCCGCCGCCTGCGCCGCCTTGGCGCCGTAAAGCAGCAGGCTGACGACGTAGTAGGTGATGGCCGCGATCGACAGGCCTTCCACCGTGGCCTGCAGCCGCAGTTGCAGTGCCTGGCCCTGGGCCAGCTTGGCCAGCAGCTGCTGGTTCTGCACCTCGGTGGCGATGTCCACGCGCGTGCGCAGCAGGCCGCTGGCGCGCTCCACCCGCGTGGCCAGCGAGGCCAGGCGTTCGGCGGTGGCGGCCACCGTGGCCACGGCGGGCGCCTGCCGCCGCTGCAGGAACTCGCCCAGCGTTTGCTGACCCGGCAGGTAGTTCTCGCGCAGCTCGGCCAGCCGCTGCACCATCAGCGTGTCGTAGGCGCGCGTGGCATCGAAGCGGAAGGCGCCGCCGGCCGTGGCGCGCTCCAGCCGCGCTGCCAGCTGCACCAGCTCGTCGAGCAGCGACTGGTCCGAGGCCTCGCGCGCCTCGAAACGCGCCGTCAGCGCCGACAGCTGCTGCTCGGCGGCCGCGATCTCGGGCTGCAGCGCCTTGGCCGCCGGCAGGCCCAGCAGTGCCATCAGGCGGTAGGTTTCCATCTCGAGCAGGCGCTGCGAGATGCGGCCGGCGCGCGTTTCGGTGGTGCCCTCAGGGGCCACGACGAGCATGCGCTCGAAGCCGTCGTCGCGCAGCACGAAGTCGGTGATGGCGGCCGAGTGGCCGTCACGGCCCATGCGCGAGACGGCGATGGTGCGGCTGCTGAACCAGCGCCGCGCCGCGGGCAGCCACGACTCGCTGTGGATGTCGCCATGCAGCATCACCAGCTCCACGGCCACCAGCACCTGCCCCGGGATGTCGCGGATCCAGTCGCGGCCGACGATCAGCGCATCCTGCAGCGCTGGCGGCTCGCTGTGCAGCTGCGTGCCCTCGGGCAATGCCTGCACCAGCGAGTAGCGCGTGAACTCCGTGTGGCGCTCCCACTTCAAGGTGCCGTCGGGCAGCGGCAGGCGCAGGAACTGGCCGTCCAGCGCCTCGGCGGGCAGGTCTTGCTGGCCCGGCAGGCGACGCAGGTGCTGCCACTGATCGGCGCGTTCGACGCCGTCGTGGCGCACGGCCACGTACAGCACCAGGGCCGGCATGCGGATGTGCGCCGGCGGCCGCGCGTGGGCCTCGCCGTGCAGGCGCAGGCGGTGGGGGTCGTCGACGGGCAGCCAGCGGGCGGGGTGAGGATGGGTGTCAGCGGTCATCGGTCGGGCAGGGCGGGCGGCGCGGATGGCGCAGGCCCAATGCTGACAGGGTCTGGCGGTCTCCGACCACGGCGGCGACGGGCGGTGTGTTCGGCCACTGCTGCACGAGATGGCGCCTGAGAGGGTGTGAACGAAATGTTCAGTTCGCTAGTCTCGTGGCGAGCATACGCGCTTGCGCGAGCCAGACCCAGGCCAGCGGCGCCCAGTCGGAGCGATCGTGATGGGCGATGAGA
>JAIYDH010000021.1 GCA_027487585.1 Rubrivivax sp.
CCCGGCTTCAAGGCCCACCTGTGGGGATACAACGGCCAGAGCCCGGGGCCGACCATCGAGGTGGTGGAGGGCGACCGCGTGCGCATCTTCGTCACCAACAAGCTGGGTGAGCTCACCAGCATCCACTGGCACGGCCAGCGCCTGCCCAACGGCATGGACGGCGTCACCGGCCTCAACCAGCCGGGCATCCCGCCGGGCAAGACCTTCGTCTACGAGTTCGTGGCGCGGCGGCCGGGCACCTTCATGTACCACCCGCATGCCGACGAGATGGTGCAGATGGCGATGGGCATGATGGGCTTCTGGGTCACGCATCCGAAGGCCAGGCACCCGCTGATCGACGAGGTCGACCGCGACTTCTGCTTCCTGCTCGGCGCCTACGACATCGACCCTGGCAGCTACACGCCGAAGGTGATGACGATGCTCGACTTCAACCTCTGGGCCTGGAACAGCCGCATCTTCCCCGGCGTCGACAGCCTGAACGTGCGCCTGGGCGACAAGGTGCGCATCCGCGTCGGCAACCTGACGATGACCAACCACCCGATCCACCTGCACGGCCACGAGTTCCTGATCACCGGCACCGACGGCGGCCCCACGCCGAAGAGCGCGCGCCAGTACGAGGTAACGGCCGACATCGCCGTGGGCCAGATGCGGCAGCTGGACTTCCTGGCCGACGAAGAGGGCGACTGGGCCTTTCACTGCCACAAGAGCCACCACACGATGAATGCGATGGGCCACGGCGTGCCGACCATGATCGGCGTGGACCACTCCGGCGTCGCACGCCAGATCACGAATCTGATCCCCGAGTACATGGTGATGGGCGAGCGCGGCATGAAGGACATGACCGAGATGGAGATGCCGCTGCCCGACAACACCGCAGCGATGATGGCCGGGCAGGGCCCGTTTGGCGCGGTCGGAATGGGTGGCATGTTCAGCGTGCTCAAGGTGCGCAGGGAGCAAAAGCGTGGCGACTACACCGATCCGGGCTGGTACCCGCACCCGCCCGGCACCGTGGCCTATGAGTTCACCGGCAGCCTGCCCGACCTGGCGCGCTTCAAGGCCGAGGCCAGCCCGGGGCCCGGGGCGATGCCTGCGGTTGCGCGACCTGTGCAGGAGGTCGAGTTCAAGGTCCGCAAGCCAGGCGGCGGGCACGGCGGGCACTGAGGCGATCTCATCAGTGGCTTCTCCGCCGTGCTGGCGCACGGCAGTGAGGACCGGGCCAAGCAGAGCGGCCCGGTCAAGAAGGAACACAAGGCCTGGGGCATCGCGGCCATCGGCGACCTCATCCGACGCGCGGAACCACCAGCCTGACTGCAGCACGGAGTGCGGCCCATGTTCGATCAGCTGTTGAGTCCTTGGGTCGCCGAGTCTTCGTGTCTCGGTCCTGTTTTGCGTGGGTGCCTACGGTGAGCACTCAGAACTCAGGAAGAGGCAAGGCAGCTTTGGAGCCGTCGACTTGCCTGCCTGCCTGCCTGCCTGCCTGGCTGGCTGACTGGCCCGGGCCGGGCCACTTGTGCGCTAGGCTTGTCGCTCTGCCTGGAGACACACCACTTGAACACCGAAGAGCAGCACTTCCTCAGCGAGCTGGACAAACGCCTCTGGAACGCGGCCGACAGGCTGCGTTCCAACGTCAACCCCAGCGACTACATGCACGTGGTGTTGGGGCTGGTGTTCCTGAAGTACGTGTCCGACGCCTTCCAGGAACGCCGGGCCGAGCTGCTGGCCGCCTTCACCAAGCCCGAGCACGACTACTACCTCGGCCCCGATGCGGGCGAGATGCTCGAGCAGGAACTCGAAGCGCGCGACTACTACCTCGAGAAGAACGTGTTCTGGGTGCCCGCGCTGGCGCGCTGGGACTTCATCCGCAGCAACGCCAAGGTGCCCAATGGCACGGTGCTGCAGGTGAAGAACGGCAAGGTCTTCGAGTACGAGTTCAAGAGCATCGGCCGCCTGCTCGACGACGCGCTCGAAGCCGTGGAGAAGGACAACCCCAAGCTCAAGGGTGTGCTCGACAAAAGCTACGCGCGCTGGCGGGTGGACGACGCGCTGCCCGGCTTGATCGACGCCTTTTCCGACGTGCCCTTCAACCACGGCTCGCTCAAGGCCAAAGACATCCTGGGGCACGTCTACGAGTACTTCCTGGGCGAGTTCAGCATCGCCGCCGGCAAGCGTGGCGGCGAGTTCTACACGCCCAAGAGCATCGTCTCGCTCATCGTCGAGATGCTGCAGCCCTACCAGGGCCGGGTGTACGACCCCTGCTGCGGCAGCGGCGGCTTCTTCGTGCAGAGCGAGCGCTTCGTCGAAGAGCACGGCGGCAAGGTGGGCCAGATCAGCATCTACGGCCAGGAGGCCAACCCCACCACGTGGCGCCTGGCCAGCATGAACATGGCCATCCGCGGGCTGGACTTCGACTTCGGCAAGGAGCCCGCCAGCACCTACACTCGTGCCCAGCACCCCGACCTGCGCGCCGACTTCATCATGGCCAACCCGCCCTTCAACATGAAGGCGTGGAAAGAAGGCGTGAAGGACGACGACGTGCGCTGGAAGTACGGCGTGCCGCCCGATGGCAACGCCAACTTCGCCTGGTTGCAGCACATGGTGCACCACCTGGCGCCGCACGGCAGCATGGCCCTGCTGTTGGCCAATGGCTCCATGAGCAGCAGCACCAACGACGAAGGCGAGATCCGCAAGGCCATCGTCGAGGCCGACCTGGTGGAGTGCATGGTGGCGCTGCCGGGGCAGCTGTTCACCAACACGCAGATACCGGCGTGCATCTGGTTCCTTACCAAGAGCAAGGCAGCATCAGCAACGAAGGGCAACGGCTGGAAGGACCGCCATCGCCAGACCTTGTTCATCGACGCCCGCAACCTGGGCTACATGAAAGACCGCGTGCTGCGCGACTTCAAGCCCGACGACATCGCCCGCGTGGCCGGCACCTTCCACGCCTGGAAGCGCGGCGAGGCGGTGGACGAGCCGGGCTACGCCAAGGCCGCGACGCTGGACGACATCCGCAGCCACGAGCACGTGCTCACGCCCGGCCGCTACGTGGGCGCCGCGGCGCAAGAGGACGACGGCGAACCCTTCGACGCGAAGATGGCCCGCCTGACGGCCACGCTGAGCGAGCAGTTCGCCGAAAGCGCCCGGCTGGAAGCCGCCATCCGCCAGAATCTGGCCGGCCTGGGCTACCCCCTCGAGAACCTGGCTTAGGCGGGCTTTGGGGGCCAGTGGCTTGTCAGATGCCCGCCAACATGTGTAGAAAACGGCTGTTTTCGATACACATGAAGGCCGACATGCATAGCGCATCGACACTTCCTTGGCAGCTGGGCCGGGCATGAACTGTTCTGCCGCCGCGAAGAGACCAGGTGACCCTTCCGAGGACTGAAGGCTCATGGCCACAAAGATCGACATCACCCCGTTGACCAACGCGCTGCGGCGCCTTGAAGAAGGCTGGACTCGATACGCAGCCGACATTTCTGACACCCAGATTCGAGACGGCTTGATTCAGCGCTTCGAGTTCACCTACGAGCTTTCGCACAAGATGCTGAAGCGCTATCTGGAAAGTGTCTCGGCCACGCCGGACGAGTACGACACCATGTCGTTTCAGGACCTGATCCGCTCAGCCAATGAGCAGGCCTTGCTGGCGGGCGACTGGGGGGCGTGGCGTGGCTTCAGGGACATGCGGGCGAAGACGAGCCATACCTACGACGAGAGTGTTGCTGTTGCGGTGGTTGCAGGCATCCCCGCGTTCATCCGAGAGGCCCGTTACCTGGTCGACCAATTGACCCATCGGCTCGCGCGCCAGTAGCCGTGGTTCCGCACATCGACATTCGCCCGGACCACTGGGACATCGTGGAAGGGTTGTTGAGACGGCATGTGCCCCAGCGCGAGGTTTGGGCTTTCGGTTCGCGTACCCAGTGGACAGCCAAGACCTATTCCGATCTCGACCTCGCCATCCTGGGGAACGAGCCTCTGTCCGCTGACCACCTCAGTGCACTGCAAGAAGACTTCTCAGAATCAAGTCTCCCCTGGAAGGTCGATGTCGTGGAGTGGAGTCGCTTGAGCGACACCTTTCGGCAAATCATCGAGCGCGACCACGTCGTCGTGCAGCGGCGACACCAACAAGGCGAGCGACGGCGGCAGGTGTGGCCGCGACTGCGCATTCGGGACTTCGCCGAGGTTTTCGACGGACCTCATGCGACACCACCGAAGACAAACGCTGGGCCGGTGTTTCTCGGCATCACGAGCCTCGTCGATGGAAGACTTGACCTTTCAAGCGCAGAGCACCTGTCCGAAGAGGACTACGTACGCTGGACGCGTCGCGTGGAGCCCGGGCCCGGCGACCTGGTCTTCAGCTATGAGACGAAGATCGGTGCCGCCGCGTTGATCCCGGAAGGCCTGCGCTGTTGTCTCGGGCGGCGCATGGGCTTGATCCGTGTCGACCGCGGTCGTGTGGACCCGCGTTTCCTGCTGTACCAGTTTCTCGGCGACGACTTTCAGGCGCTGCTGCGCAGCCGCACCATCCCCGGCAGCACCGTGGACCGCATCTCGCTGAAGGAGTTTCCCGACTTCGAGATGGCGCTGCCGCCCTTGGCGGAGCAGCAGCGAATTGCACGGATTCTTGGAACCCTTGACGACAAGATCGAACTGAACCGCCGCACGGGCAAGACGCTGGAGGCCATCGTGCAGGCGATCTTCAAGTCGTGGTTCGTGGACTTCGAGGGCAGTACGGTTGAAGCCGAGATGCGTGACAGTACCCTCAGCGCCGAAGTGGGGCGTTGCGGCGGCCGTATCCAGACCGGCCCGTTTGGAAGCCAACTTCACGCGGTTGACTATGCGCCGTGCGGCGTTCCGGTAGTGATGCCGCAAGACATCAAGGGACGGCGCATCACACACGATCGGATTGCACGAGTTTCCGAGGCCAAGGCACAGACCTTGGCCCGGCACCGGCTCGCCGTAGGCGATGTGGTGTACAGCCGTAGAGGCGATGTGGAGCGGCATGCTCTGGTCGGTTCGCGGGAGGCGGGTTGGCTCTGCGGCACCGGCTGCTTGTTGGTGCGTCCTGGGCCGGCCTGGTCGTCGCAGGCCTACCTCTCTGAATGGCTCGATCTACACGACACGCGCACATGGCTCAAGCAGCATGCCGTGGGCGCAACGATGCCGAACCTGAACACCGGCATCCTGGCTGGGTTGCCGATCCGGGTGCCCCCCAGCGCCGCGTTGGCCGCCTTTGAAGAGCGCGCTGGTCCGCTTCGAGTAAGTCAGTCTCGGCTGTCAATGGAAAGCGAAGCGCTGCTTGAACTGCGTGACACCCTGCTCCCCCGCCTGCTCTCCGGCGAACTTGCGCCTGCCGCCGCATGAAGTTCGAAGCCTTCACCCCCGGCAGCTGGCGCCAGCAGTACCAGTACAAGAGCTTCTCGCCGGTGCCCGTGAACACCGAATGGACCTGGGAAGACCCGCGCATCAACGCGCTGCTGGAACAGGCCACGCGCGCCTTGGGCGAGCTGAACGCCTTCTCGCTGATCGTGCCCGACGTGGACCTGTTCATCGAGATGCACATCGCCAAGGAAGCGAGCGTCTCCAGCCGCATCGAAGGCACGCAGACGGCCATCGACGAAGCGCTGATGAGCGCCGAGTTCATCGCGCCCGAGAAGCGCGACGACTGGCAGGAGGTGCGCAACTACATCGAGGCCATGAACGTGGCCATCGCCGAGCTGAGGACGCTGCCGCTGTCCAACCGGCTGCTTCGGCGCACGCACGAAATCCTGATGCAGGGCGTGCGCGGAGAACACAAGCAACCGGGCGATTTCCGCTCGTCGCAGAACTGGATCGGCGGCTCCAGCCTGGCCGACGCCGCCTTCATCCCGCCGCACCAGACCGAGGTGCCCGAGCTGATGAGCGACCTTGAGAAGTTCTGGCACAACGAGCAGATCGTCGTGCCCGACCTCGTGCGCATTGCCATCAGCCACTACCAGTTCGAGACCATCCACCCGTTTTGCGACGGCAACGGCCGCATCGGCCGGCTGCTGATCACGCTGTACCTGGTGAGCAAGGGCCTGCTGCACAAGCCCTCGCTGTACCTGTCGGACTTCTTCGAACGCAACCGCGCAAGCTACTACGACGCACTGATGGCCGTGCGCGTGCAGGGCGACCTGCAGCACTGGGTGCGCTTCTTCCTGCAAGGCGTGGCAGAAACCGCCAGCAAGGGCCGCGACACCTTCCAGAAGGTGCTGGCGCTGCGCAGTCAGGCCGAGGCCTCGGTGCTCACCCTGGGCCGCCGCGCCGCCAAGGCGCGCGAGCTGCTGAACCTGCTGTACCGCAAGCCGGTGGTCACGGCGGCCGACGTGGCAGCCGCGCTGCGGGTGAGCCAGCCGACCAGCTACGAGCTCATCAGGCGCATGGAGGAACTCGGCTGGATCAAAGAGATCACCGGCTACCAGCGCAACCGCGCTTTCGCCTTCGAAGCTTACTTAGACTTGTTCGTTGTTTAAGATTTCGGCCGAAACTTTAAACAAGAGCGCCCGCAAAGCAAGGTTCAAAGCCGATGCCGACCGAAAACGAGCTCGAAGCGCTGGCCCTCAGTTGGTTCCAGGACGTGGGTTGGGGCTGTCGGCACGGGCCCGAGATCTCACCTGACAGCGCTGCGCCTGCACGCAGCGACTGGCGGCAAGTGGTGCTCGCGGGCGAGCTGGCAGCCGCTCTGGAACATCTGAACCCCAGCGTGCCGGCTGCTGCACTGGAAGAAGCACGCCTGTCCGTTTCACGGCAGGACCAACCCTCCCTGCTGCAGAACAACCGCCGCCTTCATGAACAGCTGCGCGACGGCGTGCCCGTGGAGATCACCGATGCCTGTGGTCACAAGCGCGGCGACCGCGTTCGTCTGATCGACTTCGACCACCCCGAGCGCAACCGCTTCCTCGTCGTCAACCAGTTCACCATCCAAGGCAGCAAGGGAAAACCGCGCCGGCCCGACCTGGTGTGCTTCATCAACGGCCTGCCGCTCTTCGTTCTGGAACTGAAGAACGCCGCCAGCGAGAGCGCCGACATTTGGAGCGCCTGCAACCAGCTGCAGACCTACAAGGACGAGATCCCCGACCTTTTCGTCTTCAACCAGGCGCTGGTGATCAGCGACGGGCTCAAGGCGCGTATCGGCTCGCTCACCGCCAGCCGCGAGCGCTACCTGCCCTGGCGCACGGTGAAGAACGAGGACGACCGGCCGCTGCTGCAGTTCGAGCTGGAGACCGTGGTGCGCGGCTTCTTCGCACCCGCGCTGCTGCTGGACTACATCCGCACCTTCATCCTGTTTGAGCAGGCCGACGGGCAGATCGTCAAGAAGATCGCCGGCTACCACCAGTTCCACGCCGTGCGCGAGGCGGTGCGCGCCACCGTCATCGCGGCCAGCACGCCGCCGGCCGGAGCGGCGCAGGAGCCGCGGGCCACCTACGGCCGCGAGGTGCAGCCCGGCTCGCGCAAGGGTGGCATCGTTTGGCACACCCAGGGCTCGGGCAAGAGCATCTCGATGCTGTGCTTTGCAGCCAAGTTGATGCGCGAGCCGGCCATGGGCAACCCGACGCTGGTGATCGTGACCGACCGCAACGACCTGGAGGGCCAGCTGTTCCAGACCTTCGTCGGCGCCAGGGCGCTGCTGAAGGAGCTGCCCCAGCAGGCCAACGACCGCGATGAACTGCGCAGCCTGCTGGCGGGCCGGCCCGCGGGCGGCATCATTTTCAGCACGGTGCAGAAGTTCGTGCCCGCGCCGGGCGAGGAGCGGTTTCCGCAGCTCACCGACCGCAGCAACGTGGTGGTGATCGCCGACGAGGCGCACCGCTCGCAGTACGGCCTGCGTGCCGTGCTCGACAAGAAGACCGGCGCCTACAAGTACGGCTTCGCCAAGCACCTGCGCGACGCGCTGCCCGGCGCCACCTTCGTGGGCTTCACCGGCACGCCGGTGGAAAGCGCCGACAAGGACACGCGCGCCGTGTTCGGCGACTACGTGAGCATCTACGACATCCAGGACGCGGTGGACGACGGTGCCACGGTGCCCATCTACTATGAGAGCCGGCTGGCCAAGCTGGACATCAACCAGGCGCAGATCGAGCAGCTCAACGCCGAGGTGGAAGAGGTCTTCGAAGACGAGGAAGACGTGGCCCAGCGCGAGGCCGCCAAGGGCAAGTGGGCGCAGCTGGAAAAGCTGGTGGGCGCCACCCCGCGCGTGCAGCAGGTGGCTGCCGACCTGGTGGCGCACTTCGAGGCCCGCAGCACGGCGCTGGACGGCAAGGCCATGGTGGTGTGCATGAGCCGCGCCATCTGCGCGCAGCTGTACGACGAGATCCGCGCGCTGCGCCCGCACTGGCACAGTGACGACCCGGCCCAGGGCGCGATGAAGGTGGTGATGACGGGCTCGGCCGCCGACCCGGCCGCGCTGCAGCCGCACATCACCCAAAGCGCCACCAAGAAGCTGCTGGAGAAGCGCTTCAAGGACGCGGGTGATGCGCTCAAGTTGGTGATCGTGCGCGACATGTGGCTCACCGGCTTCGACGTGCCTTGCCTGCACACGTTGTACGTGGACAAGCCCATGCGCGACCACAACCTCATGCAGGCCATCGCCCGCGTGAACCGCGTGTTCCGCGACAAGCAGGGTGGCCTGGTGGTGGACTACATCGGCATCGCGGCCGAACTGCGCAGCGCGCTGAAAACCTACACCGAAAGCCGCGGCAAGGGCCAACCCACGCTGCAGGCGGGCGAGGCGCTGGCCAAGCTGAAGGAATTGATGGACGTGGCGCGCGGGCAGTTGCACGGCTTTGACTACGCCAGCTACCGCACGCAGGCCGTGCAGCGGCTGATCCCGGCCGCCAACCACGTGTTGGGGCAAGAGGATGGCAAGAAGCGCTGGGCCGACGTGGTGCTGGGCATCACCAAGGCGTTTTCGCTCTGCGGCACGCTGGACGAGGCCGTGGCGCTGCGCGAGGAGATCGCGTTTTTCCAGGCCATCAGGGCCGTCATCGCCAAGGCCACCGAGACCGACAAGGTGCTGTCGGAAGACAGGCGCAACGCGGTGCTGAAGCAGATCCTCGACAACGCCGTGGTGGCCGAGGGCGTGGCCGACATCTTCAAGCTGGCCGGGCTGGAGCGACCAGACATCAGCATCCTGTCTGATGCCTTCCTCGAGGAAGTGCGCCAGCTGCCGCAGAAGAACTTCGCCGTGGAGCTGCTGCGCAAGCTGCTGAACGACGAGGTGCGATCACGCTCGCGCACGAGCGTGGTGCTGGAGAAGAAGTTCGGTGACCGGCTGCAGGACGCGCTGAACCGGTACCGCAACCGCGCGGTGGAAAGCGCCCAGGTCATCGAAGAGTTGATCGCGATGGCCAAGGAGTTCCGCGCCGCCGCGCAGCGCGGCGATGCGCTGGGGCTGAACACCTCGGAGCTGGCTTTCTACGATGCGCTGGCCAACAACGAGAGCGCGGTGCGCGATTTGGGCGATCCGGTGTTGAAGCTCATTGCGCAGGAGCTGACGGATAAGCTGCGTGGCAGCGCCACGGTGGACTGGCAGAAGCGCGAGAGCGTGCGTGCGCGTTTGCGCAACCTGGTTCGCATCACGCTGCGGCGGCACAAGTACCCGCCGGACATGCAGGACGAGGCGATCCGGCTCGTGTTGGAGCAGGCCGAGCGCTTGGCGGATGACTGGGCCGGCATGCAACCCGGCTAAGCAGGAAACGGAGCAATCAGTGGCAACGACGTGGATGGTGCGGGCCGGCGAGGGAGGCTGGTTGTTCGACGAGTTCGAGCGGCAGTCGGTGGTGAGCGTTGGCTGGCAAGAGATGGGGCCGCTGCAGACGCTGAAGAGCCGGGCGGAGTTCGTTGCGGCTGCGGAGCGTGCGTACCCGGGTGGGAAGAAGTTCAGCCTGGCGATCTCGGCCGGGCAGCTTTACCGGTTCGTTCGCGAAGTGAAGCTGGGCGACACCGTGCTGACCTACAACCCAGCCGAGCGCGCCTATTTGGTGGGCACCGTGGCCGGTGAGTACGAGTACGTGCCCGATGCCGCGGGCCAGCAGCCCAACCGGCGCGCGGTGAAGTGGCGCGGGCGCGTGGCGCGAGACACTCTGTCCGTAGCCACCCGAAACAGCCTGGGCGCGATATCCACCTTGTTCGCGCTGCCCGCAGAGGCCGCCCAGGAGATCGAGTCGCAGCTGACCGGCACGGCGGCGCTCGCCCCGGTGGCGCAGCCGGGGTTGCCGGATGAGGCGGCCGAGGACGCGGTGGTCGACCTCTACAAGGACATCCAGGCCAAGGCCTTCGAGTTCATCAAGGACCGGGTCAGCCAGCTGGACTGGGAGGACATGCAGGAGCTGGTTGCCGGCCTGCTGCGCGCGATGGGCTACAAGACACGCGTGTCGCCCAGCGGGCCCGACCGCGGCAAGGACATCGTGGCCTCGCCCGACGGCCTGGGCTTTGAAGACCCGCGCATCGTCGTGGAGGTGAAGCACCGCACGGCGGCGATGGGATCGCAGGAAATCCGCAGTTTCCTGGGTGGCCGCCACGACAACGACAAGGGCTTGTACGTCAGTACCGGCGGCTTCACGAAGGACGCCCGGTACGAGGCCGAGCGCGGGCGGATCCCGGTGACGCTGATGGACCTGGACGACCTCGTGCGCACCTTGCTGGAGCAGTACGACCGAATGGACCCGGCGGCGCAGCGGCTGGTCCCTCTGCGGCGCTTGTACTGGCCCGTGTGATGGTTCTCAGGTGGGCGCTGTGCCCGCAGACCCCGCCACCCGCAGCGAGAACCGGCGCCGGCTCAGGCGCTCCTGCGCCTGCGCAGACGCAGCGCCAGGCCGGCCAGGCCAACGCCCATCAGCGCCCAGCTGGCCGGTTCGGGCACCGGGGCCGACAGGCCGGTGGCGCGCAGTTCCAGGCGGGTGAATTCCTCGCCGTTGAACGCGGTGGCCCTGTTGCCGAAGGTGGTGACGCTGCCGAGCAGTGTGCCGGTGCTGTCGGCATAGCCGAAGCTGCCGCTGATCAGTGAGCTGCCGGGTGTGTCGTGCGAGAGGGCCAGCACCAGCATGGTCGCGCCCGCAGGCGCGGCCAACGGCGCCGACCCCAGTGGCGTGACCGTGCCGGCCGCGAAGTCCTGCTTGCGCAGCACCACGCCGCCCCCGCCAGCACCGCCGGCCCAGTACAGCTCGATGAGGTCGTTGTTGTTGGGGTCGATGCCGCCGTCGGTCAGCCGCAGTCCGAAGGTCTGGCCGGGGTCGGGCGCGGCCGACAGCGACAGCGCCACGGTGGCGGCAAAGCTGCGCGACACGTGGAGGCCGGCGCTGGTGTCGGTGATGTTGGTCAGCAGGCGCAGCCGCAGCGAGGTGCCCGGCTGGCCCGCTGCATTGTTGGATACCGCGCCGTAGTTCGGGTCGAGCCGCAGCTGTCCGCTTGGCTCACTCACCGCCAGGGTGGTCACCTCGGGGCTGGCAAGCCCATAGAGCTCGTATAGGGCTGGGTTGCCCGTGCTGCTGTAGCTGGAGCCGACGAAAGGATTGTCGTTGTCGAAGCCGTCGGCCAGCAGGAGGTTGTTGCCCAGCAGCCAGTCAGCGGCGGTGCCGTCACGGAAGACGTTCAGCTGCTGGGCGTTCAGCACCCCAGCCGCCGCCGGGCCGGCGACCAAACCGCTGAAGAGGGCGGCGGCCAGGCCGCACAAAAGGACGCGCATCGTGATTCCCCCAGAACTTGTGTGTCCTTGATTCTGAGTGGACCGCGACACCGCGCCGGGCGCGTGGCCTGCGGCGCCCACCCCCAGTTCAGGGGGCGGCGGCGATCCGGGCAAGCGGCGCAGGCCGGCCAAATCGGCCGTGCCCGACGCGGCTCAGCGCTCCTTCAGATACGGCCGCCCCAGCGCCTTGGGCGCCACCGCGCTGCCGATGAAGCCGGCCAGCAGCACCACCGTCAGCACGTAGGGCATGGCCTGGATGGCCTGCACGGGCACCTGGCCACCGCCCAGGAAGGCGGGCAGCGCGGCGCCCTGCAGCCGGATGCTGATGGCATCGAGAAAGCCGAACAGCAGGCAGGCCCACAGCGCGCCCACCGGGTGCCACTTGCCGAAGATCAGCGCCGCCAGCGCCATGTAGCCGCGGCCGGCCGTCATGTGCGGGATGAAGCTCGGGTTCTGCGCCAGCACCAGGTAGGCGCCGGCCAGCGAGGCCAGCACGCCGTTCAGCGCCAGCGCCTGGTAGCGCAGCGCCTTCACGCTGACGCCGGCGGCATCCACCATCGCCGGGTTTTCGCCTGCCGCACGCAGCCGCAGGCCGAAGCGCGTGCGGTACAGCAGCCACCACACGCCCACCACCAGCAGCAGCGCGCCGTAGACCATGGCGTTGTGGCCGGTGAAGGCCAGCGCCAGCGCCAGCGCGGTGCCCACCGTATCGCCCACGTAAGGCACGGTCTTGAGCAGGTCGCCCAGGCCGGTGAACCAGCCGTCCAGGCGCACCGATTCGGGCACCGCGGGCGTCTGCCCGCCCTGCGCGAACCAGGCGATGCCCAGCACCACCGTGAGGCCCGCCGCCGTCATCGTGATGGCCATGCCGAGCACGACCTGGTCGCCGCGGTGGCTCACGCAGGCATAGCCGTGCAGCATCGACAGCGCCAGGCCCACGGCCACCGCGGCCATCAGCGCCAGCGCCAGGCTGCCGGTGGTCACGCCCACGGCGGCGGTGGCAAAGGCCGTGGCCAGCATCTTGCCCTCGAGGCCGAGGTCGATGACGCCGGCACGCTCGCACAACACGCCGGCCAGCGCGCACAGGATCAGCGGCACGCTGACGCGCAGCGTGCTGGCGATGATCGTACCGACCATCACCTCATCCATTGGCGCGCCCTCCGCCAAAGGCCTTGTACAGCTTGAACAGCGCCGGCGCCGCCACGTACGCCATCGCCCCGGCGAACAGCACGATCAGCCCCTGCAGCATGAACACCATGTCGCGGCTGAAGCCGCTGATCTCGAAGGCCAGCTCGCTGCCGCCCTGGTACAGCGCGCCGAACAGCAGCGCCGCCAGCACGATGCCACCCGGGTGGTTGCGGCCGATCAGGCTGACGGCGATGCCCGCAAAGCCCGCGCCGGCCACGAAGTCGGGCAAGAGGCGGCCGTGCACGCCGGCGATCTCGTTCACGCCCACCAGGCCGCCCATGGCACCGGCTGCGGCCATGCTGGCCACCATCAGCTTCTTCGGCTGGATGCCGGCGTAGAGCGAGGCCTCGGGCGCAAAGCCCACGGCGCGCAGCGCGTAGCCGCCGCGGCTCTTCCAGAGCACGAGCCAGGTCATCCAGGCGGCGGCGGCGGCCAGCAGCACCGTCAGGTTCAGCGGCGTGCGCGGCCACTCGATGCCGATCCAGGCCAGCGCCTCGTGCATGCCGGGCATCTTGGCGCTGGGGTCGAAGGCGCGGCTTTCGGGCGTCATGTTGCCCGGCTCCTTCAGCGTGTTGACGAGCAGGTAGCTCAGCAGCGCCGACGCGATGAAGTTGAACATGATGGTCGTGATGACCGTGTGGCTGCCGCGCCAGGCCTGCAGCGCACCCGGCACCGCGCCCCACAGGCCGCCGAAGGCCGCCGCGGCCAGCACCAGCAGCGGCAGCATGGCCCAGGCGGGCAGGTGCGCACTGAAGGCCAGCGCCGCGACGCCGGCACCGAGCCCGCCCATGATGGCCTGGCCTTCACCGCCGATGTTGAACAGCCCGCCGTGGAAGGCGATGGCCACCGCCAGCCCCGTGAACACGAAGGTGGTGGCGTAGTACAGCGTGTAGCTGATGCCCGCCTGCGAGCCGAAGGCGCCCTTGGCCAGCAGCGTGAGCACCTGCAGCGGGTCGAAGCCCACCAGCAGCGTCACGCCACCGGCCACCAGCAGCGCGATGGCCAGGTTGACGGCCGGCAGCAAGGCCACGTCCATCCAGCGCGGCAGCTCCACGGGTTGGCTCAATGCGCACCTCCCATCAAGCGGCCGAGCGCGGTCTCGCTGCACTGCGCGATGGGCAGCTCACCCGCCACGCGGCCGGCGTTCATGACGATGACGCGGTCGGCCAGGGCCAGGATTTCGTCGAGCTCCGACGACACCACCAGCACCGCGCCACCGGCGTCGCGCATGGCGCGCAGGCGGCCGTGGATGAACTCGATGGCGCCGATGTCGACGCCGCGCGTGGGCTGGCCCACCAGCAGCACCTGCGGCGCGTGCTCGCCACCTTGCGCTTCGCGCGCGAGCACGAGCTTTTGCTGGTTGCCGCCGCTGAACTTGCTGCTGCGCAGGGCCGGGTTGCGCGGGCGCACGTCGTAGCGCTCCATCATCTCGGCGCAGTCGTCGCGCATGCGGCGCTGGCGCATCCAGGCCAGCATGGCGCGCGCGGTGTAGCGCGGCGCGTCCTGGTAGCCGAGCGTGGCCGATTCCCAGGCGTCGAAGGGCAGCACGAGGCCGCGCTTGTGGCGGTCTTCGGGCACGTGGGCCAGGCGCAGCGCGCGGGCGGTGCGGGTGTCGATCCAGCGGCCGGGCTCGAAGCGCTGGCCGCCGACTTCGAGCGTGCCGGCCGCGGGCGCGAGCAGGCCGGAGAGCACATCGAGCAGCTCGCTCTGGCCGTTGCCCGAAACACCGGCGATGCCGACGATCTCGCCGGCGTGCAGCGTCAGCGACACCTCGGCCAGGCGCGCCACGCCGAGCTCGTCGGTCCAGGCCAGGCCGCTGGCGCGCAGCAGCGCCGGGCCGGCCTCGCGCGCCGCGGTGTCGCCGCGGCCCAGGTTGACGCGGCGGCCCACCATGGCCTCGGCCAGGCCGTCGATCGAGGTGTCGCCGATGGCGCAATCGAGCACCACCTGGCCGCCGCGCATCACCGTGACGGCGTCGCACAGGGCCATGATCTCCTTGAGCTTGTGCGTAATCAGCAGCACCGTCGTGCCGCGGTCGCGCAGCGTTCGCAGCGTCACGAACAGCTGCTCGGTCTCGGCCGGCGTGAGCACCGCGGTGGGCTCGTCGAGGATGAGGATGCGCGCGCCGCGGTACAGGGCCTTGAGGATCTCCAGGCGCTGGCGCTCGCCCACCGGTAGCTCGTGCACCAGAGCATCGAGCGCCACCACCAGGCCGGTGTCGCGCATCAGCGCGTCGAGCTTGCCACGCACCTCGGCGCGCGCGGCCGGCAGGCTCCAGCCGGGCTCGGCGCCGAGCATGATGTTGTCGAGCGCGCTGAGCGTGTCCACCAGCATGAAGTGCTGGTGCACCATGCCGATGCCCAGAGCGATGGCCTCGCGCGAGCCGCGGATGCGCGCGGGCCGGCCCTCGATGGCGATCTCGCCCCCGTCGGCCTCGTAGAAGCCGTAGAGGATGCTCATCAGCGTGCTCTTGCCGGCGCCGTTTTCACCGACGATGCCGTGCACCGTGCCCGCCGCCACCGTGAGGTTGACGGCGCGGTTGGCGTGCACGGCGCCGAAGCGCTTGTCGATGTGGCGCATGGCCACCGCGGGGGGCGCCGGGTTGGCGGCTGTCACGGGCGCAGGCTCTGCAGAGATGCCGCACGCCTGACCGCTATCGCCGTTCGCACTGAGCCTGTCGAAGTGCCCGCGGGGGCTTCGACAGGCTCAGCCCGAACGGCTGTTTCGCGAGCGCCGGGCGCGGTCACGTGCCGAGGAGGCTCAGGAGGGCGGCCTTACTTGCAGGCGTTGTTGACCATGAAGTCGATGACCTTGATCTTGCCGCTGATGATGTCGGCGCGTGCCGCATCGACGCGCTTCTTCATGTCGGCCGTCACCAGCTTGGCGTTGTGCTCGTCGATGGCCACGTCCACGCCGCCTTCCTTCAGGCCCAGCGCCGAGGTACCCGGCTTCACGCCCTTGAAGGCCTCGTACACGGCCACGTCCACGCGCTTGACCATGCTGGTGAGCATGGTGCCGGGGTGGATGTGGTTCTGGTTGCTGTCCACGCCGATGGCGAGCTTGCCGTTGTCCTTGGCCGCCTGGTACACGCCCAGGCCGGTGCCACCGGCGGCGGCGAAGATGACGTCCACGCCCGAGGCGAACTGCGCCTTGGCGAGCTCGCCGCCGCGGGCGGGGTCGTTCCAGGCCGTCGGCGTGGTGCCGGTCATGTTGGCCACGACCTCGGCCTTCGGGTTGGCGAACTTGGCGCCCTGCTCGAAGCCGCACTGGAACTTGCGGATCAGCGGGATGTCCATGCCGCCGACGAAGCCGACCTTGCCGTTCTTGCTGGCCATCGCGGCCATCATGCCCACCAGGAAGCTGCCTTCGTGTTCCTTGAAAACGATGCTCTGCACGTTGGGCAGCGCCACGACGCTGTCGATGATGGCGAACTGCAGCTTCGGGAACTCCTTGGCCACCTTCTCCAGGCTCGAGCCCTGGCTGAAGCCGATGCCGACGATCGGGTTGGCACCGCGCTCGGCCATGCGGCGCATGGCCTGCTCGCGCTGCGTGGGGTTGCTGATCTCGAACTCGAGGTAGGGCTTGCCCGTTTCCTTTTTCCACTTCTCGGCGCCGTTGAACGCGGCCTGGTTGAAGCTCTTGTCGAACTTGCCGCCCATGTCGTAGATGACAGCGGGCTGCGCCAGGGCGGCGACGCTGGCCGTGGCCAGCACGGTGAAGGCCATCAGCTTGCGCATCGGGAGGTGGGGCATGGTGGGTGGTCTCCGAGGTGGGTGTGGCGGATGCAGGACTAACCGATCAGGATAGCAAGACTCGCACCCGCTGCTGCGGCGGGTTGACCCGGTGCGGCCTACGGGCTCGCAGCCACGCGCGGCGCGGATCAGCGCTCGCTGCCACCCAGTTTGTCGAGCAGCGCGTCGAGTTCGTCGAGGCTGCCGAACGGGATCGCGATCTCGCCTGCGCCCGCGCGGCCCTTGCGCAGGCGGATCTCCACCGGCGCCGTCAGTGCATCGGCCAGGCGCTCTTCGATGCGGGTGATGTCGCGCGGCTTCGGCGTGGCCTTGGCTGTGCGGGTGCTGCCGCTGCCGGGCTGCGTGGTGCGCGCCACCAGGCGCTCGGCCTCGCGCACGCTGAGCTTCTTGGACGCGACTTCCTGCGCCGCCATCACCTGCTCGGCCGCCGGCAGCGCCAGCAGGGCGCGGGCGTGGCCCATTTCCAGGTCGCCGGCCAGCAGCATCTGCTGCACCGAGTCGGCCAGGTTCAGCAGGCGCAGCAGGTTGCTGGCCGCGCTGCGCGAGCGCCCGACGGCCTGCGCCGCCTGCTCGTGCGTGAGGCCGAAGTCGCGCACCAGGCGCTGCAGGCCCTGCGCTTCTTCGAGCGGGTTGAGGTCTTCGCGTTGGATGTTCTCGATGAGGGCCATCACCGCCGCGGCCTCGTCGGGCACCGGCTTGACGAGCACCGGCACTTCGTCGAGCCCCGCCAGCTTGGCGGCGCGGAAGCGGCGCTCGCCGGCGATGATTTCGTACTGGCCTGCGCCATGCACCGCGGCGTCGAGCGGGCGCACGAGGATGGGCTGCATCACGCCCTGGCTCTTGATGCTTTGCGCCAGTTCGTAGAGCGAGCCCTCGTCCATGCGCGTGCGCGGCTGGTAGGCGCCGGCGCGCAGCGCGGCCAGCGGCAGCACGGCGGGCGGGCCAGCAGGGAGGGTGGTGGAAGAGGCGGGCGCGTCGAGCACCTTGGGGCCGAGCAGGGCTTCGAGGCCGAGGCCCAGGCCCTTGGGTTTTTTGGTTGCCATGGCGACGATTGTCTCAGCGGCCTTCATCGGCCTTCATGCCGCCGATCGGCCGGGAACAGCACGTCGCGCTCGAGCCAGCGCCGCAGCTTCTGCACGCGCGGGTCCATGCGGCCGGGGAAGGTGGACAGGTGCTCCACCACGGCATCGACACGCAGCCACAGGCGCTGGCGCTCGTCGAGCTTCCACTTGCCACTGATGCGCGCGGCCAGCACGTCGTCGGCCTCGGGGCGGGCCAGCACGCGCTTGAGTGCGTCGCCCTGCATCCACATGTGGCGGCCGTCGTCGGCCATCGTGAAGATCACGCCCGCGAAGGCGTGGTGGTGGCCTTCGTGGGCCTTCCAGACCTGGTGGTTCAGGCCGTCGCGCGCCTGTTCGCCCAGGCCGATGATCCAGCGCGGCACGAACACGATCACCACCGCCGCGCCCACCGCCACCAGCAGCACATAGAGCGGGCCGTAGCCCCAGGAGTGCATCAGCGCCATCAGCGCGATGGCCACCACCACCAGCGCGGCAAAGGCCTTGTGTTGCCGCGTCATGCCGGGGCCAGGCTGTGCAGCAGCGCCACGCCCTCGGGCCAGCTGCCGAGGCCGCTGTCGGCGTTGAGGTGGCCGCGAGGGCCGGCGTCAATGACTCGGGCGCCCCAGTCGGTGGCCATGGCGCGGGCGCGTTCGCTGGCGCAGTAGGGGTCGTCGCTGCTGATCACGGCGATGGCGCCAAAAGGCAGGCGGCCGCGTGCGATGTCGCGCCAGGGTGCCAGCTGCGGCGGCGCGTCGGGGTGGGCGGTGTCGGGCGGCGCCACCAGCAGCGCGCCGGCCACGCGGGCGGTGTGCGCCGAGTGCATCGCCCAATGGGCCACCAGCTGGCAGCCCAGGCTGTGCGCCGCCAGCAGCACGGGTGCGGGTTCGGCCAGCAGGACTTCGTCGAGGCGCGCCGTCCAGTCGCCGCGCTTGGGCCAGAACCAATCGGCCTGCTGCACGCGCTCGAAGCCGTGTTCGGCCTCCCACAGGCTCTGCCAATGGCCGGGGCCGGAGTTTTGCCAGCCGGGCAGCAACAGAACACGATGGGGCAGGGGCATGGCCGTTATCCTTTGCGGCATTGCATCATGAGCGGCTGCGCGCCGCGTTGGAAGGGCAGCGATGGCGTTCACCGTGTTCGTCGACGGCCAGGAGGGCACGACCGGCCTGCGCATCCACGAGGTTCTGGCCGGCCGGCGCGATGTCGAGCTGCTGAAGATCGACGCCGACAAGCGCAAGGACGCCGCCGAGCGCGCGCGCCTGCTCAACGCCGCCGACGTGGCCTTTCTGTGCCTGCCCGACGCCGCCGCGCGCGAGGCAGTGGCACTGGTGACGAACCCGCGCACCTGCCTCATCGACGCCAGCACCGCGCACCGCACGGTGCCGGGCTGGGTGTTTGGCATGCCCGAGCTGTGCGCCGGCCAGCGCGAGGCGCTGCGCGCGTCCAAGCGCATTGCCAACCCGGGCTGCCACGCCAGCGCCTTCATCCTGCTGCTGCGGCCCTTGGTCGACGCAGGCCTGGTGCCGGCGGCCACGGCGCTGTCGGCCACGTCCATCACCGGCTACTCGGGCGGTGGCAAGAAGATGATCGAGCAGTACCAGGGCCAGCTGCTGGAGCAGGCGCTCACGTCGCCGCGCCCTTATGGTCTGAACCTGCAGCACAAGCACCTGCCGGAGATGCTGGCGCACACCGGCCTGACCGCCGCGCCGGTGTTCATGCCCGTGGTGGCCAACTTCTACAAGGGCTTGGCCGTCACGGTGCCGGTGCACACGGCCGCGTTGGGCACCACGCCCGAGGCGCTGCACGCGGCGCTGACGGCGCGCTACGCCGGCGAACGCTTTGTGCGCGTGATGCCGCTGCGCGACGCGGCCACGCTGGAGGCCGGCTTCCTGGACGTGCAGGCCTGCAACGACACCAACCGCGTCGACCTCTTCGTGTTCGCCAACGCGACGCAGGCGCTGCTGGTGGCGCGGCTCGACAACCTGGGCAAGGGCGCCAGCGGCGCCGCGGTGCAGGCGATGAACGTGCACCTGGGCCTGGACGAAGGCCTCGGGCTCTAGTGGCCGGCGGCCGAAGGCCGCTCGAGGTAGTGGTAGCCGTAGCCCTCGACAAAGCCCAGTCGGCGGTACACGGCCAGTGCCGGTGGGTTGGCGGCGTCGACCTGCAGGTAGCCCATGGTGCCGCCCAGTGAGGCTCCTAGCGAGAGCAGGTGCTCACACAGAAGCCTTGCAAGACCTTGATTGCGGGCGTCGGGGTGGGTGTAGATGTCGTACAGGCCCGCCAGCGGGGGCTCGGTCGCCACCTGGCCGCAGGCCATGACAGCGCCGTCGGCCACGCGCCGCAGGGCCAGGCCGCGGTAGGGTGCGGGCGAGTGCGCCAGACGCAAAGCGTGGCTGTGCCGGTGTTCGGGCGGCGAGCCCCGCAGCGCGCCTACGGCGTCGGCGAAGGCCTCGCCATCGAGCGGCTCCAGGCGCAGTGCCGCGGGCACCGCGGGCGCCGGGGTCGCGGGCAGCGTGGGGGCCACCAACACCAACGTCGGGTCGACGGCCACGAAGCCGAGCTCTTGCAGCGCGGCGGGCAGGCTGTCGGGCCGCGTGAACGGCGTGATGCGGAAGATCAGCGGCACCCCGGTGCGCGCGCAGGCGGCCTCGGCTGCGGCCAGGCGCTCGGCCAGCGGCAGCACGCCTGGCATCAGCGCCTGCACGCTGCGGGCGCGGCGGGCCTTGCCGGGCAGGGTGCGCACCAGCCAGCCGTCGATCCACCATTGCGAGGGCGGCGCGCTGGCGTTGAGGCACGCGTCTTCCACGCGCGACAACAGCGTGGCGGGCAGGGCCATCGACTTCACAAGCTCTCAGACCGGGGCGGGTGTTGCGCCCGCCGGGCGACCCATGCGCGCGGCCATCTCGTGCGCGAACTCGATGAACGCGACCGCGCCCCTGCTGGCGGGGTCGAAGGTCACGCCTGGCTGGCCAAAGCTGGGTGCCTCGGCCAGGCGCACGTTGCGTGGGATGACGGTGTTGAACACCTTGTCGCCGAAGTGCGCCTTGAGCTGCTCGCTCACCTGCTGCTGCAGCGTGATGCGCGGATCGAACATCACGCGCAGCAGGCCGATGATCTCGAGCTCGCGGTTCAGGTTGGCGTGCACCTGCTTGATGGTGTTGACCAGGTCCGACAGGCCTTCGAGCGCGAAGTATTCGCACTGCATCGGCACGATCACGCCGTGCGCCGAACAGAGGCCGTTGAGCGTGAGCAGGCTCAGGGACGGCGGGCAGTCGATCAGCACGAAGTCGTACTCGGCCTGGACGGCGGCCAGCGCGTTCTTCAGCCGGCGCTCGCGCTGGTCGAGCGACACGAGTTCCACCTCGGCGCCGGCCAGCTCGCGGTTGGCGCCCAGCACGTGGTAGCCGCTGTGTGGGCTGGGCTGGCGGGCCTCGGCGATGCTGGCGCCGCCGATCAGCACGTCATAGACCGTGGTCTCAAGCGCGCGCTTGTCGATGCCCGAGCCCATGGTGGCGTTGCCTTGGGGGTCGAGGTCGACCAGCAGCACGCGGTGCTTCAGTTCGGCCAGCCCGGCGGCCAGGTTGACGGTGGTCGTCGTCTTGCCGACGCCGCCTTTCTGGTTGGCGATGCAGAAGATGCGCATGGGTCAGGGCGTAGCGAGCTTGATGCCGAAGCCGAGCAGGGCCACGCCGGCCAGGCGCCGCAGCGCGCGGGCCAGTCTCTGGTGGGCGCGCACCTTGGCGCTCACGGCGTCGGCCAGCATCACCAGGCTCAGGCAGTAGATGGCGGAGATGATGGCGATGGTGATCGCCATGGCCGCGAAAGTGGGCAGGCCCTGGTGGGTGGCGGGGTCGATGAAGAGCGGGAAGAAGGCCATGTAGAAGACGATGGCCTTCGGGTTGAGCAGGGTGATGAGGAAAGCCTGCCGCAGGTACTGGCGTGGCTCGATGCGGATCGGTGATGCGTCGCCGTCGCGGGCGAAGATGAGCTTCAGCCCGATCCACGCCAGGTAGCCGGCGCCCAGCCACTGCACGGCTTTGAACCACGCCGGGTGGGCGGCCAGCAGCGCGGCCACACCGGCCACGGCCAGCCACAGCAGCACCTGGTCGCCGAGGATCACGCCCAGCGTGGCGGCAGCGCCGCCCCGGCGCCCACCCTTGCCCGTGGAGGTGAGCAAGGCGAAGGTGCCCGGGCCGGGCAGGGCCAGGAACAGCAGGATGGCGGCGCAGAAGGCGCCGAAGTCGGCAATGCCGAACATGGCAGGGTTCCTCAGCGGCTGGGCGCGTCGGGGGTGTGGGGGTGGGCTTGCCAGCGGCTGAGGTCAAAGCCCTGGCGTAGGAGTGCCGATCGTATCGTCGCTTCGTCTTCGGCCGAGAGCCGGGGCGCGCGCGCCAGCACCCAGAGGTACTGCCGTTGTGGCTCGCTGACCACGGCGTAGCGGCCGTCGTCGGCCAGCGCGATGACCCAGTAGCTGCCCCAGGGTGGTATCCAGCGCAGCAGGGCCGGCAGGAAGCTCACTTCCAGCGTGGCGGGGCTCAACCGGTTTTGCGCGAGGGTGGACCCGGCAGGGCGTGCGATGCCGTCGGCCTCCTCGAAGCGGCCGTCCGCCAGGCGGCACCGGTTGATCACCTCGATGCGGCCGTCGTCGCGCTGCCGGTAGCGGGCGCTGGTGTCGCTGACGCACTGCTTCTGGAAGCGGTTCGGGAACCACGCGACCTGGTACCAGGTGCCCATGTAGGCCGGCACGTCCAGGCTGGGCAAAGCGGCCAGCGGCGCGGTGGTCGTGGGCTCGGCGGTCTGGGCGGTAGCGGGTGAGGCGCTGAGCGCGGTGAGCGTGGTGGGGGTGGCGAGCAGGGCGGTGACCGCCACAGTGGGGACGAGGAGTTTCATGGGCCCTTGGGTTGCATCCAGACCAGGCAGCGCTCGGCGTCGAGCCCGGGCACCTGGAGTTGTTCCACGTGGAACACGTCGATGTCGCGGGGCAGGGCCGCGATTTCGTCGTCGGGCGATCTGCCCTTCATCGCCATCCACACACCGCCGGGCGCGAGCAGCGGCCGGGTGAGGCGGGTGAAGTCCGCCAGCGAGGCGAACGCACGTGAGGTGATCAGCCCGAAGGGTGGCAGCTTCAGCGCCTCGACGCGGCTGTGGGCGGCGTGCAGGTTGGGCAGGGCCAGTGCGCCAGCCACCTGGCGGATGAAGGCGGCCTTCTTGCCGACGGTGTCGACGCAGGTCACGTCGAGGGCGGGCCGCATCAGCGCCAGCAGCACGCCGGGCAGGCCGCCACCGCTGCCGACGTCCAGCACGCGCTGCGACGGGGCGGTGTGGGCGAGGTGTCGGTCGAGATGGCGGTCGAGATGGCGGTCGAGAGCAGGCAGCACGGCCAGGCAATCGGCGATGTGCTGCACCCAGACCGCGTCGCGCTCGCGCACGGCGGTGAGGTTGTACGTCGCGTTCCAGCGGACGAGCTGGTCGACGTAGGTAGGCAGCCCGCGCGCCTGGGTCTCGCTCAGCGTCAGGCGGAGGCTGGAAGCCAGCGCGGCGGTGCGTGGTGCGTCAGGCGCGGGCAGGGCGGCCACGGTCAGGCCGCGTGGTCTTGCGTGGCGGCGTCGGTGCTCGCGAAACCCGCGAGGCGCTTCTTCTTCAGATGCACCAGCAGCAGCGAGATGGCCGCCGGGGTGACGCCCGAGATGCGCGAAGCCTGCCCCAGCGTGGCCGGGCGGTGCCGCTGCAGCTTCTGCCGCACCTCGAAGGACAGGGCGTGCACCTGGGCATAGTCCAGGTCGGCCGGCAGCGGCGTCTGCTCATGGGCGGCGCTGCGCTCGACCTCGTCCTGCTGCTTCTCGATGTAGCCGGCGTACTTGGTGGCGATCTCGACCTGCTCGATCACCGTGTCGGCGGCCGCCGCGCCCCACTCGGCCCGCAGTGTTTCACGTGAAACAGCCTGGGCGTGGCCGGCCAGTCGCGCGGCTTCGGCCACGGCGTCGAAGCCGACACCCGGCCGGCGCAGCAGGTCGGCCAGCGCGTACTCGTGCTCCAGCGCCTTGCCCAGCAGCCGCTCGGCATCGGCCGCGGCCAGCGTGGCCGGGCGCACCCAGACGGTCTTCAGCCGCTGCAGCTCGCGCTCCAGGCGCTCGCGCTTGGTCTCGAAGGCGGCCCAGCGGCGATCGTCCACCAGGCCCAGCCCGCGGCCGAGGGCCGTGAGGCGCAGGTCGGCGTTGTCCTCGCGCAGCTGCAGCCGGAACTCGGCGCGGCTGGTGAACATGCGGTAGGGCTCGGTCACGCCCTTGGTGACGAGGTCGTCCGCCAGCACGCCCAGGTAGGCCTGATCCCGGCGCAGCGACATCGGCTCGCGCCCTTGCGCCTGCAGCGCCGCATTCGCGCCGGCGTACAGGCCTTGCGCGGCGGCTTCTTCGTAGCCCGTGGTGCCGTTGATCTGCCCGGCGAAGAACAGGCCGCCGATGGCCTGCGTCTCGAAACTGGGCTTCAGCGCGCGCGGGTCGAAGTAGTCGTACTCGATGGCGTAGCCCGGCCGCAGGATGTGGGCGTTCTCCAGCCCGGGCAGCGAGCGCACGGCGGCCAGCTGCACGTCGAACGGCAGGCTGGTGCTGATGCCGTTGGGATAGAACTCGTGCGTCGTCAGGCCCTCGGGCTCGAGGAAGATCTGGTGCGAGTCCTTGTCGGCGAAGCGGTTGACCTTGTCCTCGATGCTCGGGCAGTAGCGCGGGCCCACGCCTTCGATGACGCCAGTGAACATCGGGCTGCGGTCGAAGCCGCTGCGGATGATGTCGTGCGTGCTGGCGTTGGTGTGGGTGATCCAGCACGGCACCTGCCGCGGATGCTGGGCCGCATGGCCCAGGAAGCTGAACACCGGCACCGGGTCGAGGTCGCCGGGCTGCTCTTGCAGCTTCGAGAAATCGATCGAGCGGCCATCGATGCGCGGCGGCGTGCCGGTTTTCAGCCGGCCTTGCGGCAGCCGCAACTCCTTCAGCCGCGCCGACAGGCTGACCGCCGGCGGATCGCCCGCACGCCCGGCGCTGTAGTTCTGCAGCCCCACATGGATGCGGCCGTCGAGAAAGGTGCCGGCCGTCAGCACCACGGTGCGGCCACGGAAGCGGACACCCACTTGCGTGATGGCGCCCACCACGCGGTCGCCTTGCACCATCAGGTCGTCCACGGCCTGCTGGAACAACCACAGGTTCGGCTGGTTCTCCAGGCGCTGGCGGATGGCAGCCTTGTAGAGCACGCGGTCGGCCTGTGCCCGCGTGGCGCGCACGGCCGGGCCCTTGCTGCCGTTGAGGATGCGGAACTGGATGCCGGCTTCGTCGGTGGCGGCGGCCATCGCGCCACCGAGTGCGTCGACCTCCTTCACCAGGTGACCCTTGCCGATGCCGCCGATGCTGGGGTTGCAACTCATCTGCCCCAGCGTCTCGATGTTGTGCGTCAGCAGCAGCGTGGTGCAGCCCATGCGGGCGGCCGCCAGCGCGGCCTCGGTGCCGGCGTGGCCGCCACCAACGACGATGACGTCGAATTCCTGAGGGTGCAACATCGCCTGATTTTACGAACCCACCCCGGCCGCTTTCCGTGCGGTGGCATCGGGCGTGTGGCGCCGTTCCCACCGGCGATCGAGGCATCGACGAAACCGCCCCCCAACACGAATCATTCGCGACCAAAGGCACGGGTCATCCGTCGGTGCCCTGGACTGGATTTGCGCGAGGCCGTCGATAGCATCGCCCCCCCATGGACTGCCGCCCCGACTGCGGCGCCTGCTGCACGGCGCCGTCCATCAGTTCGCCGATCCCGGGCATGCCCCAAGGCAAGCCTGCGGGCGTGCGCTGCATCCAGCTCGATGACCAGCAGCGTTGTCGCCTGTTCGGCCGCCCGGAGCGGCCCCAGGTGTGCCGCTCGCTGCAGCCGCAGCCGGCCATGTGCGGCGGCTCGCGAGCGGAAGCGATGATGTGGTTGCAGCGGCTTGAACGGCACACCGCGCCGGGCTGACGCTGAACCCGAGTCAGCCCGATCCGTGACGCGCCCACTCAGCCGTGTCGAGCGGGCGGGCAAGGCGAGCCTGGGCAGCGAGCGCGTGGATGTGCTCGATGCGGACGTGCGGCGTTGCCTGATGGCGGGTCACGCCCGGGCTTGATCCACCTCAAGCCCGCGGGTGTCCCGGGTCACCGAGAGGCACCGGCCGCGCGCGCACACTGCATGGCATCGGCGCTGTTGCCGACACACAAGCAGGAGTGAAGACCATGAAGAGCAATGTCGGCGGCATCGACCGCGTGCTGCGCATCCTTGTCGGGCTGGCGCTGATCGCGCTGACGCTCACGGGCACCATCGGTGTGTGGGGCTGGATCGGCCTCGTGCCCCTGGCCACGGCCGCGATGGGCTTCTGCCCGCTCTACACCGTGCTCGGCTTCAGCAGTTGCCCGGTGAAATCCTGACCAACTGGAAAGCCGTTGCACAAAAAGAAGCGCCACGCATGAGCGTGGCGCGAACACACGAAGCGCAAGAGGGACGGCACCCCGTGTGCAAGAGACTGGTGTGTGATCACCAACACCCACCGGTCCGAGAAACTCCGCGCAGCGGGCGGGGCAAGCCGCTTGCCCTCTGTTGCGCGCGACGACTTGCAAGCGGGACTGTCAGGCCCAGCCGCCGCCGCCACGGGGTAGGTCGAAGAAGAAACCAAAGAGGATTTCCAGCATGTTGATCTCCTGCACTGTTGACTTGCCAAACGCGGCAACCTGGACGGATTTCAACAGTCGCAGACCATCCGCGTAACTATCAACGTTGATAGGTCACACCGCAGGGACTTGGCTGAGCGCAGGTAGAACGAGCCCGGGCTGGACAATCGTTTAGGGGCCGAGGTCTGCCGCGCCTTCAGATCAGGCCGCGACGCAGCGCCATCAACACCGCCTGGTGCTTACTGGAGGCGCCGAGCTTTTCGCGCAGGTTGCGCATGTGGAAGTTCACTGTGGGCGTTGAAATCGCCAGGCGGTCACTGATAGCGGCTGATGTGAGCCCGTCCATCGTCAGCTTGAGCACCTCGAGCTCACGCGGAGTGAGAGTCAGGTGTTCGCCGATTTGCGCCTGCTCACGCGTCAGCAGTCGCACGGCTGCGTCCTGCGCATGCACGGCCATCAGCTGGAGGTCGGCCATCAGCCGGGTCACGGCGCGGTCGCTGCTGGGCAGCGCATCGCGGCGGTCGACGCCCATCACGAAGTGCCGGTGGTTGGGCAGGTGCAGCGCCACGGCCACGCCCGTGCAATAGCCAAAGCGTGCCTGGTGCTCCCAAAGGTCGGCAGCCTGACCACGAACATAGGTCGATTGGTCATAGATCACGGGACGGCTGAGATTCTTCAACTGCTGCAGCACCGGATCACGCTGCCCATCGAGAGCGCTGTTGAAAGAGGTAAGGTACTCCTGTGGAGTGTTGCCCACCGATACGGCCAACGGGTCATACCCGGGTTCCTCGACGATCAGCACCGCGCTGACGAGAGGAAAATCAAGCTCGCCCGCAAGTCGCACGAGCCCCGTTTCGAAGCTGCGCAGATCGTTGGCCTGGCCGATGTCGAGGAGATCTTGGTGGCGCATCCGCCGTGGCTACCTGACAGAGTTGATAGCTTGCGCGTGGCGGCTCGATAAGCAAACACTTCCGCCCATCCTACGAGACGCAAATGGAGATTGTGATGGCGATTCCGAGCTGGCACATCGTGACTTGGCCCAAGGTCGTGACCGGTGTGTACGACTGGCATTCGATGGCCCCACGCTTCCGCCACCTCGGCACCTCGGTCGAAGACGACGACGATGTGCCCGGCCTGCACCGCGGCCATGCTGTCTGGGGTGTCGACGAAGGCGGCCGCCGCATCGGCGTGGCCTGGGAATGGCGCGAGGTGCGCGCCAATGTGGTGGCGATGGACGACCCGATGGTGGTCCTGGCCAACGTGGAGTTGCACGACGGCGCGGGCCTGTGCCTGCCCGATGGCCAGCGCCTGCTGGCACTGCACGCCCTGATCCACGAGCTGCCCTGGCAGGACGAGGTCAGCCTCGCGCGCAGCCGCCAGAGCCTGCGGCTGGCCGCCTGATCACTTCAGTGCGGCCGCCCTCAGCAGCCGGCTCACCAGCACCAGCGCCACGGCGCACAGCAGCACGCTCGAGCCCACCGAGGCGGCCACGTTGGGCAGGCTCACGACCTCGCCCTTGAGCACGCTGCCCATCAGGGTGGTCTGCGACAGCGCCGGCACCCAGTAGTGCCACGGTGCCGTGCCTTCCTGGTTGAAGATGGTCACCATCGGCAGCAGCGACACCGCGAGCACCACCACGGTCGTGCCGGCCTGCGCCTCCTTGAAGCTCTTGCTGCGGATGGCAATGGCCATCAGCAGCGCGGCCAGCGCGCCGGCCAGCGGCAGCAGCAGCGCGATGAAGGCCGCCGCCTCGTAGGGCCCGAAGCGGAACATCGCCGCCAGTGCCTCGCTGCGCATCAGCCACTGCCCGGGCAGGAAGCTCAGACAACTCAGCAGCGCGATCAGCATGCCCACCGCGGCCACGGCGCCCCACTTGCCCAGCACCAGCGCGGCGTGCGGCATCGGGTTCATCAGCAGCGGCTCCAGCGAGCCGCGCTCGCGCTCGCCGGCGGTGGTGTCGAGCGCCGCGCTCAGCGCGCCGTACAGCACTGCCATCAGCACGAAGTAGGGCACCATCGTCGCCAGTTGCGCGGCGCGCGCGGTGCGGTCGGCCACGTCGCGCTCTTCCACCTCCACCGGCCGCAGCATCGCCGGGCTCACGCCGCGCATCACCAGCCGCAGCGTGGCCTGCTCGGTGTTGAAGCCCTGCAGCAGTGCCGTGATGCGGCGCACGCCGGCCTGCGCGCGCTGGTTGGAGCTGCTCGACACCACCTCCACCAGCGGCATCTCGCCGCGCGCCAGGGCGGCCTCGAAGCCGGGTGCCACCACCACCACCGGATCGCCGAGCTTGTTGTCGCGCAGCAAGGTCTCGTGATCGGCCGGCGCGTCGCGCACGGTGAAGGTCTGGCGCTCGATGTAGTTGCGCAGAGTAGGCGCGTGCTCCATGCCGATGGCCACCACCTCGCGCGCCTCGGCGCGCTTTTCCAAGCCCGAGACGAGCGCGCTGATCAGCACCAGCACCAGCGGCCCGAGGGCCACGCTCGACAGCAGCACCATCACCAGCGTGCGGCGGTCGCGCAGGGCGTCGACAAGCTCCTTGCGGAACACGGTCAGGGCGGCGGCGATCATCGGGCGGGCTCCGTCTGCGGGCCAAAGGGTTGATGCATCTGGGCGGGAAACGCCAGCTGCACGAAGGTTTCCTCGAAGTCGGTCTGCTGCGCCTGGCGCGACAGCTCGGCCACCGTGCCCTCGGCCACCGTGCGGCCCTGGGCGACGACGACGACCTGGTCGCACAGCCGCTCGACCTCTTGCATGATGTGCGTCGAGAACACGATGCACTTGCCCTCGTCGTCGCGCAGGCGGCGCAGCGCCTCGCGCAAGGCGCGCGTGGCCAGCACGTCCAGGCCATTGGTGGGCTCGTCGAGCACGATGTTGGGCGGGTCGTGCACCAGGGCGCGCGCCAAGGCCGTCTTCATGCGCTCGCCCTGGCTGAAGCCGTCGGTGCGGCGGTCGAGCAGCGGCTGCATCTCGAGCACCTGCGCCAGGCGGTCGGCGCGCGCGCTGGCCGCGGCGGCGCTCATGCCATGCAGCCGGCCGTAGTAGACGATGTTCTCGCGCGCCGTCAGGCGCGGGTACAGGCCGCGTGAATCCGACAGCACGCCCAGCCGCGCCAGGGCCGCGCTTGGCGAATTGGCCACGTCGACACCGTCCACCTCGATGCGGCCGGCGTCCGGCGTCAGCAGCGCCGCGATCATGCGCAGCGTCGTCGTCTTGCCGGCGCCGTTGGGGCCCAGCAGGCCGGTGATGCGGCCGTCGGCGGCCTTGAAGCTCACGCCGTCGACGGCCTGCACCACGCGGGCCTTGCTGCGGGAGAGGCCCATGAAGCCGCCGCCGCCCTGGACGAAGCGCTTGTGGAGGTCTTGCACGTGGATCATTTCGGCGCTCCCGGGTTGGCGGCCGCGGCCAGCGGCACAAAGGCAGCAGGCCGCGGAATCGCCGCCGCACAGCCGGCATCGACCTGCTGCGCCGCGGCGTCGGTGTCGGCATCGATGAAGCGGAACAGCACGTCGCGCACGCAGGGCAGGGCCATCACGCCGTGGCCGGCCTGCGGCACGACCACGTGGCGCGCCGAAGCGCCCAGCGCCTTGGCGATGCGCTCGCCATGGCGCGGTGGCGTCACCGGGTCGGCGCCGCCCGACAGCACCAGCGTCGGCGCGGCCAGCGTGGCCACGCGGTAGAACTCCGCTGGCACGCTGCCGCGCGGCCAGCTGGCGCAGATGCGGGTGTAGAGATCGGCGAAGCCGTTGCCGAAGTCGGTGCCGGGCTTGTCTTGCGACTGCGCCATGCGTGGCATGTCTTCGGCACAGATGACGCTGAAGTGCATGCCGGCGGCCAGCTGCGTGTCGCGACGCGAACTCATGCCCATGTTCAGCGCCAGCAGCGGGCCGAGGTCGCCCCGCGTGGCGCGGTCCATGGCCGCCGGCAGCGCCGCGGCCTGCGCCGGCACGTACAGCGGCAGGCGCACCTGTCCGGCGAGCACATCGCGGGTCACCGTGAGCGTTTCCACCGCGCCGGTGAGCGGGTGCGTCACGGGCATCGGCTTGGGCAAGGCCGCAACCAGTGCCCGCCAGCGCTCGCGCAGCTGCGGGTGGCGGCCGTTGCAGCCCTTGTCGGCATCGCAGGCGGCGAACACCGCGTCGAGCGCCGCCTGCCCGTCGGGCGAGAAGGTGGCCGGCAGCGCCATGTCGGGCGGCGCCACGCCGTCGAGCACCAGGCGGCGCACGCGCTGCGGGAACTGCCGTGCGTACTCGAGCCCGGCGCGCGTGCCGTAGCTGCCGCCGATGACGTTGATGCGGTCGGCGCCCAGCGCGGCGCGCACGGCGTCGATGTCCTGCATGGCGATCGTCGTCGTGTACTGGCGCAGATCACCGTGCGGCAGCTTCTGCAGCGCCTCGCGGCAACTCGCCAGCAGCCGGATCACGCCCTCGTTGTCGATGCGGTCGGCCAGCGGGGCGGTGGCCTCGCCTTCGTCGCAGACCAGCGGCGCGCTGCGGCCCACGCCGCGCTGGTCGACCAGCACCACGTCGCGCCGGTTCAGCAGCCGTGCGTACAGGCGCTCGGCCGTGGGCGCCAGGCCGATGGCGCTCTGGCCCGGGCCGCCGGCGAGCATGAACACCGGGTCGGGCTTCTTGTTGCGCGCCAGCGCCGGCAGCACGGCCACGTGCAGCTCGATGGTCTTGCCTTGCGGCTCGGCCGGGTTCAGCGGGCGCTTGAGCACGCCGCACAGCGCGTCGTGCTCGACGCCGCGCAGCCGACAGGGCTCCAGGGGCAAGGGCGGGGCGGCGCTGGCGGGGGGTGCGCCCAGGGCCAGCGCCAGCAGCGAGGCTGCAACGAGGGGTGTGCGTGTCATGGCGCCCATTTTGGCCAGAGCGGCCCCTGGCGCGGGGC
>JAIYDH010000080.1 GCA_027487585.1 Rubrivivax sp.
CCGCTGTTCGACCGCGCCACGGGCCAGATCAGCTACGGCCGCGTGCCCAGCGGCAGCGTGGTCGTCAGCGGCGGCCTGCCCAAGACGGCCGCCGACGGCACGCCGTACACGATGTACGCCGCCATCATCGTCAAGCGCGTCGACGCGCAGACGCGCAGCAAGACCAGCATCAACGAACTGCTCAGAGCCTGAAGGGAACACCATGGCTGACGACCAAGCAAGAGCCGCGGGCGGGCTTCGCCCGAGCGCTGGCGAGCGGCCCCCTCGGGGGGTATCGAGCGCAGCGAGCTTGGGGGCACGTTAACCATGGCAAACAATCTCGAGCGGGTGCTGCGCCTGATGGCGGAGAAGCACGCGTCCGACGTGTACATGTCGGCCAACACGCCGATCCTCATCAAGATCCACGGCCAGATCCTGCAACTGTCGGATCAGCTGCTCACGACCACTCAGACGCGGCAGCTGCTGGCCGAGCTGCTGGCGCCACAGCAGATGGAGGAGCTGGAGGAAACCGGCGAGCTCAACGTCGGCATCAGCATTCCGCGCGTGGGCAGCTTTCGCCTGAGTGCCTTCAAGCAGCGCGGTTCGATCGCGGCGGTGTTCCGCTGCATCCCATTCGACATACCGTCTCTCGAGACCCTGGGTGTGCCGCCGATGATGAATCAGATCATCACCGAGAAGCGCGGCCTGATCCTGATGGTGGGCGCCACCGGCACCGGCAAGAGCACCACGCTGGCCTCGATGATCGAGTGGCGCAACCAGCAGATGACGGGCCACATCCTCACCATCGAAGACCCGATCGAGTTTCTGTTCAGCAACAAGAAGAGCATCGTCAACCAGCGCGAGGTGGGCCGCGACACGCAGAGCCTGCAGATCGCGCTGAAGAACGCGCTGCGCCAGGCACCCGACTGCATCCTCATCGGTGAAATCCGCGACCGCGAGACGATGAGCGCAGCGCTGTCCTACGCGCTGTCGGGCCATCTGGTGCTGAGCACGCTGCACGCCAACAACAGCTATCACGCGCTTGGGCGCATCCTGAGCTTCTACGCGCCCGAGGCGCGTCCGACACTGCTCTCGGACCTGGCCTCGGGCCTGAAGGCCATCGTGTCGCAGCGCCTGTTGCGCGCCAATGCCGGCGGGCGCGTCCCGGCCGTCGAGGTGCTGCTGAACACCAAGCTCATCGCCGAGATGATCGAAAAGGGCGATCTGTCCTCGGTGAAGGAAGCGATGGAGAAGAGCCTGGCCGAAGGCTCGCAGACCTTCGAGCAGGACCTCGGCCGCCTCATCAACGAAGGTATCGTCTCGCGCGACGAGGGCCTGAGTTACGCCGATTCACCGACCAACCTGTTGTGGCGGCTGCAAAACGAACAGGCCCCGGTCTCGCGTGCGGCAACCAAGATAGACGAGCCCGAGGCCGCCAGCTACACCGAGTGGTCCATCGACGTGCAGCCGGAAGACCCGCGCCTGGCCAACCCGCCGTGGATGCGGGGGTGAACGCTCGATGAGCCTGGACGCGCTGCGCCTGACCGAGGCGCTGATCGCCTGCCCGAGCGTCACGCCTGACGAAGCCGGCTCCATCACCCTGCTGCAGCAGCGTCTGGCCGCGGCCGGCTTTGCCTGCGAGCGGCTGGATGCCGGCGAAGGCGCGGCCCGCGTGGCCAACCTGTGGGCCGTGCACGATGCCGGCGTGCCCGGGCCCATGCTGGTGCTGGCCGGCCACGTGGACGTGGTGCCGCCCGGCCCGCGCGAGCAGTGGACGAGCGACCCCTTCGTGCCCACGCACCGCGACGGCCGGCTCTACGGCCGCGGCGCCTGCGACATGAAAACCGCCGTGGCCTGCATGACGGTGGCGGCGGAGGCCTTCGTCGCTGCCGAGCCCCGGCACGCCGGCAGCGTGGCGCTGCTGTTCACGTCCAACGAAGAAGGCTCGTCCGACGACGGCTCGGCCTACGCGGTAGAGGTGCTGCGCGCACGCGGCCTGCGGCCGCTAGCGGCGCTGGTGGGCGAGCCCACCTCGGTGGACCGTGTCGGCGACATGGTCAAGAACGGCCGCCGCGGCACGCTGTCGGCGCGGCTCGTGGTGCGCGGCATCCAGGGCCACGTGGCCTACCCGCAGTTCGCGCGCAACCCCATTCACCAGGTGGCACCGGCCATCGCCGAACTCGCGGCCACGCACTGGGACGCGGGCAACGAGCACTTCCTGCCCACCACGTTCCAGGTCAGCAACATCCACGGCGGCACCGGCGTGGGCAACGTCATCCCGGGCGAGGTGGCGGTGGACTGCAACTTCCGCTTCAGCACCGAGAGCACGGCCGACAGCCTGCGCGCGCGCTTCGAGGCACTGCTGCAGCGGCATGGCCTCGAGTACGGCATCGAGTGGGCGCTGGGCGGCGAGCCCTTCCTCACGCGCCCGGGGTCGCTCCACCGGGCGCTCACGGCGGCTGTGGAGGCCGAGTTCGGCATCACGCCCGTGCTCAGCACCACCGGCGGCACCTCCGACGGGCGCTACCTGGCCACGCTGTGCGAGCAGGTGATGGAGTTTGGCGTGCGCAACGCCAGCGCGCACAAGGTCGACGAGTGGGTCGATGTCGACGCCATCGAGCCGCTGGCGCGTGTGTACCGCCGCACGCTGCAGGCGCTGCTGTCGTGACCAGCTTGACCCAGGCCGTGCACGCGGCAGCGGCACGGCTGGCGGCGGCCGGCGTGGCCTTCGGCCACGGCACCACCAACGCCCACGACGAGGCGGCCTGGCTGCTGCTGTGGCAGCTGGGCCTGCCGCTGGACGCACTCGACGAGCACGCCGAACGGACCGTGTCGCCGGCCGAGGCCACGCGCATCGACGAGTTGCTCGCGCGGCGTATCCACACGCGGCAGCCCGCGGCCTACCTCACGGGCGAGGCCTGGTTGCAGGGGGTGCCCTTCACGGTGGACGAGCGCGTGATCGTGCCGCGCTCGCTGATCGCAGAACTGCTGGCCGATGCCGACAGCAGTGGCGCGCTCGACGCCTGGCTCGCGCCCGAGACGCGCCGGGTGCTCGACCTGTGCACCGGCAACGGCAGCCTGGCCGTGCTGGCGGCCCTGGCCTGGCCCGATGTCGAGGTGCTGGCCACCGACCTGAGCGCCGACGCTTTGGCCGTGGCGGCACTGAACGTGCAGCGCCACGGCCTGGCCGGCCGCGTCCGCCTGGCCCAGGGCGACGGCTGGGCCGCCATCGCCGAGCCCGAGCCTTTTGATCTGGTGATCTGCAATCCGCCCTACGTCAACAGCCGCTCGATGTCGGCGCTGCCGCCCGAATACCGTGCCGAGCCGGCGATGTCGCTGGCCGGTGGCACCGACGGCATGGACTTCATCCGCCCGCTGCTCGCTGGCCTGCGACCTCACCTCGCCCGCGACGGCGTGCTGGTGCTGGAGATCGGCCACGAGATCGAGCACTTCCACCGCGCGTTTCCGCGCCTGCCGATCATCGGGCTGCCCACCAGCGCAGGCGACGAGCAGGTGCTCCTGATCGAGGCCGCAGCGCTGCGGTTTTTGCCGTGATCACCTTAAGCGACATCACCCTGCGCCGCGGCGTCAAGGTCGTGCTGCAAGGCGCCAACCTGGTGCTGCAGCCCGGCGAGAAGGTCGGCCTCATCGGCCGCAATGGCGCGGGCAAGTCGAGCCTCTTCGCGCTGCTCACGCACAAGCTGCAGGCCGACCAGGGCGATGTCGAGATCCCGCCGCGCTGGCGCGTCGGCGAGGTGGCACAGGACATGCCCGAAACCGACGACGGCGCCACCGACTACGTGCTCGCCGGCGATCTGCCGCTGGTGGCCGCGCAGCGCGAACTGGCCGCCGCCGAAGCCATGAACAACGGCGAAGGCGACGGCGAGGCCATGGCCCATGCCCACATGGCGCTCGACGAGGCCGGCGCCTTTGATGCGCGTTCGCGTGCGCAGTCGCTGCTGCAGGGCCTGGGCTTCAAGACGAGCCAGCTCGACGCGCCCGTCAACAGCTTCAGCGGCGGCTGGCGCATGCGGCTGCAGCTGGCGCGCGCGCTGATGTGCCCGGCCGAGCTGCTGCTGCTGGACGAACCCACCAACCACCTCGACCTCGACGCCCTCGTGTGGCTGGAGAGCTGGCTCAAGCGCTTCGACGGGCTGCTCGTCATCATCAGCCACGACCGCGAGTTCCTCGATGCCGTGACGCGCGTGACCGTGCACCTCGACGAACAGGTGCTCACGCGCTATGGCGGCAACTACACAGCCTTTGAAGAGATGCGCGCCGAGCGCATGCAGCTGGCCTCGGCGAGCTACGCCAAGCAGCAGGAGCGCATCGCCCACCTGCAGCGCTTCATCGACCGCTTCAAGGCCAAGGCCAGCAAGGCCAAGCAGGCGCAGAGCCGCGTCAAGGCGCTGGCGCGCATGGAAAAGCTCGCGCCGGTGCTCACCAGCAGCGACTTCGAGTTCGAGTTCCGCGAGCCGCAGAGCCTGCCGAACCCCATGCTCAGCTTCGACGGGCTGGCCTGCGGCTACGGTGATGCTGCCATCGTGAAGGGCTTCAGCCGCAGCGTATTGGCCGGCCAGCGCGTGGGCATTCTGGGCGCTAACGGCCAGGGCAAGAGCACGCTGGTGAAGACCATCGCACGAGCACTTCCGGCACTCGGCGGCACCACCACCGAGGGCAAAGGCCTCGTCATCGGCTACTTCGCGCAGCAGGAGCTCGACGTGCTGAGCCTGGGCGATGGCCCGCTGATGCACATGGTGCGCCTGGCGCGCGATGTCGGCCCCGCCGCGCGCGAGCAGGAGCTGCGCGACTTCCTCGGCCGCTTCCGCTTCACGGGCGACATGGTCTCGCAGGCCGTGGGATCCTTGAGTGGCGGCGAGAAGGCGCGCCTGGTGCTGGCGATGCTGGTGTGGCAGCGGCCGAACCTGCTGCTGCTCGACGAGCCCACCAACCACCTCGACCTCACCACGCGCGAGGCGCTGTCGATCGCGCTCAACGAGTTCGAGGGCACGGTCATGCTCGTCAGCCACGACCGCGCGCTGCTGCGCGAGGTGTGCGACGAGTTCTGGCTCGTCGCCGGTGGCCGCGTGCAGCCCTTCGACGGCGACCTCGACGACTACCAGAAGTGGCTGCTCGACGTGAGCCGCGCCGCCGCGCGCGGCCAGCCGGCGCCCGAGCCACCGAGGGCCGCGGTGGTGGAGACCGTCAGCCGCCCGGTGGCCAAGGCGGCATCGCCCGCACCGGCACCTGCCGCGGCCAAGCCAGAAACGCGCGAAACCCGCGAGAGCCGCCAGCAGGCCAAGCAGGCCCGCGTGAAGCAGTCCGAGCGCACGCGCCCGCTGCGCAACGAGTTGCAACGCATCGACGAGAGGCTCGCCCGCCTGGCTGCCGAGAAGCGCGAGATCGAAGCCGGCCTCGCATCACCCAGCGGCGACTACGCCGAACTCGGCCGTCGCCTCGCCCACGCCGCCGCCGAGGTGGCGATGCTCGAGGAGCGCTGGCTCGAGCTGCAGACCGAACTCGAAGGCTTGCAGGCCGCCGACTGACACGGCCATGCCCCTGTCCGAAGCTAGGACAAGTTTTTATTGCGCGCAATTTGATTTCGTGCAGCCGGTACAGTCTCGACCCATGCCCCGCCGCCAGCCGCCCCAGCCCGCCGCCTCGTGGCTGGATCTCGACCGCCAGCTCTGCTTCGCGCTCTATGCCTCGTCGCTGGCGATGACCAAGCTCTACAAGCCGCTGCTCGAGCCGCTGGGCCTGACCTACCCGCAGTACCTGGTGATGCTGGTGCTGTGGCAGCAAGACGGCCTGGGTGTCGGCGAGATCGGCGAGCGGCTGGCGCTCGACTCCGGCACGCTGACGCCGCTGCTCAAGCGCCTCGAACAAGCCGGCCTCGTGCTGCGCCTGCGCGACGCGGCCGACGAGCGCCGGGTGCGCATCGCCCTCAGTGCCGCCGGCCGCACGCTGCGCGCCCGTGCCGAAACCGTGCCGCAGACCGTGGCCGCCGCCAGCGGCTGCACGCTAGGTGAGCTGAGCGATCTAGCGGCGCAGCTGCAGCAGCTGCGCCAGCGTCTGGCCAGGGCGCTGGCCGCCAACCCCGAGTCTTCCACCGCGGCCTGAACAGGCCGTTTCACTCCCGACGTTCATTTCAAGGAAAGCGAGACACCCCATGGCCATCGACAAAGCGATCTACACCGGCCGCGCCACCAGCACCGGCGGCCGCACGGGCACCACCCGGTCCGACGACGGCGCGCTGAGCGCCACCCTGGTCACGCCCAAGGAACTGGGCGGTGCGGGCGGTGCCGGCACCAACCCCGAGCAGCTGTTCGCGGCCGGCTACAGCGCCTGCTTCATCGGTGCCATGAAGGCCGTGGCCGCGCGCACCAAGACGCCGATGGCTGCCGAACCCACCATCGACGCCGCTGTCTCCATCGGCCCGATGACGGGCAAAGCCGGCGCGTTCTTGGTGGACGTGGCCCTCAAGATCTCGGTGCCGGGCATGGAGCGCGCCGCGCTCGAGCAACTGGTGGCCGCCGCGCACGAGGTCTGCCCTTACAGCAACGCCACTCGCGGCAACATCAATGTGGTGCTGACGGTGGCTTAAGGCCCCGGCTGTCGCTGGCGCTGCAGCAGCAGCGACAGCAGCAGGCGCACACGCGCCTGCGCCGGCGTGGCGTCGCCGGCATGCGGCAGCGCGTAGGCGGAGCCCCCGCCTTGCGCGTTGCCCGGCACCTCGCCCACCACGCCGCCCAGCACACAGCGCGAGGCGCGCCAGACGGTGACACCTTGCCGCTGAGCCTGCTCCGCGGCCAACTCCAGTTCGCGGTGCACGCTGCCGTTGCCCGAGCCGGCAACGACGATGCCGCGCGCACCGGCAGCCACCAGCGCCAACATCGTCTGGCCCCGCACACCGGCGTGGCTGGTGACGATGTCCACCACCGGCCAGTCCGCCAGCGGCTGCGCCAGCACCTCCGCCGCGTGGCCGTCGGGCGCGGGCCAGGCCCGCAGTGGGCGCAGGGCGCCGTCCTGCATCAGCGCCAAGGGGCCCGCGTCACCGCCGCCGAACGCATCGATGCGGTAGCCGTGCAGCTTGCGCGCCTCGGTGCCGGCGTACACGCTGCCGCCAAAGGCCAGCAGCACCCCCGTCACGCCGGGCATGGTCGCCAGCCTCACGGCATCGAGCAGGTTCTGCGGCCCGTCGGCCGAGGGTGCGGTGGCCGGCCGCATGGCGGCGGTCATCACCACCGGCTTGGTGGCGGCCACGGTGAGCTGCAGGAAGGTGGCGGTTTCTTCGAGCGTGTCGGTGCCGTGCGTCACCACCACGCCGGCTACCTCGGGCCGCGCCAGGTGCGCCGTCACGGCCAGGGCCAGGGCCTGCCAGGTGGCGTGGTCCATGTCGCTGCTGTCGAGCTGCGCCAGAGAGTGCGTCTCGAGCGGCAGCGCAGCCAGCGCCGGCACGGCGGCCACCAGGGCGTCGGCCGTCAGCGCGCCGGCCTCGTAACCGAGGTGGGCGCCCGGACGCGCGGCGGTGTCGGTTACCACCCCAGCGATGGTGCCGCCGGTGCCGATGACCACGACGAGGGAGCTTGCACTTGGCATCTTGCGCTTTCTGGATGAAACTACAGGCCTGGATGGATTGACAGCCCGCGCCTCGCCCCGGGCCCCGCCATGGAAGACAGCCCCAAGCTCACCGCCCGCCAG
>JAIYDH010000169.1 GCA_027487585.1 Rubrivivax sp.
CACGATGGCCAGCACGTGCAGTGCCACCATGCCGAGGATCAGCCACTGCCCCCAGGTCTTGTGCAGGCTGGTGGCCAGGAGCGCGGTGTCGGTGCTGACGTAGCGGTTCAGCGGCCCGATGAAGGCGATCTCGTCGTCGGAGATCAGCCCGCTGCCCACCTGCGCCATCAACAAGGCCAGCAGCGCAAACACCGACAGCGCACCGGTGGGGCTGTGACCGACATCGAGCTGTTCGCCGGGCCGCGCGCTGCCGCGCAGATAACGCACCAGCGTCGCTGGCGCATAGATGAAGCTCCAGAAGCGGCTCCAGCGCCCGCCCACCAGCCCCCAGACGAGCCGGAACACGATGAGCGCCAGCACCAGGTGGCCGAGCCGGTGGTGCCACAGCATCGCGCCGCCGCCGATCTTGGCCGTCACCACGCAGCCGATCACGGCGGCGGCCAGCAACCAGTGGAACAGGCGCGTCGGCAGATCCCAGACGCGGGTGGGCACGGCGGCAGTGGACATAAGCGGTGGTGTCACGGGCGACAGCGTGGCGAAGATGGAACCATACCCCGAGCCCGGGCCGACCCGGCGCTGCGGCATCGGGGGAATCCCGAAGCAGCCGCGCCTCGCTACACTGCGCCGGCTCATCAAATCCTTCCAGGAGGTCTCCATGTCCCGTTTGATGCTCGTGTGCGCGGCCGTTGTCGGCCTCGCGACGGCGCTGCCCGCCGCCGCGCAGTTCCAGAAGCCCGAGGACGCGGTCAAGTACCGCAAGGCCTCCTTCCAGGTGATGGCCACCCACTTCGGCCGCATCGGTGCCATGGCCAACGGCCGCGTGCCGTTCAACGGCCCCGCCGCTGCCGCCAACGCCGATGTCGTGGCCTTCGTGGCCAACCTGCCGTTCGCCGGTTTTGTCGACGGCACCTCGGGCACCGACAAGGGCGAGCCCAAGGCCAACGTCTGGTCGGAGCGGGCCAAGTTCGACGCCGCTGCCAAGAAGATGCAGGAAGAGGTCGCCAAGCTGGCGACGGCCGCCAAGGCCAACAACCTTGATCAGCTCAAGGCCGCGTTTGGTGCGGCTGCGGGCACCTGCAAGGCTTGCCACGACGACTTCCGCGTACAGTAAAGCGCTTCTTGCGCTGAGCTCGTACCAAGGCCCGCCACTGGCGGGCCTTTTGCATGGCGCCGTGCGGCGCTACACCCCGCGTGCGCGGTCGGCGTGGAACTGCACCCGCCAGGCCTCGAAGCGGCCCTGCTCCAACGCCTCGCGCAGCTCGCGCATCAGGTTCACGTAGTAGTGCAGGTTGTGGATCGTGGCCAGCATCGGCCCGAGCATCTCGCCGCAACGGTCCAGGTGGTGCAGGTAGGCGCGGCTGAAGCCGCCGTGCACGGTGCCGTCGGCGTCGGTCCAGCCCTTGCAGGCGTGGCAGCTGCAGGTCTCGTCGATCGGCCGCTCGTCCGTCTTGTGGCGCGCGTTGCGGATCTTCAGGTCGCCGAAGCGCGTGAACAGGTGGCCGTTGCGCGCGTTGCGCGTGGGCATGACGCAGTCGAACATGTCGATGCCCTGCGACACGCCTTCCACCAGGTCTTCGGGCGTGCCCACGCCCATCAGGTAGCGCGGCTTGTGAGCAGGCAGCAGGCGCGGCGTGTGCGCCATGATCTTCAGCATCTCGGCCTTGGGCTCGCCCACGCTGACGCCGCCGACGGCGTAGCCGGGCAGGTCGAGCTCGGCCATGGCAGCCGCGCTTTCGGCACGCAGGTTTTCGTACATGCCGCCCTGCACGATGCCGAAGAGCGCGTTCGGGTTCGCGAGCCGCGCGAACTCGGCCTGCGAGCGCCGCGCCCAGCGCAGGCTGAGCTCCATCGAGCGCCGCGCCTCGGCCTCGGTGGTGAGCTGCCCGGCCGTCTCGTACGGCGTGCACTCGTCGAACTGCATCACGATGTCGGAGTTCAGCACCGTCTGGATCTGCATGCTGACTTCGGGCGTGAGGAAGAGCCTGTCGCCGTTGACGGGCGACGCGAACTTCACGCCTTCTTCGCTGATCTTGCGGCTCTTGCCGTCGGCGCCGGCCAGGCTCCAGACCTGGAAGCCGCCGCTGTCGGTGAGCATGGGCTTGCTCCAGCCCTCGAAGCGGTGAAGCCCGCCAAAGGCGCGCACGACGTCGAGCCCGGGCCGCATCCAGAGGTGGAAGGTGTTGCCGAGGATGATGCTGGCGCCCATCTCGTGCAGGTTCTTCGGCATCACGCCCTTGACGGTGCCGTAGGTGCCGACGGGCATGAACACGGGCGTCTCGACGACGCCGTGGTTCAGCGTGAGCGTGGCGCGGCGCGCGAGGCCTTCGGTGCGGTGGATCTGGAACTGGAGCATGCCGCGATTGTCGGCGCGACCGTGGTGCGGGGGCTGGGCTTCGACAGGCTCAGCCCGAACGGATTCCATAACCGTTCGCCCTGAGCCCTTCGTGAGGCTCAGGACAGGCCTGTCGAAGGGCTCAGCCCGAACGGGTGAGCAGCATCGCGTCGCCGTAGCTGAAGAACCGGTAGCGGCTTTCGATGGCGTGGCCGTACAGCGCGCGGATGTGGGCGTGGCCTGCGAAGGCGCTCACCAGCATCATCAGCGTGCTCTTGGGCAGGTGGAAGTTCGTGATCAGCCGATCGACGACGCGGAACTGGAAGCCCGGTGTGATGAAGATGTCGGTGTCGCCCGTGTAGGGCTGCAAGGGGCCGGGCGCCGATGTGCGCGCGGCGCTCTCCAGCGCGCGCAGCGTGGTCGTGCCCACGGCCACGACGCGGCCGCCGCGTGCGCGTGCGGCGGCAATGGCGGCCACGGTCTCGGCACTCACCTCGAACCATTCGCTGTGCATGCGGTGCTCGGCGATGCGCTCGGCGCGCACCGGCTGGAAGGTGCCCGCGCCCACGTGCAGCGTCACGGCGGCGCGCTGCACGCCGCGCGCGGCCAGCGCGGCCAGCAGCGGCTCGTCGAAGTGCAGCGCCGCGGTGGGCGCGGCCACGGCGCCGGGGCGGGCGGCGAACACGGTCTGGTAGCGGCGCTCGTCGTCGGCGCTGTCGTCGTGCTCGATGTAGGGCGGCAGCGGCACGTGGCCGTGCTGCTGCAGCAGCTCGAGCGGCGAGCCCGGAAACCGCAGGTGGAACAGCGCGTCGTCGGGGCCGGCGCGGCCCAGCACCTGGGCGTCGAAGCCGCCGCCGGGGCCGGCAAAGCGCACGACCGAGCCGGGCTTCGGCGACTTGCTGGCGCGCAGATGGGCATGCACCTCGTCGTTCGGCAGCACGCGCTCGACGAGGGCCTCCACCGCGCCGCCGGTGGGCTTTTCGCCCAGCAACCGGGCCTTGATGACGCGGGTGTCGTTGAACACCAGCAGATCGCCCGGCTGCAGCAGGCCGGGTAGATCGCGGAACACCCGGTCGGCTGGCAGCGGGCCGGTGCCGTCGAGCAACCTGGAGCCGCTGCGTTCGGCCGCCGGATGCTGGGCGATTAGCTCGGGCGGCAATTCGAAATCGAAGTCGGCGAGCGTGTACTCGCCCGGCGCGGGAGCAGATGTCATGACCTGGGCTTGACCGGCCCTGGAAGCGCTGGCGTGCAGCGAGGCGAAAATTCTTCCATGCCCCCAGCCGCAGCGCCACCCGCGGGCCCGAAGCCCTTGTCCGCGCCGGCCCGTGCGCTGGCCCGGCTCGGGCTCGTGCGCGACATCGACCTCGCGCTGCACCTGCCGCTGCGCTACGAAGATCAAACGCGGCTCGCCCCCATCGCCAGCCTGCACGACGGCGTCGCCGGCCAAGTGCAGGGCACGGTGCTCGAATGCCGCGTCGAGACCCGCGCCCGCCGCCAGTTGCTGGTGCGCATTGCCGACGACAGCGGCGAGCTGATGCTGCGGCTGCTGCACTTCTACCCGTCGACGCAGAAGACGCTGGCCCCGGGCACGCTGGTCCGTGTGCGCGGCGAGCTGCGCGCCGGCTTCTTGGGCCGCGAGATGGTGCACCCGGAGTTCCGCGCCGTCACGCCCGACACACCGCTGCCCACCGGCCTGACGCCGGTGTACCCCAGCACCGCGCAGCTGCCGCAGGCCTACCTGCGCAAGGTGATCGCGTCGGCGCTGCCGCGTGCGCAGCTGGACGAGCTGCTGCCCGAGGGCAGCGTGCCCGCCGGCCTGCCCAGCCTGCGGGAGGCGGTGACCTTCCTCCACAACCCGCCGCCCGGCACCGACCTCGGTGCGCTCGAGGGCCATCGCCACCCGGCCTGGCAGCGCTTGAAGTTTGACGAGCTGCTGGCGCAGCAGCTGGCGCAGGCGCAGGCGCGCGCCGAACGCGCCCGGTTGCGCGCGCCGCCGCTGCGGGCGCGGCCCGGCGGGCTGGTCGAGCGGCTGCTGGCGGGCTTGCCGCAGCTGCTGGGCGGCTCGCTCACAGGCGCGCAGCAGCGTGTGGTGGCCGAGATCGCGGCCGACCTGGCGCGGCCCACGCCGATGCACCGCCTGCTGCAGGGCGATGTGGGCTCGGGCAAGACGGTGGTGGCCGCGCTGGCCGCCGCTGCCGCCATCGACGCCGGCTGGCAGTGCGCGCTGATGGCGCCGACGGAGATATTGGCCGAGCAGCACTTTCGCAAGCTGGTGCAGTGGCTGCAGCCGCAGGGCATCGTCATCGCCTGGCTCACCGGCAGCCGCAAGGGGCGCGAGCGGCGCGAGATGCTGGCCGCGGTGGCCGACGGCCGCGCCGGCCTGGTGGTGGGCACGCACGCCGTGATCCAGCGCGACGTGGCCTTTGCACGCCTGGGCCTGGCGGTGGTGGACGAGCAGCACCGCTTCGGCGTGGCGCAGCGGCTGGCGCTGCGCGAGAAGCTGGCGAATCGCGATGAGGCAGATGAGGGCGATGACGGCGCCCAGGGCCTGGAGCCGCACCTGCTGATGATGAGCGCCACGCCGATCCCGCGCACGCTGGCCATGAGCCACTACGCCGACCTCGACCTGTCGACCATCGACGAGCTGCCACCCGGCCGCACGCCCATCGTCACCAAGGTCTTCGAAGACGGGCGCCGCGCCCAGGTGCTGGCGCGCATCCGCGACGAGGTGGCGCAAGGCAAGCAGGTCTACTGGGTGTGCCCGCTGGTGGAAGAGAGCGAGCACGTCGACCTGCAGAACGCCACCGCGACGCACGCCGAGCTGAGCGCGGTGCTTCCGAACACGATGGTCGGCCTGCTGCACGGCCGCATGGCCGCGGCCGAGAAGGCGGCGGTGATGAAGCTCTTCACCGACGGCACGATGCAGCTGCTGGTGGCCACCACCGTGATCGAGGTGGGTGTCGACGTACCCAACGCCAGCCTGATGGTGATCGAACATGCCGAGCGCTTTGGCCTGGCGCAGCTGCACCAGTTGCGCGGGCGTGTCGGCCGCGGCGCGGTGGCCAGCGTGTGCGTGCTGCTGTACACGGCGCCGCTGTCGCCCACCGGCAAGGCGCGCCTGAAAGCCATGGCCGAAACGACCGACGGCTTCGAGATCGCCCGCCGCGACCTCGAGATCCGCGGCCCCGGCGAGTTCATGGGCGCGCGCCAGAGCGGCGACGCGCTGCTGCGCTTTGCCGACCTGGCCGAAGACGAGCCGCTGCTGCTGCACGCGCGCAGCACTGCGGCACGGCTGCTGGCCGACCATCCCCAGCGCGCGCAGCGGCAAGTCGACCGCTGGCTGGGCGCGAAGACCGAGTTCCTGAAGGCTTGACGCACTGCGCGGCACCAAGCGCCTTTCGCGCCAACCCACCTTTGGTGCCCCCACCCACCGTTGGTGCCCCCGCCCACGGTTCGCGCCCCCACCCACCGTTCGCGCTGAGCCTGTCGAAGCGCCCGTGGTCCTCAGGGCTTCGACAGGCTCAGCCCGAACGGGGCGTGAGGCCGCGGGGCGCCGAAGCGGCCGCCCGCGAGGCCTGATGCACCGCAAGGCCCCCCACCCACCGTTCGCGCTGAGCTTGTCGAAGCGCCCGTGGTCCACAGCCCTGCCGGCTCGGCGCGCCACAATCAGCCCATGACGCTGACCGAGCTGAAGTACATCGTCGCCGTGGCGCGTGAGCGCCATTTCGGCCGCGCGGCCGAGGCCTGCCACGTGAGCCAGCCGACGCTGAGCGTGGCGGTGAAGAAGCTCGAGGAAGAGCTCGACGTCAAGCTCTTCGAACGCGGCGCCAACGAGGTGAGCACCACGCCGCTGGGCGAGCAGATCGTGCGCCAGGCGCAGCAGGTCATCGAGCAGGCCGCAGCCATCCGCGAGATCGCCAAGACGGGCAAGGATCCGGTCTCGGGCCCGCTGCGCCTGGGCGTCATCTACACCGTCGGCCCCTACCTGCTGCCCGACCTGGTGCGCCAGGCCATCGAGCGCGTGCCGCAGATGCCGCTGGTGCTGCAGGAGAACTTCACCGCGCGGCTGCTCGACATGCTGCGCACCGGCGACCTGGACTGCGCCATCCTGGCCGAGCCCTTCCCCGACACCGGCCTGGCGGTGGCGCCGCTGTACGACGAGCCCTTCCTGGCTGCCGTGCCGCGCACCCACGCGATGGCCTCGCGCGAGCACATCACCGCCGAGGAACTGAAGAACGAGACCATGCTGCTGCTCGGCACCGGCCACTGCTTCCGCGACCACGTGCTCGAGGTCTGCCCCGAGTACGCGCGCTTTTCCAGCGGTGCCGAGGGCATCCGCAAGAGCTTCGAGGGCTCGAGCCTGGAGACCATCAAGTACATGGTCGCCTCCGGCATGGGCGTGACGGTGGTGCCGCGTTTGAGCGTGCCGGCGGAGGCGCAGCCGCACGTGGCCTACGTTCCGTTCAGCGAGCCCGTGCCCACGCGCCGCGTGGTGCTGGTGTGGCGGCGCACCTTTCCGCGCTACGAGGCCATCGCGGCCTTGCGCAACTGCGTCTACGCCTGCGCGCTGCCGGGCGTGAGGCGCCTGTCCTGAGACCCGATCGCCACCTCAACTGGAGCCACACCATGGGCAAAAAGAAGACCGCTGCTGCCACTGCCGTCGCCACGAGCAAGGGCCCGGCCATCCACATCGGCATCGACGCGGCCGACCGCGGCGCCATCGCCGGCGGCCTGAGCCGGCTGCTCGCCGACACCTACACGCTCTACCTCACCACGCACAACTTCCACTGGAACGTGACCGGGCCGATGTTCAACTCGCTGCACGCGATGTTCATGACCCAGTACACCGAGCTGTGGACGGCGGTGGACCCCATCGCCGAGCGCATCAGGAGCCTCGGCCACCCGGCGCCCGGCAGCTACGCGCAGTACGCCGCGCTGGCCAGCGTGCCCGATGCGCCCATCGTGCCGCCCAAGGCGATGGAGATGGTGCGCATCCTCGTCGACGGCCACGAGGCCGTGGCGCGCACGGCGCGCGCCATCTTCCCGCTCGCCGACAAGGCCGGCGACGAGCCCACTGCCGACCTGCTGACGCAGCGCCTGACGGTGCACGAGCAGCAGGCCTGGATGCTGCGCTCGCTGCTGGAAGACTGAGCACCCGCCGGGGCGCCGGCCGGATAATCGGCGGTTTCCCCGAGCCCCAGCCCATGTCTGCCGCCACCCCCGAGCGCACCGCCAGCGAGGTGAAGCGCCGCCGCACCTTCGCCATCATCAGCCACCCCGACGCGGGCAAGACCACGCTGACCGAGAAGCTGCTGCTGTTCAGCGGCGCCATCCAGATTGCCGGCAGCGTGAAGGCGCGCAAGGCCACACGGCACGCCACCAGCGACTGGATGGAAATCGAAAAGCAGCGCGGCATCTCGGTGGCCAGCTCGGTGATGCAGATGGAGTACCGCGACTGCGTCATCAACCTGCTCGACACCCCCGGCCACCAGGACTTCAGCGAAGACACCTACCGCGTGCTCACCGCGGTGGACGCGGCGCTGATGGTGATCGACGCCGCCAACGGCGTGGAGCCGCAGACGCGGCGCCTCTTGCAGGTGTGCCGGGCGCGGAACACGCCCATCCTCACCTTCGTCAACAAGATGGACCGCGAGGTGAAGGAGCCGCTGGCGCTGATGGACGAGATCGAGCGCGAGCTCGGCATGGAGGTCGTACCCTTCACCTGGCCGGTGGGCATGGGCAAGGCCTTCCACGGCGTGATGGACCTGCGCGAGGAGCGCATGCGCGTCTTCAGCCCCGGTGAAGACCGCAAGGGGCAGGCCGACGAAATCCTGGCGGGCCTCGACAACCCCGCCTACGCCGAGCGCTTCGGCATGCAGTACGAGCAGGCGCAGGGCGAGATCGAGCTGCTCGGCGACGCCGCGCCGCCCTTCGACATGGCGCAGTTCCGCGCGGGCCGCCAGACGCCGATGTTCTTTGGCTCGGCCGTCAACAACTTCGGCGTGCAGGAGGTGCTCGACGCGCTGGTGGACCTGGCGCCGCCGCCCGGCGCCAAGGCGGCGCTGCAGCGCGAGGTGCAGCCCACCGAGCCCAAGTTCAGCGGCGTGGTGTTCAAGATCCAGGCCAACATGGACCCGGCGCACCGCGACCGCATCGCCTTCCTGCGCGTGGCCAGCGGGCAGTTCGAGCGCGGCATGCGCCTGAAGGTGTCGCGCAGCGGCAAGGAACTGCGGCCGAACACCGTGGTCACCTTCATGAGCCAGCGCCGCGAGCTGCTGGAAGAGGCCTTTGCCGGCGACATCATCGGCATCCCCAACCACGGCGTGCTGCAGCTGGGCGACACGCTGAGCGAAGGCGAGGTGCTGCAGTTCACCGGGCTGCCGTTCTTCGCGCCCGAGATGTTCCGCAGCGTGGAAGTGGCCGATCCGCTGAAGACCAAGCAGCTGCGCGCCGGCCTCACGCAGCTGGGCGAAGAAGGTGCGATCCAGGTCTTCCGCCCCGTGGCCGGCAGCGTGCTGCTGCTGGGCGCGGTGGGGCAGCTGCAGTTCGAGGTGGTGGCGCACCGGCTCGAACACGAGTACGGCTGCAAGGCGCGCATCATGCCGGCGCGCTACAACGTGGCGCGCTGGGTGACGTGTCCCGATGAGAACGGCGGCGCCAAGGAGCTGCAGCGTTTCATCGACGGCAACGCCCACCGCGTGGCGCTGGACGCCGTCGACGCGCCCACTGTGCTGCTCGAATACGCCGGCGAGCTGCGCGCGATGCAGGAGAACTGGCCGAAGATCAGGTTCCACGCGCTGCGTGAGCACGCGGGGCTGGTGTTCCAGAAGCAGCTGGAGGGGTGAGCCCGGACGAAGAACAGTCCCTTCGGACTGTTCTTCGCCTGGCGAACGACGGCGCGCGTCTCGCGCGCGCCGGCTGGGGCGTGGTACTCAGGGCGCTGGCGTTGGCGGCAGCTGTTCCAACAGCGTCTTCAGGGATGCCTGCAGTGCGGGCACGTCGCCCATGACGATGGTCCAGATGGCCGAGTCGTCCGTGGCCGGATAGGCGTGCATCAGACGGTTTCGCAGGCCCACGATCTTTCGCCACGGGATGGCGGGGGCCAGCGCACGGATGTCGTCCGGCACGCGCGTGGCGGCCTCGCCGATGAGGCTGAGCTTGCGCAGCGTGGCGTCGACACGCATCGCATCGGCTTGCCAGGATTCCAGGGAAGTGCCCTCGGTGTAGGCGACGACATCCCCGGAGAACTCCAGCATGTCCTCCAGGTAGATCCGGTGATCCCGCTCAAACGGCGATCGCGTCGCGTTCGACATAGGGCCGTAGCCGCTCGCGCAGCGCCGTTTCGCTGACCACATCCACCGCTCGGCCGAGAAGGTCTTCGAGGTAGAACTGCACGCCGAAGTACTGATTGCTGGTGACAGGGCCCGTGAACCCGACCAGCACGTCGACATCGCTGTCTTCACGCGCCGTGCCCCGCGCAAAGCTGCCGAACAGGCGCAACGACTTGACGCCGAAGCGCTCCGCCAGCACAGGCTTGTGCTGGGCGAGCAGGGCGAGGAGTTCGTCGCGGGTCATGCCGGCATCATGCCCCAGCGGCTGGCAGGCTGTCCAAAGTGGCGCCGGGCTCAGGCGTCGCCGAAGTCCAGACTCGCCGAGTGGTGGCCCGCGGTCGGGCCCAGGGGCAGCGCCGAGGCGGGGATGGTCGGGCCCTCGCAGATGCGGCGCAGCAGATCGGCCTGCGCCGGCTCCAGCTCCACCAGCAGGCCCAGCACATTGAGCACGTTCAGCAGCTCGGTGGTGTACTCGGCCAGCCAGGTGTCGGGCTGGATGTCGCCCAGCGGCGAGGGCGGCCGGCGGTCGCCGATCATGGGCCGCTCGCGGTTCTTCTTGCGGTAGCTGAACCACTGCACCAGCACCTGCTTGCCCGAGACCTCGTAGTGCCACACAGCCGGCGGCACCGGCTCGATGTAGCCGCGGCCCACGAGCAGGCGCTGCGGGGCCGCGTCGTAGCTGATGAGGTCGGGCATGCCATCGGCGTCGGTGGGGATGGCGCCTTCCTTGGGCACGCGCGGGCGGCGCTCGGGCGGCAGCCGCGGCGGGCCGGGCTCGCGGCCTTCGGTGGCGTCGGCGAAACGTTCGCCGAAGGTGTGCAGCCAGATCACGCGGCGGCCGAGGGCCACGGCTTCGTCGAAGAGGGCGGGGTCGGCCGTCAAGGGGATGCGCAGGCCGGGGGTGGCGAGCTCGCTGATAAACCGCTCTGTATAGGCTGGACTGGCCGCGATACCGGCCACGTATGCGACGAGTGTCCGCGCATCGACGCGATGACCCAGCGCTGCGGTCAACGTATCGAGCAAAGAGGGTATGACGTTGCTGCCGTCCGAGTTGCTCTGATTCAGAAGAGGGATCGTGCGGCCACCACGTCCTGCGTAGTGATGCAAGTCCGGAAAGCAGGATGTGACCGTCAATGCTGGACCATTGGTTGGGGACCGGTCGCTGGGCACCGTCAAGTAAACCTGATCATCGGAGTGCCGCTGCCATAGCTGCGGGTTCGGCTGGTTCAGTACGCGCGGGTCTGCGATCAGCCACTGCCGATCGAGCGTACGGAATCCATACCGCACGAGCGTGGGGTCTCGGTTCGTTTCGTATGCCATGGCGGCTGTCGGAGCCGGTTGGCTACCCAGGCCCTTGTCGACGACTTTGCGCGAATGCTTGTCGCCGGGTTCGCCATTGCGAAGGTGCGGGTGGAAAAGCCGTTCCTTATCGCTCGCATCTGCGTCGAGCAGCCGCTGCCAGCGTTCGCGCAGCGATGTTCCGTCCGGCGCAACCACCCAAGTCCGGCCCGGCATCACGCCCGACCCGTTGTAGCCAAAGAGATCCTCGATGGGCGGGTACGTGGCCCACGCCCCTACCGACTCCGGCAAAAACGGCGCCCGTTCTTCGGTCGGGCAATCCAACCACCCCGCCTGCTCCAGCCGCAACGCCCCCAGCGCCTCGAACTTGGCATCCCGGTGCCCCGCCGGCAGCGCCCGCCAGCGCACGCGCGCCGGTTCCTTCTTCGCCTCGTCGCGCTGGCGCACGCCGATGACGATGCACACCGGCTGCTGCACGCCCTGGAAGATGCGCGTGGCCGCCTCGGGCTGGTGGCCTTCGGGCGAGCAGTCGATCACCCAGATCTCGTGGCAAGACGCACGCAACTTCTGCCGCATGCGCACGAAGCCCGGCCCGCTGAGAAAGCCCGCCGCGGTGATGAAGGCCACCACGCCGCGCCCGCCACCCGCCGCCTGCCCTTCAACAGGCTCGAACACCTTGCGGCTGGCCCAGCGCCAGAAGTAGATGTAGAGGTTGCGCAGGTGCTTGGCGTGCACGCCCAGTTCGGGCGGCGGCTGCCAGTCGTCCAGCGGCGCGTACTCGCCCTTGTTGCGGCTGGCGCCTTCCACCCAGCCGCCCAGGCCCTTGGCCTTGTCCTTGTAGGGCGGGTTGCCGATCACCACGGTGATGGGCTGCTCGCGCTTCACGCGGTTGGCCGCCTTGCGCTGCTGGCCAATGGCGGCGGTGTAGCCCGGGAACTGGCCGCCGTCATCGCGCGGGTTGCCCAGGGTGTCGGTGACGAACATGCGTGGCGCCACCGCCGGCATCTGCCCCGTGAGCGCCATCACCTCGGCAAACACCCGCAGCTGCGCCACCGCGAAAGGGCCGAGTTGCAGCTCGAAGGCCACGAGTCGCTGCAGTGCCGAGCCCACGGCCGCAGGCACCGCGCCGTCGCCTTCTTCGTCGGCCACGCGCCGGGCCAGGTGGCGCAGCACACCCAGCACGTAGGTTCCGGTACCCGTGGCCGGGTCACACACCGTCACGGCGGGGTCGGCCAAGCCGCGCGCCAGGCCGAAGCCGGGCCTGCGCAGGGCTTCGTCGACGAGCGACACCATCGCGCCCACCACTTGCGGCGGCGTGTAGTACGAGCCCGTCTGCTTGCGCAGCGCGTTGTCGTAGGTCTCGAGGAAGTCCTCGTAGAAGTACAGCCACGCATCGCCACCCTTGGCCTTGCTCAGCATCGGCCAGTCGACGACGTCGAGCACGCGCTCCAGCGTGCCCAGCGAAGTAGCCAATGCCTGCCGCGTGGCTTTGTTGTCGGTGAGCAGCTGAAGCGCGGCGCCGATGAGCGAGGCCGTGTCGGCCAGGCCTTCGGCCACCTTGTGCAGATCGCCGCCGATCTTGATGCCCCGGGCGCGGGCCATCAGCAGGCCGAAGGTCACCGCCTGCGCGTAGCCATCGGCGAACTGCTCATTGCTGGCGTGCGGAAACAGCAGGTTGCGCCAGTCGGCGGCCAGGGTGGTGAGCGCCTCGGTCTTGCGGTCGAGCGCTTCGACGACCTCGTCGCGCAGCAGGCGGCACAGCCGGGCCGACACCTCGGCCAGCTCGCGCGCCGAGCGGGGCGCGATGGGCTGCCAGCCGAGGAAGTCCGCGAACAAGGCCCGCAGGCCGGGGCCTGCGCGCAGCGAGGCGCCGGCGGTCTCGATGTCGCCCTCCAGGCGAACAAGCTCGCCCACACGTTCGCCGTTGCGCCAGAGAGAGAACTCGCCGCCATCGGTGTAGAGCAAGTTGGGCAGCGACTGCAGCCGCTTCCACTGCGCCTTGTCATGCTCGCCCTTGAAGCGCCGCGGATCGGCGCCCTTGCCCGGAGCCTTGATCTCCACATAACCTGCCAGCGCACCGTGCACGGTGACGGCGTAGTCGGGGCGGATGTGCTGCTCGGCCAGGCGGGTTTCGCCGACGGCGACGAGCTTGTCGCGGGGCAGGCCGCCAAGCACAGCCATGTCGAGCAGCAGCTGCTCGAAGGGCGCGCGCAGCTGGTCTTCGGGCTCGCCTTGCGCCGATGCGCTGCCGAGTTTGGCCTTGGTGGCCTGGCCGAATGTCGAGACGATCTGATCCAGTGTCGGCTTCAACCCTAACTCCCCCATGTGGCGTGATCCATTGTCGACGAGGCGACCATCCGGCCCGAAGGCCGCCCCGACGCCGTGGTTGACCCGACACGAGCGAACGTAATACATTGGGTAATACAGCCTCCCATCCAAGGGCGACCGCATGACTGTCACCATCAAGCTCGACGCCGCCCTCGAAGAGCAATTGCGCCAGCGCGCGCAGGCCAGTGGCCTCAGCACGAGCGAGGTCGTGCGGGCGGCTCTGCAGGCTTATCTCAGCAGCGAAGACGCCGCGAGTCCCGTGCGCTCGGCCTTCGATATGGGGGCCGATCTCTTTGGCCGCCACGCCGGTGCGCCCGACCTCGCGACGCGGCGGCGACTGGGCTTCGTGGCGGCGGCTGCCGATCGCCACGCGCGGCGCGGCTGAACCCATGGCCACGCGGTCGTTGCCGGCGCGGGAGCCCTCAGCCCGCTACCTGCCCCATGCCGGCCCGGTGCTGGTGGACAGCGGCCCGCTGATCGCCCTCTTCAACGGCGCCGACCGATGGCACGGCCCTGTGCTGGACTGGCTGCGAAGCAACCCGCGCGCCACGCTGCTGTCGACCTGGCCCGTGGCCACCGAGGTGTGCGCCTTGCTGGCCCGGCGCATCGGTAACGAGTGCGCACTCGACTTCCTGCGCTGGGTTCAGCGCGGCGCGCTGGCGCTGCAGGCGCCCGCCGAGGGTTCGGTGACCGAGGTGCTGCGCATCAGCGAGCGCTTCGCCGACCTGCCTTTCGACCTGGCTGACGCCTCCATCGCGGAGGCCGCGGCACGCCTGAAGATCCGCCACGTGCTGAGCCTGGACGCCGATTTCGACGTCTACCGCGACCGCGCTGGCCGCCCGCTCATGAACCTGCTGCGCCGCTGAGCCTCATCGGCGCAGCCGCGTCGGTGACACGGTTGCGCAGGGGCGGCACCAAAGCCTGAACCGGGAGCGCCGGGATAATCGCGGCGTGGCTACCCCAGCTCCTGTGCCTGATTCGCCCAGTCGCCTGGCCCTCTGGCTCGACCTGATCCGCTGGAACCGCCCGGCCGGCTGGCTGCTGCTGCTGTGGCCCACGCTTGGCGCGTTGTGGATCGCAGCCGACGGCTGGCCCGGCTGGCACCTGCTCGGGGTGTTCGTCGCCGGCACGGTGCTGATGCGCAGCGCCGGCTGCTGCGTCAACGACGTCGCCGACCGCGAGTTCGACCGCCACGTCAAGCGCACGGCCGCGCGCCCCGTCACACGCGGCGCGGTCAGCGTGAAGGAGGCGCTGGCTGTGGGCGCGGCGCTGGCACTGGCCGCCTTTGGCCTGGTGCTCACCACCAGCGTGCCAGCCATCCTGCTGAGCGTGGCCGCGCTGGCCGTGACGCTGCTCTACCCCTATGCCAAGCGCGTGCTGAGCATGCCGCAGGCGGTGCTGGGCGTGGCCTTCAGCTTTGGCATCCCGATGGCCTTTGCGGCAGCGCTGGGCGGCACCGAGTGGAGCGTGCAGGCCGTCGCCGACGCCGTGCCCTGGCAGGCCTGGGCGCTGCTGGTGGCCAACCTCTTCTGGGTGCTGGCCTACGACACGGAGTACGCGATGGTCGACCGCGACGACGACCTGTTGATCGGCATGAAGACCAGCGCCATCACGCTGGGCCGCCACGACGTGGCCGCGGTGATGGGCTTCTACGCCGTCTACCTGCTGGCCTGGGGCGTGCTCGGCCGTTCATTGGGACTTGGCGGCTGGTTCATCGCCGGGCTGGTGGTAGCGGCGGCGCAGGCCGCGTGGCACTACACGCTGATCCGCGACCGCAGCCGAGAGGGCTGCTTCCGCGCCTTCCGCGCCAACCACTGGCTGGGCTTCGCGGTGTTTGCGGGCACGGCGCTGGACCTGGCCTTGCGCTGACTCAGGCTCTCAGCCGCGGCCCAGTTCCTCGGCCCGTGCGCGGGCGGCGTGCAGCGCACGCACGAAGGCCGCCTTCACGCCATCGGCATCGAGCGAGGTGATGGCCGCGTGCGTGGTGCCGCCCTTGCTGGTGACCTGCTCGCGCAAGGCCGTGGGCGACAGCGGCGAGCGCTGGGCCAGCGCCGCGGCGCCGGCAAAGGTGGCCTGGCCGAGCGCGCGGCCCTGCTCGGCGCTCAGGCCCATCTCGGTGGCGGCCTGCACCATGGCCTCGAGGAAGTAGAAGACATAGGCCGGCCCCGAGCCCGACAGCGCCGTCACCGCATCGAGATCGGCTTCTTGTTCCACCCACAGCAGCTGCCCGGTGGGCGCAAACAGCGCGGCGGCGGCCGCACGTTCGGCCGCGCTCACGGCGGGCTCGGCATACAGCCCGGCGATACCCTGGCCGATGAGTGCCGGCGTGTTGGGCATGCTGCGCACGACACGCGCGCTGCCGCTGGCGGCGGCGATCGTCGCGCAGCGCACGCCGGCCATCACGCTGATCTGCAGCGCGCCGCCAACAAACGCAGCGCAGGGCGCTGCGGCCTCGGCAAAGAGCTGCGGTTTCACGGCCCACACCACGGTGGCGCAGTCGGCCAGCAGGGCATCGGCGCGGGCCTGCGCGTGCACGCCGAACTCCTGCGCGAGCTTGGCGCGTGGGGCCTCGAAGGGCTCGACGACGACCAGCGCATCGGGGTCGTGCCCGGCGCGCACGAGGCCGCCGATCAAGGCGCCGGCCATGTTGCCGCCACCGATGAAGGCCACGCGGCCGGAGAGATCAGTTTGCATGCGGGCAGTGTAGGCGGCAGCCCCACCCATGACGGCCCTGCGCAGCGCCCATGCAAAGGTGGCATGGCACGGGGCACCCTATTCGGCGCTGGCCCGCCTACAGTGCGCGCCACGCTGCGGCAACCGCGCTGCCACCCACGAGGGGCGGCGCCGGTCGATGCCGCCGCTTCACCACCGGAGACACCGTTCATGGCCGTTGTGCACACAAGCCCGCAGACCCCAGTCCACTCGCCGCTGTCCTTTGTTCACCCCAGCCCCGACAGCCCCTGGGGCACCTACCTCAGCCAGGTCGACCGCGTCGTGCCCTACCTCGGCCACCTGGCCAAGTGGGCCGAGACGCTGCGCCGCCCCAAGCGCGCGCTGATCGTCGACATCCCGATCGAGATGGACAACGGCGATGTCGCCCATTTCGAGGGTTACCGCGTGCAGCACAACCTGAGCCGCGGCCCGGGCAAGGGCGGCGTGCGCTACCACCCCGACGTCACGCTCGAGGAAGTGATGGCGCTGTCGGCCTGGATGAGCATCAAGAACGCCGCCGTCAACCTGCCCTACGGCGGCGCCAAGGGCGGCATCCGCGTCGATCCGAAGAAGCTCAGCAACAAGGAGCTGGAGCGCATGACGCGGCGCTACACCAGCGAGATCGGCATGATCATCGGGCCGCAGCAGGACATCCCGGCGCCCGACGTGAACACCAACCCGCAGATCATGGCGTGGATGATGGACACGTACTGCATGAACACCGGCAGCAACGCCACTGGCGTGGTGACGGGCAAGCCGGTGCACCTGGGCGGCAGCCTGGGGCGCGTGAAGGCCACCGGCCGCGGCGTGTTCGTGACGGGCCGCGAGGCCGCGCGGCGCCTGAACCTCGACCTGAACACCGCGCGCGTGGCGGTGCAGGGCTTCGGCAACGTGGGCTCGTCGGCGGCGGAACTGTTCGCGCAGGCCGGCAGCAAGATCGTCGCTGCGCAAGACCACACCGGCACCATCGTCAACGAGCGCGGCTTCGACATCGCCGACCTGGTGGCGCACGTCAAGGCCACCGGCGGCGTGGGCGGCTTCAAGGGCGCCGAGAGCTGCGATGCCGAGGCCTTCTGGGACGTGAAGTGCGACATCCTGATCCCGGCCGCGCTCGAAGGCCAGATCACCGCCGAGCGCGCCCGCCGCGTGACCGCGAAGCTGGTGCTCGAAGGCGCCAACGGCCCAACGGTGCCCAGCGCCGACGACATCCTGGCCGACCGCGGCGTGCTCGTGGTGCCCGACGTCATCTGCAACGCCGGTGGCGTGACGGTGAGCTACTTCGAGTGGGTGCAGGACTTCAGCTCGTTCTTCTGGACCGAAGACGAGATCAACGTGCGCCTGGACAAGATCATGATCGGCGC
>JAIYDH010000054.1 GCA_027487585.1 Rubrivivax sp.
CGCCTGCGCGAGAAGCCCACCAAGGCGCCGATCAAGCTCGAGGCCGGCAACGGCCTGAGCAACGTGCGTGGCACGCTGGCGATGGCGCGCACCAACAACCCCGACTCGGCCACGGCGCAATTCTTCATCAACGTCGTCGACAACCCGCGGCTGGACAGCTTCGGCGGCGGCTACGCCGTGTTCGGCCGTGTCATCGAGGGCATGGACGTGGTCGACCGCATCCGGGCCGTGCCGACACAGGCGCAGGGCATGCACCAGAACGTGCCGATCACGCCGATCACCATCAACAAGACTTCCGTGGAGAAATGACATGACCAAGACCGTGCAGATGGACACCAGCGCAGGCACCCTGCGCATCGAACTCGACGACGTGGCCGCGCCCTTGTCGACCGCCAACTTCCTGGCCTACGTCAAGGCCGGCCACTACGATGGCACGGTGTTCCACCGCGTCATCAAGGGCTTCATGCTCCAGGGTGGCGGCTTCGAGCCCGGCATGAAGCAAAAGGGCACGCTCGCGCCCATCCGCAACGAGGCCTCCAACGGCCTGAAGAACAAGCACTACACGCTGGCGATGGCGCGCACCTCCGATCCGCACTCGGCTACGGCGCAGTTCTTCATCAACACCACCGACAACGGCTTCCTCGACTTCAAGAGCGAAAGCGCCCAGGGCTGGGGCTACGCCGTCTTCGGCAAGGTCGTCGCCGGCATGGACGTGGTCGACACCATCGAGAAGGTGCGCACCGGACGCAAGGGCTTCCACGACGACGTGCCGGTGGACGACGTGCTGATCACGCGCGTCGTCGAGATCGGCTGATGTCTCGGCGCAGCGGTTCGCCCCCGCTGCCGGCCTTCTTCGAGATGGCCGTTCCTGGTGAGTGGCGGGCGATCGATTTCATATCCGACCTGCACCTGTGCGAGGCCATGCCCCGCACCACGGCGGCCTGGGCCGCGCACCTGCGCCACACGCCGGCCGACTGCGTGGTGATGCTCGGCGACCTGTTCGAGCTCTGGGTCGGCGACGAACTGATCGACCGCCCCTTCGAGGCCACCTGCGTGGCCACCATGGCCGAGGCCGCCAGCCACCGCGAGCTGGCGTTCATGGTGGGCAACCGCGACTTCCTGGCCGGCCCGCGCCTGTGGCGCGAGGCCGGTCTGCGCGCCCTGCCCGACCCCACCTTGCTCGATGCCTGGGGCCAGCGTGTGCTGCTCAGCCACGGCGACGCCTTGTGCCTGGACGACGAGCCCTACCAGGCCTTCCGCGCCGAGGTGAGGTCCGAGTCCTGGCGCGAGGGCTTCCTGGCCCGCCCGCTGGCCGAGCGCCTGCGCATCGCCGCCGACATCCGCCAGGCCAGCCGCACCCGGCGCGAGTTCGACGGCGACAGCGCTGCCGATGTCGACACCGCCGAGGCCGTGAAGTGGATGCACGGCATGGGCGCGCGCGAGCTGGTGCACGGCCACACGCACCGGCCGGGCAGCCAGTCGCTGGCGCCGGGCTACAAGCGCCACGTGCTCAGCGACTGGGACCTCGACCAGGGGCAGCGCGCCGAGGTGCTGCGCCTCACGCGCGACGGTTTCGAGCGCGTGGCGCCGGCCGGCCCGGCGTTGCCCTGAAACCCCGAAAGCCGCACGCACCATGCTCGGCCGGCTCTGGCGCGGTTGGCAATCGGCACGCGAACGCTCGGCCGTGCAGCGCCGCGCCATCCCGGACGACCTCTGGAAGCGCACCCTCATCCGCTACCCCTTCCTGCAGCGCCGCGAGCCGGCCGACGCCGCGGAACTGCGGCGCCTGACCAGCCTGTTTCTCGACCGCAAGGAGTTCGACTGCACCGGCGGCCTGAAGCTGACCAACGCGCTCGCGGTGTCGATTGCCGCGCAGGCCGCCTTGCCGGTGCTTCGCCTCGGCCTGGAGCCCTATGACGGCTTCGTCGGCATCGTCGTGCACCCCGAGCCCGTGGTGGCGCGCCGCAGCCAGGCCGACGACGACGGCGTGGTGCACGAGTACGACGAACCGCTGGCCGGCGAGGCCATGGAAGGCGGCCCGATGATGCTGGTGTGGCCCGACGTGCGCCGCGCCGGCCAGAGCGCCGAGCAGGGCTACAACGTCGTCATCCACGAGTTCGCGCACGTGCTGGACATGGCCGACGGCCTGCCCGATGGCGTGCCGCTGTTGCCCCCGGGCATCGGCCGCGACAGCTGGTGCGATGTGCTCGACGACGAGTACGAGCGTTTCGTGCAGCGCGTCGACCACGAGGAGGCGACGGTGCTGGACCCCTACGGCGCCACGGCGCCAGAAGAGTTCTTCGCGGTGGCCAGCGAGAGCTTCTTCGTCGACCCGCTGAGGGTGCGCGCGGAGCACCCCGCGCTGTACGCGCTGCTGGTGCGCTACTACCGGCAGGATCCGGCCGAAGACACGCCACCCCGGCGCGGCGGCTGATCGCCGCCAAGCCGGGGCGCGCTGGCGTCAGGCCGGAGTGGTTTCGGCCTTGGGCTTGTCGCTCTTCTTCGGCGGCTGGATGTCCAGCAGCACCTCGCCCTTGTCGTCGAGGTCCACCGTCAGGCGGCCACCGTCGACCAGGCGGCCGAACAGCAGCTCGTCGGCCAGCGCGCGGCGGATCGTGTCCTGGATCAGGCGCTGCATCGGGCGCGCGCCCATCAGCGGATCGAAGCCCGTCTGGGCCAGGTGCTTGCGCAGCACGTCGGTGAAAGTGACCTCGACCTTCTTCTCGGCGAGCTGGCTCTCGAGCTGCAGCAGGAACTTGTCGACGACGCGCAGGATGATCTCCTCGTCGAGCGAACGGAAGTTCACGATGGCGTCGAGCCGGTTGCGGAACTCGGGCGTGAACAGGCGCTTGATGTCGCCCATCTCGTCGCCCTGCTCGCGCTTGGTCGTGAAGCCGATGGTCGACTTGTTCATCGTCTCGGCGCCCGCGTTCGTGGTCATGATGATGATCACGTTGCGGAAGTCGGACTTGCGGCCGTTGTTGTCGGTCAGCGTGCCGTGGTCCATCACCTGCAGCAGCACGTTGAAGACGTCGGGGTGCGCCTTCTCGATCTCGTCGAGCAGCAGCACCGAGTGCGGCTTCTTGGTCACGGCTTCCGTCAGCAGGCCGCCCTGGTCGAAGCCCACGTAGCCCGGGGGCGCGCCGATCAGGCGGCTCACGGCGTGGCGCTCCATGTACTCGCTCATGTCGAAGCGGATCAGGTCGATGCCCAGCACGTAGGCCAGCTGCTTGGCGACCTCGGTCTTGCCCACGCCCGTGGGGCCGCTGAACAGGAAGCTGCCGATGGGCTTGTCGGGCTTGCC
>JAIYDH010000176.1 GCA_027487585.1 Rubrivivax sp.
ATGCGCGTGATGTCGAGCAGCTCGCCGAACAGGCCCTCGAGCGCATCGACGCTCTCGTTGATGCTGTTCACCAGCGAGGCCACCTCGGGGTCTTTCAGACGCTGGCGCAAGGCCTCGGCAAACAGGCCCATCGCATGCAGCGGCTGGCGCAGGTCGTGGCTGGCGGCGGCAAAGAACTGGGTCTTGGCGCGGTTGGCGGCCTCGGCGGCGCGGCGCGCCTCGTCGGCGGTCTGCCGGGCCTCGTCGGCCAGGGCCATCTCGTGGCGCAGCCGTGCCGCCAGCTCGTCGGTGCGGCGCTTCAGCGAGATCGCTTGGCCGAGCGCATTGCCGTAGGTGCGCGCCATCAGCACCGTCAAGAAGAACAACAGCGTCAAGATGAAGGCCAGCTGCAGATGCCACTCCTGCCCGGTGTCGCTGGCGATGCGCACGATGGTGGGCGTGAGCACCAGGCTGATGAAGGCGAGGAACACCTTGCGCTGCGTGGCCAGCAGCTGCACCGAACCCAGGCAGTAGGAGTAGACGATCAGGATCAGCGCCACCTTGTGGTACGGCGTGCCCAGGCCCCAGAACAACCACACCGCCGAGCCCCACAGCGCGCCTTGCGACAGCACCAGCACCTTCCAGCTGCCCCGCCAAGCGTGCAGCAGGGCGGCGGGGGCACGGGGCTGGCGGCGAAAGCGCTGCCAGTGCCCCAGGCGCAGCAGCCACAGCAGCGCGGCCATGCCGACCCACCCGGCCACCGTCTGGCCCGGCGCCAGCGGCGCGAAGATCATCGCCATCAGCAGCAGGCCGACGCCGTTGCCAGTGAGCGTGGCCGGCGTCTGCACGTACAGCGCGCGGATGTGGTCGGCAGCCACGTCGCGGCCGATGTCGCCGCCGGCCTCAGCTGCCGGCAAGGCGCCAGAGGGCTCGGCAGGCAGGCTGCTCACGGCACGCGCCCCCGGACTCAGCTCAGCCCGCGCTGCCCGAGCCCGGCGGCCGCCAGCTGAAGCCGGCGCCCTGGCCCTGCGTCATCTGGCTCACGGCCAGCACGGCCTGGGTGCGCGTGCTCACGCCCAGGGCACGCAGCACGGCGGCGACATGGTCCTTGACGGTCTCGACGCTCAGATTGAGCTGGCGTGCGATCAGCTTGTTCGGCAGACCCTGCAGCAGCAGCGACAGCACCTCGGCCTGGCGGGGGGTGAGGCCGATGTCCTTCATGCTGGGCACCTTCTGGTGCGGTTCGGCGCGCGCGGCGGGCCCCAGCGGAGCCGCCGCGGTGTCGACGGCCCCGGAGCCGTCCGCGCGGCCGCCCAAGCCAGCGCCCACGCCAAACGGCAGGCCCAGCATCTGCGGCGGCACGTACATCGAACCCGTCATCACGAGCTTCAGCGCATGCTGCAGTTCGGCATGGCTGCTCTTCTTGGGCACGAAACCCATCGCACCGCCGTCGATGGCGCGGATGACGTCGCTGGTGCGGTCGGAGGCCGACACCACCACCACCGGCACCGCCGGGTAGGTGCTGCGGAACTCGGCCAGCACGTCGAAGCCGTCGGCATCGCCCAGGGCCAGATCAAGCAGCACGAGGTCGAAGTCGGCCTCGTTGCGCAGTGCCGCCCGCGCCCCCGCGGCGCTGTCGACGCCCACCACCGTGGTGTCGTGGCCCACGCTCTGGATGACCGCCTGCAGTGCCGAGAGCACCAGCGGATGATCGTCAACCAGCAACACCTTCATGGCTTCTCCTGCTGCTACCGGAACCGCGGCATTGTGGGTGGCCCCCATCGCCGCCCCGGGGCCCACCTTCGGGGGAGTTGTCTCAGGCGCTCAGACGTAGCGGCGCGACACCGTCTCGGCCACGCAGGCCGGTTTCGGCGCGCCTTCGAGCTCGATCGTGGCCTCCACCGTCATCTGCGCGCCAAAGCGCGGGGCGTCCTTCAGCGGCTCGAAGGCGAGCAGCTTGAAGTGCGCGCGCACCCGGCGCCCGGCCGGCACCGGGGTGACGAAGCGCACGCGGTTCAGCCCGTAGTTGACGCCCATCGTCACATCGGCAATGGCAAATCCGCTGTCGAACAGCATCGGCAGCAGGCTCAGTGTGAGAAAGCCGTGCGCGATGGGCGCGCCGAAGGGGCCGGCCTGGGCGCGCACGGGGTCGACGTGGATCCACTGGTGGTCACCCGTCGCGTCGGCGAAGGCGTTGATGCGTGCCTGGTCGACGAGCACCCAGTCGCTGGTGCCCAGGGGCTGGCCGACCTTGTCGGCGAGTTCGGCCAAAGTGGCGTAAGTGGTGGCCATGATGTTGCGGCCCTCCTTCAGGCGCCGAGCCAGGCCGACAGCGGCTGCCACTGCTCAAGATCGCGCTCCACGCGGCTGGGCGCCACGTCGAACAGCGTGAGCCCGTGCGCCGCCAGCTGCACGTAGTTCTGGGTGTCGCGCAGCCAGCCCACCACCGGCACGGGCAGCGTGCCGAGGTAGGTTTGCAGCTGCTCGTTGGAGCGCGTGTGCTCGCGCACCCGCATGCCCACCAGGCCCAGCTTCACCTCGTGGCCGCGGCGGTGCGTGCGCAGCTCCTGCACGAAGGCATGGGTGGCCTGGATGTCGAAGAGGCTGGCCTGCAGCGGCACCAGCATCTGGTCGGCGATCTTCATCACCGCGTCCAGGCGCTTGCCGTGCAGGCCGGCGGGGGTGTCGAGCACGACGTGCGTGGTGCCCTTGGGCGGGCGCACGATGTCGTCGGCCGCCACGTCCCAGCCCTCGATGGGCCGCGCCGACGCTGGCCGCAGCTGGAGCCATTGGCGCGACGACTGCTGGCGGTCGACATCGCCCAGCATCACGCGGTGCCCGGCACGGGCCAGGCAGCCCGCGACGTTGATGGCCAGCGTGCTCTTGCCCACCCCGCCCTTGGGGTTGGCGACCACGATCACCGGCATGGCGGCCTCCTCG
>JAIYDH010000214.1 GCA_027487585.1 Rubrivivax sp.
GCCGGGATCCAGCCCAGGCGCCCCAGGTCCTGCAGCGCCCACTGGTAGACGATGAGCGCCGGCGCGGCCCCGAAGGCCACCATGTCCGACAGGCTGTCCATCTGCTCGCCGAACGCGCTCTGCGAGTTCGTCATGCGTGCCACGCGGCCATCGAGGCTGTCGAGCACCGCGGCCACGAAGATGGCAATGCAGGCCAGCTCGAAGCGGCCGTTGGTCGCCATGATGATGCCGTAGAAGGCCGAGAACAGCGCCGCCAGCGTGATGGCGTTGGGCAGCACGTAGATGCCGCGCCGCCGCGGCGGCAGCGGGGCCGGCGCGTCGTCTTCAGCGCTCTGATTCGATTCGTCGTTCACAAGGGCGAGGATAGCGCCCCGGGGCCAGTCCGGGGCCGACCCATCAGTTGCGGCTCTTGTCGACCAGCTTGTTGGCCTTGATCCACGGCATCATGGCGCGCAGCTTCTCGCCCACGACCTCGATGCTGTGCTCGCTGGTGATGCGGCGGCGGCTGATCAGCGTGGGCGCGCCGGCGCGGTTTTCCAGGATGAAGCTTTTGGCGTACTCGCCGGTCTGGATGTCCTTCAGTGCCTGGCGCATGGCCTTCTTCGTCTCTTCGGTGACGATCTTCGGGCCGGTGACGTACTCGCCGTACTCGGCGTTGTTGCTGATGCTGTAGTTCATGTTCGCAATGCCGCCCTCGTAGATGAGGTCGACGATCAGCTTGAGCTCGTGCAGGCACTCGAAGTAGGCCATCTCGGGCGCGTAGCCGGCCTCGATCAGCGTCTCGTAGCCGGCCTTGATGAGCTCGACCGTGCCACCGCACAGCACCGCCTGCTCGCCGAAGAGGTCGGTCTCGGTCTCTTCGCGGAAGTTGGTCTCGATGATGCCGGCCTTGCCGCCACCGTTGGCCGCGGCGTAGCTCAGCGCCAGGTCGCGCGCCTTGCCCGACTTGTCGGCATGCACCGCGATCAGGTGCGGCACGCCGCCGCCCTGCGTGTAGGTGTTGCGCACCGTGTGGCCGGGGGCCTTGGGCGCCACCATCCACACGTCGAGGTCGTCACGCGGCACCACCTGGCCGTAATGCACATTGAAGCCGTGCGCGAAGGCCAGGCTCGCGCCCTGCTTGATGTTCGGCTCGACATCGTTCTTGTACACGGTGGCGATCTGCTCGTCGGGCAGCAGGATCATCACGACGTCGGCGCCCTTCACGGCCTCGGCCACCTCGGCCACCTTGATGCCGGCCTTCTCGACCTTCACCCAGCTGGCGCCGCCGCGGCGCAGGCCCACGGTGACCTTGCAGCCGCTGTCGCTGAGGTTCTGCGCGTGCGCGTGGCCTTGCGAGCCGTAGCCGATGATGGTGACGTTCTTGCCCTTGATGAGGCTGAGATCGGCGTCCTTGTCGTAATAGACCTTCATGGTTCTCTCCGTAAAAATCGGGTGTGGGGTGCGCCGTTCAGACGCGAAGGATGCGTTCGCCGCGGCCGATGCCGCTGGCGCCGGTGCGCACGGTTTCCAGAATGGCGGCGCGGTCGATGGCCTGCAGGAAGGCGTCGAGCTTGGAGGAATCACCCGTGAGCTCGAGCGTGTAGCTCTTGTCGGTGACGTCGATGATGCGGCCGCGGAAGATGTCGGCCATGCGCTTCATCTCCTCGCGTTCCTTGCCCACGGCGCGCACCTTCACGAGCATCAGCTCGCGCTCGGTGTAGCTGGCCTCGGTGAGGTCGACGACCTTCACGACCTCGATCAGGCGGTTCAGGTGCTTGGTGATCTGCTCGATGACCTCTTCGCTGCCGGTGGTGACGATGGTCATGCGCGACAGGCTCGGGTCCTCGGTCGGTGCGACCGTGAGGCTCTCGATGTTGTAGCCGCGGGCAGAGAACAGCGCGACGACGCGTGACAACGCACCGGGCTCGTTCTCGAGCAGCACGGCGATGATGTGTTTCATGGTGGATGTCCTGGCCACGCGCTCTTCAGACGTCGGGGCGGTAACCCCGGGCCCTTGGCCACGCAGCAACGGGTGAAAAACGGGCCGGCGGCCGCCGGCCCGCACGGGAGGGTCAGAGGTCTTCGGAGCCCAGCAGCATCTCGGAGATGCCCTTGCCCGCCTGCACCATCGGCCAGACGTTTTCGGTCGGGTCGGTGCGCACGTCGAGGAAGACCGTGCGGTCCTTCAGGCGGATGGCCTCGCGCAGCGCGCCTTCCACATCGGACGGCTTCTCGACCAGCAGGCCCACATGGCCGTAGGCCTCGGCGAGCTTGACGAAGTCGGGCAGCGCGTCCATGTAGCTGTGCGAGTAGCGGCCGCCGTAGTCGAGCTGCTGCCACTGCCGCACCATGCCCAGGTAGCGGTTGTTCAGCGAGACGATCTTCACCGGCGTGCGGTACTGCTGGCAGGTCGACAGCTCCTGGATGCACATCTGGATGCTGCCTTCGCCGGTGATGCAGAAGACATCGCTCTCGGGCTTGGCGAGCTTGATGCCCATCGCATAGGGCAGGCCCACGCCCATGGTGCCCAGACCGCCGGAGTTGATCCAGCGGCGCGGATCCTCGAAGCGGTAGAACTGCGCCGCCCACATCTGGTGCTGGCCAACATCGCTGGTGATGTAGGTGTCGCGATCCTTGGTCAGCTCCCAGAGCTTCTCGACCACCATCTGCGGCTTGATGACCTCGGCGCTGTGCTTGTAGGCAAGGCAGTCGCGCTTGCGCCAGGTGTTGATCTGGCTCCACCAGGCGCCCAGCGCGGCGCTGTCGGGGCGGGCCTGCGCTTCGCGGATCTGCGCGATCAGCTCGACCAGCACTTCCTTCACGTCGCCGACGATTGGGATGTCGACCTTCACGCGCTTGGAAATCGAGCTCGGGTCGATGTCGACGTGGATGATCTTGCGCTCGTTCTGCGCGAAGTGCTTCGGGTTGCCGATGACGCGGTCGTCGAAGCGCGCGCCCACGGCCAGCAGCACGTCGCAGTGCTGCATGGTCATGTTGGCCTCGTAGGTGCCGTGCATGCCCAGCATGCCCAGGAACTTGGGGTCGCTGGCCTTGATGGCGCCCAGGCCCATCAGCGTGTTGGTGCAGGGGTAGCCCAGCAGCTCGGTCAGTTCGCGCAGCTCGGCACTGGCGTTGCCGAGGATGACGCCGCCGCCGGTGTAGATGTACGGACGCTTGGCACCCAGAAGCAGTTGCACGGCCTTGCGGATCTGCCCGCCGTGGCCCTTGCGCACCGGGTTATAGGAGCGCATCTCGACTTTGTCGGGGTACGCAAAGGCGGTCGTCTTGAGCGACACGTCCTTCGGCACGTCCACCACCACCGGGCCAGGGCGGCCGGTGCGGGCGATGTGGAAGGCCTTCTTCATCGTCAGCGCCAGGTCGCGCACGTCCTTCACCAGGAAGTTGTGCTTGACGATGGGCCGCGTGATGCCGACGGTGTCGCACTCCTGGAAGGCATCGAGGCCGATCGCCGGCGTCGGCACCTGCCCGGTGATGATCACCATCGGGATGCTGTCCATGTAGGCCGTGGCGATGCCAGTGATGGCATTCGTGACACCGGGGCCCGAGGTGACCAGCGCCACGCCAACCTCGCCGGTGGCGCGGGCATAGCCGTCGGCGGCGTGAACGGCGGCCTGCTCATGGCGCACCAGCACGTGCTCGATGCTGTCCTGCTTGTACAGCGCGTCGTAGATGTAAAGCACCGCGCCTCCGGGGTAGCCCCAGAGGTACTTGACGTTCTCTGCCTGGAGGCAGCGCACGAGGATCTCCGAGCCGTTGATGTCGGCTGCGGGCGATGCGGGGGAGGGAGAAGAAGACGGGAGTGCCGAAGCGGCACGCTTGACTTCCGCGGCAGACAGATCCATGTTGAACCTCTGAGGTTTTCTCTGACGAAAATTCATCGGTGCACCTCTTCGCGCCCTCATGAGGCGGATGTGGTGCCTGCGCGGTCTCTGAACGGATTCTGAGACCTGGTGCTACCTGGTGCTGTCGGCCGCCCGGATGAAACGGCTCGCCCAGCACCGCAAAGAACGTTGTGCGAACCCAGCATTATGCATGCAGGGCTTGCCTTGGCTTGGCGCATCCCGGTGCAGGTGGGCCCGGGTGCCATAATCCGGCCGCCCCGAAACAGGGCGTTCAGGGCCCTGCGCCCCTCACCCGTTGGCCACCGACCTGGAACTCGCCGACTTCCTTCAGAGCGTCGACAAACGCGCCTTCAAACGCACGGCTTACGCCGTACGCAACGACGACGCTGCACTCGACATCGTGCAGGACGCGATGATCCGGCTGGCCGAGAAGTACGCCGAACGCCCGGCCGCCGAGCTGCCGCTGCTGTTTCAGCGGATCTTGTCCAACGCCACCATGGACTGGTTCCGGCGCGAAAAGGTGCGCGCCGCTGTGGTGCATAACCTCGGCGACTTCGAGGGCAGTACCGGTGGTGAGGGCGATTTCGACCTGCTGGAGTCGCTCCACCTCCTCGAAGACACCCTGGGCACCGAAAGTGCTTCAGACGCGGTGTACCGCACACAGGTGCTGCGGCTGATCGAGATTGAGCTCGAAGAACTGCCGCCACGTCAACGGGAGGCGTTCCTGTTGCGTTACTGGGAAGAATTCGACGTGGCCGAGACGGCGGCGGTGATGGGTTGCTCCGAAGGCAGTGTCAAGACTCACTGCTCGCGGGCCGTTCACGCGCTGGCCAAGGCCCTCAGCAACAAGGGAATCCAACGATGAACCGAACGCGCCCCGCCACCGACGCCCTCGAGGCACGGATGGCCGCGCGCGTCATCGGCGTGCTGGCCACCTCCCAGCCCGCGCTCACCGCCGACACCACCGAGCGGCTGCGCTTTGCGCGGCAACAGGCGCTGGAGCGCGCCCGGGCCGTGCGGGCGGCGGCGGCCCCGTTGCCGGCGAGCGCAGCGCCGCTCGTTGAGCCCGCGGCGGCCGTCTTCGGTGGCCCCGGGCTCGGGCTGGCCGCCGTTCGCACGGGTTCGATGGGCGGCCTGTTCGGCGGCCCGCTGCCGTGGTGGCGCCACGCCGCCGCCCTGATGCCCCTGGTGGTGCTTGTCGCCGGCCTCGTCGGCATCGACCACTTCACGATGCAGGAGCAGATCCACACCGCGGCCGACATCGACGCCGCCTTGCTCGCCGACGATCTGCCGCCCGAGGCCTACGCCGACCCGGGCTTCGCCGAGTTTCTGCGCAGCGATCCCGCGCCGTGAGCGCCCGCGCCTTCGAGACGCTGGTGTTCCTGCTGGCCCTGCTCAGTCTGGCGCCGGCACAGGCGGCGCAACGCACCGACTGGTTGCGACTCACCCCCGCCCAGCAGCAGGCTCTTCATCCCCTGATGACCGACTGGCCCGCGCTCGAAGCCGAGCGCCAGGCCAAGTGGCTCGAAGTCGCCGACCGGTTTCCGGCCATGAGCGCGGCCGAACGGCAGCGGCTGCATTCGCGGATGGCGGAGTGGGCCCGCCTGACACCGGCCGAACGCCGCACCGCCCGGCTGCAGTTCCAGGAGACCCGGCGCGTGTCGCCCGAAGACCGTCAGGCGGCTTGGAAGGCCTACCAGGCGCTGCCCGACGAGCAACGCCAGCGCCTGGCCCAGCAGTCGCAGCCAGCGGTCCGCAACGCCGCGGCGCCCGAGCCATCGGCCCCGTCCCCGAGGGCCAAGGTGAACGTGGTGCAATCCGGCGTCCAGGCGCCTGCGGGCGCCGCCACCGCAACCGCGCGCCAGGCCCGGCCCGGCGCGACGACCTCGCCCATGACCCAGACTCCGCTTCCGCCTGCCGCCATCCAGCACGGCATGCCCAAGATCGCTGCCACACCCGGTTTCGTCGATCCCGCCACGCTGCTGCCCAAGCGCGGGCCGCAAGGCGCGGCCGCGCAGCGTGCCGCATCGGCCCGCACGCCCGCCTCAGCGCCCACTTCAGCGCCGTGAGCGAGCGGCTCGACGCAGGCGCGCACGGCGCGCCGACGCCCGGCATTAGGCGTCGCCTGGCCGCGCTGCTTTACGAAGCCGTGCTGCTGTTCGGTGTCGTCATGCTGGCGGGCCTGTTCTACGGCGTGGTCACGCAGCAGCGGCATGCGCTGGTGGGCACCACAGGGCTGCAGGCCTTCCTGTTTGGCGTGCTCGGCCTTTACTTCGTGTGGTTCTGGACACGCGGCGGCCAGACTCTCGCCATGCTCACCTGGCGCATCCGCGTCGTCACCCGCGAAGGTCATCCGCTGCGGCCGCTGCGCGCCGTAATGCGCTACCTGGCCGCGTGGATGTGGTTCCTGCCGTCTCTGGCCCTGGTGCAGTCCTCAGGCTTGAAGGGCGGCTGGCCAGTGGCCGGCGTCGTGATCACTGGCGTGCTGGTCTACGCCGCGCTAGCCCGGCTGCATCCGGATCGCCAGTTCCTGCACGATCTGATCTGCGGCACGCGGCTCGTCACAAAGCCCTCGCCCCCACGCCACAACACGGCACCCGCGTCATGACTCCCACTTCAACCAGCCCCGTTCAGACGCGACAGCCGCTGAGCATCTGCGTCTATTGCGGCTCGCGCCACGGTACGAGGCCCGAATACACCGAGGCGGCCCGCACCCTGGGCGCGGCCATCGGCGAACGTGGGTGGCAACTGGTCTACGGCGGCGGCAAGGTCGGCCTGATGGGCGAGGTAGCCGACGCCGTGCTGGCTGCCGGCGGCCGCGTGATCGGCGTGATCCCCGAATCGCTCGAAAAGCTCGAGGTCGGCCACACCGGCCTCGCCGAGTTGCACGTGGTGCCCACCATGCACGTGCGCAAGCAGATGATGGCCGAGCGCGCCGATGCCTTCATCGCGCTGCCCGGCGGCATCGGCACGCTGGAAGAGCTGTACGAGGTGTGGACCTGGCGCCAGCTGAAGTACCACGACAACCCAATCGGGTTGCTCGACACGGCCGGCTACTGGCAGCCGCTGTTGCGACTGATGGACCACACGGTGGCCGAGGGCTTCTTGTCGCCCGCCATGCGCGACATGGTGCTCGTGGGCGACGGACCGATCGACTTGCTCGATCGGGTGGCTGCGGCCGCGATGGCGGCGCGCGGCGGGGACCACTACACCCTGGTATGAGGGCCACGCGCGGCCCCAGGTTCAGATCGCTGCTTCATCCGTCTCGCCGGTGCGGATGCGCACCACCTGCTCCACCGGTGTAACGAAGATCTTGCCATCGCCGATCTTGCCGGTCTTGGCGGCCTTGACGATGGCCTCGATGCAGCGGTCGACATCGACGTTCTTGACGACGATCTCGACCTTCACCTTCGGCAGGAAATCGACCACGTATTCGGCGCCGCGGTACAGCTCGGTGTGGCCCTTCTGGCGGCCGAAGCCCTTGACCTCGGTCACCGTGAGGCCGGAGACGCCGACGTCACCGAGCGCCTCGCGCACCTCTTCGAGCTTGAAGGGCTTGATGATGGCGGTGATCTGCTTCATGGCAACTCCGAGGGCGAGGATGGGACTGAGGACGATTTAAGCACGGAACTTCGAGGTGATGGGGTAGCGCCAATCCCGCCCGAATCCGCGATGGGTGATGCGGATGCCCACCGGCGCCTGGCGCCGCTTGTATTCATTCAGCTTGATCAGCCGCGTCACGCGCTCGACGTCGGCACGCGCGTAGCCGGCGGCCACGATGTCCTCGATCGAACGGTCTTCTTCCATGTACAGCGCCAGGATGGCGTCGAGCACCTCGTAGGGCGGCAGGCTGTCCTGGTCGGTCTGGTCGGGGCGCAGTTCGGCCGAGGGTGGGCGCGTGATGATGCGTTCGGGGATCACCGGGCCGATGCTGCCGTCGGCACGCCGCACCGGCTGGCGGTTTTTCCACTCCGCGAGCCGGTAGACCAGGGTCTTGGCCACGTCCTTGATGACGGCAAAGCCGCCGGCCATGTCGCCGTAGAGCGTGCAGTAGCCGGTGGCCATCTCGCTCTTGTTGCCGGTGGTCAGCACGATGGCGCCGGTCTTGTTGCTCAGCGCCATCAGCAGCGTGCCGCGGATGCGGGCCTGCAGGTTCTCTTCGGTGGTGTCTTCGGCCATGCCCGCGAACTGCACGCTGAGTGCGCCGCGGAAGGCGTCGAACATCGGCTCGATGGCGATCTCGTCGTAGCGCACGCCCAGCCGAGCGGCCATGTCGCGGGCGTCGAGCCAGGAGATGTCGGCGGTGTAGCGGCTGGGCATCATCACTGCGCGCACCTTGTCGGCACCGAGGGCGTCCACCGCCAGGGCCAGCACCAGGGCGGAGTCGATGCCACCCGACAGGCCGATGAGGGCACCCGGGAAGCCATTCTTGCCGAGGTAGTCGCGCACGCCCACGACCAGCGCCTGCCAGGCCTCGGCCTCGGATTCGGGCAGCGGCGCGATCTCGCCGGTGACGGCGCCGTCGCCGCCGATTTCGGCCAGCAGCAGCGCCGGCTCGAAGCTGGCGGCACGGGCGCCGATGTGGCCCTGGGCGTCGAGCACGAACGACGCGCCGTCGAACACCACCTCGTCCTGCCCGCCGACCAGGTGCGCAAACAGCAACGGGCAGCCCGTGGCGCGCGCCCGCTCGGCCATGCGCTCTTCGCGCTCGCCGGCCTTGCCCAGGTGGAAGGGGCTGGCGTTGAGCACGCACAGCAGTTCGGCCCCGGCCTCGCGCGCGGCGCGGCCGGGCTCCTCGAACCAGGCGTCTTCGCAGATCAGCACGCCGAAGCGCCGCCCGCCGGCTTCGAACACCAGTGGCTGCAGCCCGGCATCACGCCCGCTGGCGAAGTAGCGGCGCTCATCGAACACCTGGTAGTTAGGCAGCTCGCGCTTGGCATAGGTGCCGGCGATGCGCCCGCCCTGCAGCACCGAGGCGGCGTTGTAGCGCTCGGCCACCGCCAACGAACGCGTGCGCCAGCCGCCCTGGCCATTGAACTGGTGCGGATGGCCGACAACGACGCTCAGGCCCGCGCAGTCGGCCAGCCGCTCGGCCAGCGCCTGCAGCACGCGGGCGCTCTCGGTGGTGAAGGCCGGGCGCAGCAGCAGGTCTTCGGGCGGATAGCCGGTGAGCGCCAGTTCCGGCGCCAACAGCAGGGCGGCGCCCTGGGCATGGGCCGCCCGGGCCGCGGCTTCGATCAGCCTTGCGTTACCGTCGAGATCGCCGACCGTCGCGTTGATCTGGGCCAGCGCGACCCTCACCGGGGGACGGGCCGCACCGGCGGCGGACGCAGCGATGGACATGACGATCGACCTCGAGAAACTGGATCCAGATTATCGCGTCCGGGTGTGCGACGACCCGGCGTCGCTGGATGGCACTGCCTGGAACGCCCTGCTGGCGGCGCAATCCGAGCCCACGCCCTTCATGCGGCACGAGTACCTCGCCGCGCTGCATGCCAGCGGCAGCGCCGTCGCCGCCACCGGCTGGGCGCCCTGCTTCCTGACGCTCGAACGCAGCGGCAGCCTGGTGGCGGCCGTGGCGCTGTACGCCAAGTCGCACTCCTACGGCGAGTACGTGTTCGACTGGGCCTGGGCCGATGCCTACCAGCGCCACGGCCTGCGCTATTACCCCAAGCTGCTGGGCGCCGTGCCCTTCACGCCCGTGCCGGGCACGCGGCTGCTGGCGGCCGATGACGCCGCGCGTTCGGCCCTGCTGCGGGCGCTGCGCGGCCTGGCGGCGCAAGACCGGCGCCTGTCGTCCGCCCACCTGCTGTTCGTGAGCGACGCCGACCGCGCCTCGCTGCAGGCCGACGGCTGGCTGATGCGCCAGAGCGTGCAGTTCCACTGGACGCAGGACGCCGCCGACCCGGCGCCCGACTTCGGCGCGCTGCTGGCACGGATGCAGCGCGACAAGCGCAAGAAGATCCAGCAGGAGCGCCGGCGCGTCGCCGAGCAGGGCGTGGTCTTCAGCGTGCACGAGGGTGCGGCCATCACCGGGGAGCTCTGGGACTTCTTCCACCACTGCTACACGCTCACCTACGCGGCGCACCACAGCTCGCCCTACCTCACGCGCGACTTCTTCGCCCGCATGGCGGCCACGATGCCCGAGCACTGGCTGATGTTCGTGGCGCGCAGGCCGGGCGCTGGTGATGAGCCGGGCACGCCGATCGCCGCCTCGCTGATCGCCATCGACCGCCCTCGCCGCGCCGCCTGGGGCCGCTACTGGGGCGCCACTAAGGCCGTGAGCTGCCTGCACTTCGAGGCCTGCTACTACCAGCCGCTGGCCTGGTGTCTGGCGCAGGGTTTTGTGCGCTTCGAGGGCGGCGCGCAGGGCGAGCACAAGATGGCCCGCGGCCTGCTGCCGGTGGCCACGCATTCGGCGCACTGGCTGCGCGATGAGCGCTTCGCCAACGCCGTGGCCGAGTTCCTGGGCCGCGAAGGCGAAGGCGTCTCGGCCTATGTCGACGAGCTGCGTGAACGCAGCCCTTTCAAGGCCACGCCGGTGGGCGGCGGCACCTGATCAGCACCGCCGCACGGCTGCGGCGCGTCAGGCCTGCTTAGCCTGGTAGTTCGCGATACCGGTGAGGATTTCGCCCTTGGCGGCCTCTGGTCCTTCCCAGCCCAGCACCTTGACCCACTTGCCGACCTCGAGGTCCTTGTAGTGCTCGAAGAAGTGCTGGATGGTCTTCAGGCGCATCGGGTTCAGGTCTTCGGGCTTCTGCCACTGCGA
>JAIYDH010000226.1 GCA_027487585.1 Rubrivivax sp.
CTCGAAGGCGTGGAGATCGACGGCCAGCGTGCCGCCTTCAAGAGCCTCGAGGACGGCGGCGGCGAAGGCGTGAACCACTGGTACCGCGTCGTCATCACCGAAGGCCGCAACCGCGAGGTACGCAAGCTCTTCGAGGCCGTGGGCCATGCCGTCAGCCGGCTGATCCGCATCCGCTACGGCTCGGTGGTGCTGCCGCGCGGCCTGAAGCGCGGTGTGTGGGTCGATCTGGGCGAAGACGACATGCGCCTGCTGCGCCGCCTGACGAACCTGCCGCGTCCGGCCGCCGAGGCGGCACCGGGCGAAGGCGACGCCGCCGGCAAGAAGCGCAACCGCCGCGGCAAGAAGCGCGGTCGGGGCGACGGGCCGGAGGGCCGGCTCGAGCAGCCGCCGATGCGCGCCGAGGGCCGCCCCGATGGGCGGCCGGAAGGCCGCGCCGAGCCGCGCCAGAACCCGCGCCAGAACCCGCGCCGTGAGCCCCGCCCCGACCGCGGCAACGAACGCGTTCCCGAACGCGGCCCGCGCGCCGACCAGGCCGACCGCTTCGAGCAACCGCCGCCGAACGTGTCGCCGCTGATGACCTCGCTCGACCGCACGCTGCGCAAGGGCGGTGGCCCCAAGCCCGAGCGCAGCCCCAAGGCGATGGCGAAGTACGAGCTCGACACCGGTTTCATTCCGAACCCGCTGCAGCAGACCTACGACAAGCGCGCACTGCAGCAGGACAACAAGCAGCGGCGCGACATCCCCGACGACGGGCCGATCCCGAACCCGCTGCTGCAGACCTACGACAAGCGCGCTGCCGCCGGCGACCGCGCCGACCGTGACATTCCCGAAGACGGCCCGATCCCGAACCCGCTGCAGCAGACCTACGACAAGCGCGCCGTCCAGAACCGCAAGAAGCCGCTCGCCGCCGACCCCGACAAGATCCCCGATCCGATGCAGACGGCAGTGGGCTACATCGGCGCCAATGCCTTCCACCGCAAGGGCAAGGGTGGCAAGGGTGGCGCGCGCAGCGGCGGGGGTGGCGGCGGCGGTGGTGGGGGTGGCCCCCGGCCGCGCCGTGCTGGCGGCCCGGGTGGCGCGCCAGGCGGCCCTGCGGGCGGCAACCGAGGCAAGCGTGGTGGCGGCGGCAAGCGGGGCGGTGGCCCGGGTGGCGGCGGCGGCCCGCGAGGCTGAAACGTCACGGTTCACCCGCTACAATCGAAAACTTTGCCAAGTCATTGATTCAGGAGAACTTTTCATCATGGCCATCGAACGCACCCTGTCCATCATCAAGCCCGACGCCGTGGCCAAGAACGTCATCGGCCAGATCTACGCCCGCTTCGAAGGCGCCGGCCTCAAGGTCGTGGCCGCCAAGATGGTTCACCTCTCGCGTGGCGAGGCCGAGGCCTTCTACGCCGTGCACAAGGCGCGCCCCTTCTTCAACGACCTGGTCAGCTTCATGATCAGCGGCCCGGTGATGATCCAGGCGCTCGAAGGCGAGGGCGCCATCGCCAAGAACCGCGAGCTGATGGGCGCCACCGACCCCAAGAAGGCCGAGAAGGGCACCATCCGCGCCGACTTCGCCGACAGCATCGACGCCAACGCCGTGCACGGCTCCGACGCGCCCGAGACGGCCGCCGTCGAAGTGGCGTTCTTCTTCCCCGGCATGAACGTCTACTCGCGCTGACCGCAGAGGAGCTCCTCGTGCAGATCCCTCGCGCCAAGCCCCTGCGCGGAACCGGCTCTGCCGGGCCGCTGCAGGAGCCCCCTCGGGGGGTGGCGACCGAAGGGAGCCTGGGGGCTCGGGTGAATCTGCTTGAGCTCGATCGCGAGGGCCTCACGGCCTTCTGCGAGGGCCTGGGCGAGAAGCGCTTCCGCGCCACGCAGCTGTACCGCTGGATCCACCAGCGCGGGGCCTCGGACTTCGAGGCCATGACCGACCTGGCGCGTTCGCTGCGTGACAAGCTCGCCACGCGCGCCGAGGTGCGCGGCCTGGCGCTGCTGAGCGAGCACCGCTCGGCCGACGGCACCGTCAAGTGGCTGTTCGACGTGGGCGCCGGCAACGCCGTCGAAACCGTCTACATCCCCGAGGTCGACCGCGGCACGCTGTGTGTCAGCTCGCAGGCCGGCTGCGCGGTGGGCTGCCGCTTCTGCAGCACCGGTCACCAGGGCTTCAGTCGCAACCTCACGACCGGCGAGATCGTGGCGCAGCTCTGGTTCGCCGAGCACCGCCTGCGTGCGGCGGCCGCGGAGCCGGGGCGCGCGGCCGAGCGCCGCATCGACAACGTCGTGATGATGGGCATGGGCGAGCCGCTGCAGAACTACAGCGCCCTCGTGCCCGCGCTGCGCACGATGCTCGACGACCACGCCTACGGCTTGTCGCGTCGCCGCGTCACCGTCAGCACCTCGGGCGTGGTGCCGATGATCGACCGTCTGCGCGACGACTGCCCGGTGGCCCTGGCGGTGTCGCTGCACGCCCCCGACGACACGCTGCGCGAGAACCTCGTGCCGCTCAATCGCAAGTACCCGCTGGCCGAGTTGATGGCCGCCTGCCAGCGTTACCTCGAGGCCGCGCCGCGCGACTTCATCACCTTCGAATACTGCATGCTCGACGGCGTCAATGACAGCCCGGCCCATGCCGACGCGCTGGTGTCGCTGGTTCAGGGCCGCAGCGAGGCCACGCGGGCCATCGGTGCGGTGTCGTGCAAGTTCAACCTCATCCCGTTCAACCCGTTCCCGGCCTCGGGCCTGCACCGCTCGCCGCGCGAACGGGTGCTGGCCTTCGCCGAACGGCTGCAGGAGGCCGGCATCGTGACCACTGTCCGCAAGACCCGCGGCGACGACATCGACGCCGCCTGCGGCCAGCTGGCCGGCGAAGTGCAGGACCGCACCCAGGCCCGCGAACGCCTGAGCCAGAGGCGCACGGTGTTCGAGATCGTGCCGCAGCAGGCCCGCACATGAGGCGGCTGCCGGGTCGGCTCGTCGGGCTTCTGGCCGGGCTCCTGGCCGCCGCGGCCCTGGGTACGCTGGCCGGTTGCACCACCACCACCACCACCACGTCCGACGGCAGCGTGGTGCCCACCCCGGCCGCCAATGCGGCCGATCCGGAACGTCGGGCACAGGCCCGGCTCGAGCTGGCGAGCCTGTACTTCGCCCGCGGCCAGAACCAGATCGCGCTCGACGAGATCCGCCAGGCGCTGCTCGCCCGCCCCGACATGCCCGAGGCCATCGGACTGCGCGCCCTGGTCATGGCGGCCATGGGCGACGGTATCGGTGCCGAAGCCTCGTTCCAGCGCGCGATGCAGTTGTCGCCCGGCGACGCGGGGCTGATCCACAACCACGGCTGGTTCCTCTGCAACGAACGCCGCTGGGCCGAGGCCGAGGCCGCGTTCGACCGCGCCATCGCCGTGCCGCGCTACGACGGTGTGGCGCGCAGCTGGATGGCCAAGGGCGCTTGCCAGGCGCGTGCCGGGCGCTGGGCCGAGGCCGAGCGTTCACTCTCGCGCAGCTACGAGCTCGACCCCACCAGCCCGGTGACCGCCTTCAATCTGGCCGAGGTGCTGCTGCGCCGCGGCGAACTGCAGCGCGCCCGGTTCTATGTCGGCCGCATCAATGCTGTGCCCGAGCAGGTGAATGCGCAGAGCCTGTGGCTGGCTGCCCGCATCGAGCGCCGCCTTGGTGACACCACGGCGCTGCAGGACTATGGCCGCAAACTGCGTGAGCGCTTCCCGCAGGCCCCCGAGACGCTGCGCTTCGAGCGCGGCCGCTTCGACGACTAGCCGCCGCCCGCCGACACCGCAGACAAGGACCCGACTGCCGTGAATGCCGACACCGGCCCCTCGCCCGACGCCGCCCCGACCGCCGGCGCCTTGCTGCGCGCCGCGCGCGAGAAGCAAGGCCTGCACATCGCCGCGCTGGCGGCCTCGATCAAGATCTCGCCCCGCAAGCTCGAGGCACTCGAGGCCAATCGTCTGGGCGAGTTGCACGATGCGACCTTCGCCCGTGCGCTGGCGCTGACCGTCTGCCGCTCGCTGAAGATCGACCCGCGCCCGGTGCTTGAGCGTCTGCCTGTCGCTGGCCCGCAGCCGCTGCTGCCCTCTGATGCAGGGCTCAACGAGCCCTACCGCGAGAGCGAGGCGCGCATGGCCAAATCGCGCGGTGAGTCGCCCCTGTCGGCCTTTGCGATGAAGCCGATGTTCTGGGCGGCCGCGCTGTTGCTCGTGGCTTCGGTGGCGCTGTATGTCGTGCCACTGAACGGCGGGCGTGATGGTCCTCTGGCGCTGATGCCCCTGCCGGCAACGCCCGCCCCGGTGGCTGTGCCGGCCGCTGATCTGGCCAGCGCGGCGCCGGCGGCGCCGGCCGCGTCGGCGGTGCCGATGGCCGCCACTGCGGCGGCCTCGGCGCCGGCCGTGGCCTCGGCTGCCGCCACCTCGTATGCGAGTCCGCTGGCCCCCGCGGCGGCCGTGCCCGCTGCGGCCGCCGTCGAAACCGTGTTCTCGGCGCCACCGGCGGGCGCCGGGCCGGCAGCACTCGCGGCCATCGGGGCGCTGCAGCTGCGCGTCCGCGAGGCCTCGTGGATCGAGGTCCGCGACGGCCGCGGGGGCTCGCTGCTGTCGCGCATCGTGCAGCCCGGCGAGCAGGTCGGCCTCGACGGCGCGCCGCCACTGGCGCTGGTGATCGGCAATGCCGCGGCCACCGATCTGGTCTTCCGCGGCAAGCCTGTCGACCTGGCGGCGCGCAGCCGCGACAATGTGGCCCGCCTCCAGCTACCTTGAAGCGCCCTGCGCACTGCCACCGAGATGAATGCCGAAGACCCCGTCGATCTGATCGAAGCCGCCGCCCCTGCGGCGCGGCGCTCCCGCCAGGCCCGCGTGCGCTGGGGTGATCACGTCGTGACGATCGGTGGCGATGCGCCAGTGCGGGTGCAGAGCATGACGAACACCGACACGGTGGATGCGGTGGGCACCGCCATCCAGGTGAAAGAGCTCGCGCAAGCCGGCAGCGAGTTGGTGCGCATCACCGTCAACACGCCCGAGGCCGCCGAGGCCGTGCCCTACATCCGCGAACAGCTCGACCGCATGGGCATTCCGGTGCCGCTGGTGGGCGACTTCCACTACAACGGCCACCGCCTGCTGACCGACTACCCCGCGATGGCGCAAGCGCTGTCCAAGTACCGCATCAACCCAGGCAACGTCGGCAAGGGCGACAAGAAAGACCGCCAGTTCGCGCAGATGATCGAGGTCGCGGCGCGCCTGGACAAGGTGGTGCGCATCGGCGTGAACTGGGGCAGCCTCGACCAAGAGCTGCTGGCCTCGCTGATGGACACCAACGCCCAGCGCCGCCAGCCGCTCGATGCGAAGCAGGTGATGTACCAGGCGCTGATCCAGAGCGCGCTGAGCTCGGCCGACTACGCACGCGAGCTGGGCCTGAACCCCGACCACGTCATCATCAGCTGCAAGGTCAGCGGCGTGCAGGACCTCATCAGCGTCTACCGCGCGCTGGCCAAGCGCTGCGACTACGCGCTGCACCTCGGCCTCACCGAAGCCGGCATGGGCACCAAGGGCACGGTGGCCAGCGCCACCGCCCTGGGCGTGCTGCTGCAGGAGGGCATCGGTGACACCATCCGCGTGAGCCTGACGCCGCAGCCGGGCGAGGCGCGCACGCAAGAAGTCGTGGTGGCGCTTGAGATCCTGCAGAGCCTGGGCCTGCGCAACTTCAATCCCAGCGTCACGGCCTGCCCGGGCTGTGGCCGCACCACGAGCACCACCTTCCAGGAACTGGCCAAGCAGATCGACGACTTCCTGCGCGCGCAGATGCCGGTGTGGAAGGAACGCTACCCCGGTGTGGAGAACATGAAGGTGGCGGTGATGGGCTGCATCGTCAACGGCCCTGGCGAGAGCAAGCATGCCGACATCGGTATCAGCCTGCCGGGCACCGGCGAGGCGCCGGCCGCGCCGGTGTTCATCGACGGGCAAAAGGCGATGACGCTGCGCGGCGAAGGCATCGCGCAGGAGTTCCACCGCATCGTCGAGGACTACATCGAGAAGCGCTTCGGCAGCGTGACCTCGGCGCATTGACCGCCACCCGCGCACCTTGGCTGTTCCGTTCGGGCTGAGCTTGTCGAAGCCCTGCATCTCCCGACCCGGCGCTTCGACAAGCTCAGCGCGAACGGGTGCTGACTCCTGATTCCATGGCCGAGAAACTGCAAGCCATCAAGGGCATGAACGACATCCTGCCGCCGGACTCGGCGCGTTGGGAGTGGTTCGAAGATGTCGTGCGCCGCCTCTTGCAGCGCTACGGCTACAAGGCCTTCCGCACGCCCATCGTCGAGCCCACCGCGCTGTTCGTGCGCGGGCTGGGCGAGGTCACCGACATCGTCGAGAAGGAGATGTACTCCTTCACCGACAGCATGAACGGTGACCAGCTCACGCTGCGCCCCGAGGCCACCGCGGGCATGGTGCGCGCCATCGTCGAGCACAACGCGCTCTACAACGGCCCGCTGCGCGTGTGGCAGATGGGCCCGATGTTCCGCCACGAGCGGCCGCAGAAGGGCCGCTACCGGCAGTTCCACCAGCTCGACGTCGAGGCCTTCGGCCACGCCGGGCCCGATGTCGACGCCGAAATCATCCTGATGCTGCGCGCGCTGTGGCGCGAGCTCGGCCTGAAGGAGGGCGAGCAGGTCACGCTCGAGATCAACAGCCTCGGCCAGCCGGCCGAGCGCCTGGCGCACCGCGCGGCGCTGATCGCGCACCTTGAAGCCCATGCCGGCGTGCTGGACGACGACGCCCGGCGCCGCCTGCACAGCAACCCGCTGCGCATCCTGGACACCAAGAACCCGGCGATGGCGCCGGTGGTGGACAGCGCGCCGCGGCTCATCGACTTTCTCGGCGAAGCCTCGCGCGCCCACTTCGACGGCGTGCGCGCCGTGCTCGACGCCGCCGGCCTGGCCTACCGCATCAACCCGCGCCTGGTGCGCGGCATGGACTACTACAACCTCACGGTGTTCGAGTGGGTCACGCCGCTGCTCGGCTCGCAGGCCACGGTGTGCGGTGGCGGGCGCTACGACACGCTGATCGAGCAGCTCGGCGGCAAGCCCGCGCCCGGCGTGGGCTTCGGCCTCGGCATCGAGCGGCTCTTGTTGCTGCTCGAGGCCGCCGGTCTGAACCCGCCGCCGCGAGCCCCCGATGCCTACGCCGTGGTGGCCGAGGGCGTGCCGCTGACGACCGTGATGCCGCTGCTGGAAACACTGCGTGCCGCGGGCGTGGCGGTGGTGTTGCACGCCGGCGGCGGCAGCCTGAAGAGCCAGTTCAAGCGGGCTGACGCCAGCGGTGCCCGCCACGCACTGATCTTCGGCCCCGACGAGCTGGCGCGGGGCGAAGTGGCCATCAAGTCGCTGCGCGACGCTGCCGCGCCCCAGCGCACGGCCGCACTCGCTGCGGCGCTTTCCTGGGCCCAAGAGCTGCTGCCCGCATAATCCGCGGCTTTGCCAGCGTGGGCACCATGGCCCTGCGCGGCGCTTCCCGACACGCACGATGGCCACCAATCTCGACCTGCAAGAGCAGGAGCAACTCGACTCGCTCAAGGCGTTCTGGAAGTCCTACGGCAACCTGATCACCTGGACGCTCATCCTCGCGCTCGGCGCTTTCGCCGGCTGGCGCTACTGGCAGCATCGCCAGGCCCAGCAAGGGCTGGAGGCCGGCGCCATGTATGAGGAGCTCGACCGTGCGGCCACGGCGGGCGACCTGCAGAAGGTCGGCCGCGTGATGGCCGATCTCCAGCAGCGATTCCCCAAGACCGTCTTCGCCGCGCAAGGCGCGCTGCTGGCCGGGAAGCTGCAGGCCGAGAAGGGCCAGCCCGACGCTGCCAAGGCCAGCCTCGGCTGGGTGGTGAGCACGGTCGACGATGCCGACCTGAAGGCGATGGCGCGCCTGCGGCTGGCCGCCGTGCACGCCGAGGCCAAGGCCTTCGATGAGGCCACCAAGCTGCTGGCCGAGCCGGTGCCGGCCGCCTTCGAGGCGCTGCGCGCCGATCGCCAGGGCGACGTGCTCGTGCTGCAAGGCAAGGCGCCCGAGGCCGTGGCCGCGTACCAGCGGGCACATGCTGCGATGAGCGACAAGGTCGACTACCGTCGCTTCGTCGAGGCCAAGCTGGCGGCACTGGGCAGCCCGGTCGGTGTGGCGGCTGCGGCGGCGGCATCGGCTCCGGCCTCAGGAGCCTCGAAGTGAGGACGTGGCGCGTGCGCGCAGCGCTGCTGGCCCTGGCCGCCTCCCTGCTGGCGGGCTGTGCCGCCGACGGCCCCAAGCCCAAGCCACTGGAGCCGCTGACGCCCAAGATCGCCGGGCGGCTGGTCTGGCAGGCCGGCATCGGCCGTGTCGACTTCCCGCTCGTGCCCGCCGTGCGCGACGGGCTCGTGGTCGTGGCCTCGACCTGGGGTGATGTCCAGGCCTACAAGGCCGACACCGGAGAGTTGTGGTGGCGCTGGCCGGTCGGTGCCGAACTGTCGGCTGGCGTTGGCCACGACGGCCGCTTCACGGCGGTGGTGACGCGCGACAACGAGGTCGTCACCCTCGACCGCGGTCGCGAGGTCTGGCGCGCACGCGTGTCGGCCAGCGTGGTGACGCCGCCGCTGGTGGCCGGCGAGCGTGTGTTCGTCCTCGGCGTCGACCGCGCGGTGCATGCCTTCGATGCCGTCGACGGGCGGCGCCTGTGGGTGCTGCAGCGGCCGAGTGATCCGTTGACGCTGGCGCAGCCCAGTGTCGTGGGTGCCTTCCGCAACACGCTGCTCGTGGCCCAGGGCCCGCGCCTGGCGGGCGTGGACCCGCTGCGCGGCACGCTGCAGTGGGAAGCCGCCATCGCCACGCCGCGGGGCAGCAACGAAGTCGAGCGCCTGGCCGACCTCGTCGGCCCGATGGTCCGCGTCGGCGACCGTGTCTGCATGCGGGCGTTCCAGAACGCCGTCGGCTGTGCCGATGCCGCGCGCGGGGCCACGCTGTGGTCGCGCAACACGGGTGGCACCAAGGCCCTGGCCGGTGACGCCGAGCGCGTGTTCGGCGCCGACGCCAGCGACCGCGTGACCGCGTGGCGCGCCGCTACCGGCGACGTGCTCTGGACGAACGAGAAGTTCCTGAACCGCGGCTTCAGCGGCGGCGTGGCCATCGGGCCGGTCGTCGTCTTCGGCGACCGCGAAGGTTTCGTGCACTTCCTGGCCGCCGACACCGGCGAGCCGCAGCTGCGCCTGCCCACCGACGGCCAGCCGATCATCGGCACGCCGGTGGTGGCGGGGCAGACGCTGGTCGTCACCACGGCAGGCGGCAACCTGTTTGCCTTCCGGCCGAACTGATGGCCGAACTGATGCGCGCCCCGTTCCGGCCTCGGCGCCGGGCTCGGCAGCTCCGATGAAACCCGTCATCGCCATCGTCGGGCGCGCCAACGTCGGCAAGAGCACGCTCTTCAATCGCATCACGAAGAGCCGCGACGCCATCGTTGCCGACTTCGCCGGACTGACGCGCGACCGCCACTACGGCGACGCCAAGCTCGGCCGGCGTGAGTTCATCGTCGTCGACACCGGCGGCTTCGAGCCCGACAAGCCCACCGGCGTCGTCGCCGAGATGGCCAAGCAGACCAAGCAGGCGGTGGCCGAGGCCGACCTCGTCATCTTCGTCGTCGACGTCCGCGCCGGGCTGTCGGCACAAGACCACGACATCGCCCGCTTCCTGCGCCAGCAGCAAAAGCGCGTGCTGCTGACGGCCAACAAAGCCGAAGGCATGGTCGACTCGCCGGCGCTGGGCGAATTCCACGAGCTCGGCATCGGCGAGCCGTTGCCGATCTCCTCGGCCCACGGGCAGGGCATCCGCAGCCTGCTCGAGGCGGCGCTGGAGCCCTTCGACTTCGGCGACGAGGAAGACGAAGACGCCGTCGAGACCGAAGACCCCGATCGCCCCATCCGGCTGGCCGTGGCCGGGCGCCCCAACGTCGGCAAAAGCACGCTGATCAACGCCTGGCTCGGCGAAGAGCGCCTGGTGGCCTTCGACCAGCCCGGCACCACCCGAGACGCCATCCACGTGCCTTTCGAGAAGGACGGTCGCCGCTTCGATCTGATCGACACCGCCGGCCTGCGTCGCAAGGGCAAGGTCTTCGAGGCGATCGAGAAGTTCTCGGTCGTCAAGACGCTGCAGGCCATCGCCGAAGCCAACGTGGTGCTGCTGCTGGTCGATGCCACGCTGGGCATCTCGGACCAGGACGCGCACATCGCCGGCTACATCCTGGAGTCGGGCCGCGCGGTGGTGATCGCCGTCAACAAGTGGGACGCCACCGACGCCTACCAGCGCCAGCAGCTCGAGCGCAGCATCGAGACGCGCCTGACCTTCCTGAAGTTCGCACCGGTGCTGCACATCTCGGCCATCCGCCGCCAGGGCCTGGGCGCGGTCTGGAAGGCCTTGCTGCAGGCGCATGCGTCGGCCACGGTGAAGATGAGCACGCCCGTGCTGACGCGGCTGGTTCACGAGGCCGCCGAGCACCAGGCGCCCCGGCGCGCCGGGCACTTCAGGCCGAAGATGCGCTACGCGCACCAGGGCGGCATGAACCCGCCGCGCGTCATCATCCACGGCACGGCGCTCGAGCACGTCACCGACCAGTACAAGCGCTACCTCGAAGGCCGGCTGCGCGAGCACTTCAAGCTCGTCGGCACCCCCATCCGCATCGAGGTGCGGTCGGCCAAGAACCCGTTCGATGAGCGGGGCGATTGACACAGATCGCCGCACGCCGCCCTAGGGGCTTGCCCTGTGATAACGTGGACGCCTGTCGTCTTCCAACACGGAACATATCGTGAGCAACAAAGGCCAACTCTTGCAGGACCCCTTCCTGAACCTGCTTCGCAAGGAGCACGTGCCGGTGTCGATCTACCTCGTCAACGGCATCAAGCTGCAAGGCCACATCGAGTCGTTCGACCAGTACGTCGTGTTGTTGCGCAACACCGTGACGCAGATGGTCTACAAGCACGCCATCTCGACCGTGGTGCCCAGCCGCGCCGTGAACTTCCACGCCAACGAACCCGGCGAGCAGGCCTGAACGCAGCCTTGAACCGGGCCACTGCCGCCGACGGCCTACCCGCGATCGACACGAACATCCTCACGGGCCTGCCCAGCAGCGTGCCGGTCGTGCACTCTGCGCCCGGCGTCACCCGGGCGGTGCTGGTGGGCGTCGACCTGGGGTCGGGGCATGCCTTCGATCCGGCACTCGATGAACTCGCGCTGCTCGCCGCCTCGGCCGGTGATGCCGTGGTGGCGCGCGTCACGGCACGGCGGCGCTCGCCCGACCCGGCCCTGTTCGTGGGCAGCGGCAAGGCCGACGAAATCAAGTCGCTCGTGGCTGCCACCGAAGCCCATGGTGTGATCTTCGACCAGGCGCTGAGCCCCGCGCAGCAGCGTAACCTCGAGCGCCACCTCGGCGTGCCGGTGGCCGACCGCACGGGCCTCATCCTCGACATCTTTGCCGAGCGCGCGCAGAGCCACGAAGGCAAGCTGCAGGTCGAACTCGCCCGGCTGCAGTACCAGGCCACGCGGCTGGTGCGGCGCTGGAGCCACCTCGAGCGCCAGCAAGGCGGCATCGGCACGCGCGGCGGCCCCGGCGAGGCGCAGATCGAACTCGACCGCCGCATGATCGGCGACCGCATCAAGCAGGTGAAGGAGCGGCTCGAGAAAGTCAAGCGCCAGCGCGGCACGCAGCGCAAGGCGCGCGAGCGCCGCGGCACCTTCCGCATCTCGCTGGTGGGCTACACCAACGCCGGCAAGAGCACGCTGTTCAACGCGCTCGTCAAGGCGCGCAGCTACGCCGCGGACCAACTGTTCGCCACACTCGACACCACCACGCGCGCACTCTGGCTCGGCGAGGCGCAGGCCCAGGTGTCGCTGTCCGACACCGTGGGCTTCATCCGCGACCTGCCGCACAAGCTGGTCGAGGCCTTCGAGGCCACGCTGCATGAGGCCGCCGACGCCGATTTGCTGTTGCACGTGGTGGATGCCGCCAGCCCCGTGCTTGACGAGCAGATGGCCGAGGTCGAGCGTGTGCTGGCCGAGATCGGCGCCGCCTCGGTGCCGCAGATCCTGGTCTACAACAAGTGCGACCTGCTCGAGGCTTCGCGCCAGCCCCGCGAGCCGCAGGACTGGATCGAACACCACGCCGGGCTTCGCCGGGCGCGGGTGTTCGTCAGCGCGGTCACCGGCCAGGGCCTGCCGGCGCTGCGCCAGGCCATCGCGGCGCAGGCCCTGGCCCATGGCGGCCACGCACCCGCAACGAACGGCCTTGCCGCCGTTGCTGACACCACCGAGGCGCTATCGTCCGCGGTTGACACTCACACGAACAAACGGACGCAGTCCCATGCGTGATCCCGCTCGCAACACCTCCAGCCACTTCGCTGGCACCCCTGAACCCGGCTTCGGCACTCGCCTGACCGAGGTCGCTGCCGCCTTGGGTGCCTTGGCGCGAGCCGCGGTTCAGCGCCGCACCGGGCCCGCCGCCCGATCGGCCGGCACCACCGACGGCCTGGTGTTCAACAACCGCAACGACGGCCCGCCCGACCTCGACGAGCTCTGGCGCGACTTCAACCGCAAGCTCTCCGGCCTGTTCGGCGGCAAGGGCGGCGGTGGCAACCGCGGCGGCCGGCCCGATGGTGGCGGCTCCGGCGGCGGTGGCGGCGGTGGCTA
>JAIYDH010000222.1 GCA_027487585.1 Rubrivivax sp.
CCAGCGCCTGCCACAGCGGCTCGACCGTGAAGAACAGCGCCAGCCGCACCAGGCCCAGACGGTGGATCAGCGTGTAGACGATGTCGGTGCGCACCGCCGCGCGGTCGAGCACCGGCTCCACCGGCCGCCAGCGCTCCAGCAGCCCGAAGCCGATGGCGATGATGGCGAGCTGCACCAGCCCCACCAGCAGCCAGCCCGTGGCGACGAATCCGTCCTCCAGCAGCGAGGCCATGCCGAGCATGAACATGAGCGGCTGCACCACCGCCTCAAAAAGGCTCTGCTGCACGGCGGCGAAGTACTCGGCGAGGCTGTCCAGCATCGTCAGCAACCCTGCCGAGCGTCAGCGCACCGCACGCGGGGCCGCCGCGGCCGCGCCATGCACCGGATGCTCGGCCAGCGTGGCGAAGCACAGCCCGCGGGCCTTCAGGCCGCGGATCAGCGGCTGCAGAACCGCCGGCGCCCAGGGATCGCGCCGCGACCAGATGCCCAGGTGGGCCAGCAGCACGTCGCCAGGCTGCACGCGCTGCAGCGCGCGCCGCAGCAGCTCGGCGTTGGGGAAGCGCTCGCTGGGCAGCTCGTCGCCCAGGAAGCCGGCATCGGTCCAGCCCACATGGGTCCAGCCACAGGACTTGGCCGTGGCCAGCAAGGCCGGCGAAACGCGGCCCGCCGGCGCGCGCCAGATCGAGCCCATGGGCCGGCCCGTCATGGCCGCAAAGCGTTCGGCCGGCCGCTCGAGCTCGCGACAGTAGGCCGCCGCATCAAGCACCCGGGGCTTGCCGGCCTGCGGGCCCTGCGTGGGCCGCACGCGATGGCCGGCACCGGTGTCGGCCTGCCAGACGTCGTGGTCCCAGGTGTGCGAGCCGAAGGCGTGGCCGTCAGCGGCCAGCGCGCGCCACCAGGGCGCCCACTCATCGTCCAGGCTGTGGCCGCCGCTGCGCGTGCGTTCGGCAGCCAGGAAGAAGGTCGCCTTCACGCCTTCATCGCGCAGCACCTGGGCCACCAGCGGCGCCACGCCCATGTGGCCGGTGTCGAAGCTCAGGTAGACCGGCTTGTCGCAGCCCGCCCAGGCGGGCAAGGCGGCGGACAGCGCTGGCGCCAGTGCGAAGGCCTGCACCAGGGCTTGAACCAAGGCCCGCAACCGCCGCCGCCACGGCCGCGACGCCGCGCTATTGGCGCGGCGCATGGTCGAGTGTCCACACGCCGTGGGGCGAGCGGCCCACAGGCACCTGGCGCACGAGGCGCTTGTCGACGAGGTCGATGACGCTGAGCTTCTTGGCCCAGCGCGAGGTGACCAGCAGCGTACGGCCGTCGGACATCAGATCCATGCAGTCGGGGCCGCCCGGGGCGTCCCACTGCCCCACCACCGACAGGCTGCGCGTGTCGATCTCGCTGATGCTGTTGCCCACGCGGTTGCTCACGAACACGTGGCGCCCGTCGCCGCGGGCGCGGAAGGCGTGCGCACCGGCCCCGGTTTCGATGCGCCGCAACAGGCGCGCAGGGGTGCTCGACACATCCCAGGCCTCGACGACGCGGTCGCCCGTCAGCGCCACCAGCAGCGTGCGGTCGTCGGCGCTCAGGAACACGTCGGCCGGCATGCGGCCGCAGCGCTGCTTCAGGCGCACCGCCTGCGTGGCCAGGTCGATGGACAGCCACTCGTCGCTGTCCTGCAGCGACGCATACAGCATGCGGCTGGCACTGTCGATTGCCAGGTGGCTCGGCGTCTTCGGCGCCGCGATGCGCCGCACCAGCTTCAGCGGCTCGGCGGCGCTGGCGCCCTGCCATTGGTAGAGGTCGATGTGGTCCAGCCGGTTGGCGGCCGTGACGAACCAGCGCATGTCGGGCGAGAAGCGCAGGTGGTAGGGATCGATCACGCCATGCAGGGTGCGGCGCAGCTCGGCTGTGGTGGGGTCGATGAAGGTCAGCGAGTTCGAGGCCGCGTTGGCCACGATCAGCGTCCTGTCATCGGGCGCCAGGTAGAGGTGATGCGGCTCCTTGCCCGTGGGCAGGTTCGAGCGCAGCTTCCAGCTGGCCGGGTCGATGACGCTGACGTTGGCGTCCTGCGAGTTCAACACGAACACCGGGCTCGCGGACGGCGCCGATGCAAGCGCGGAAGGCACATGCGCACCGAGGGCCAGCCCAAGCGCCTGTCTGAGAACAACCCGGCGCCCGGTGTCGCCCGGGTTGACGGCGTGGCGCAGTGCCTGGGTCCGATGGCTCACCGGCGATCACCCCCAAGGATGCCGCCGATGATCGAGCCGGCCGAGCCCAGGCCGCCGAGCGAGCTTTCTTCCGAACGGCCGCCCATCTGCGGCGCGGCGGCGAACACGCGGCTGGCCAGGCGGCTGAACGGCAGGCTCTGCAGCCACACTGTGCCCGGGCCGCTGATCCTGGCGAAGAACAGCCCCTCGCCACCGAAGAGCGCCGTCTTGATCTTGCCGACGAACTGGATCTCGAAGTTGATCTGCCCGGTGTAGGCCACCACGCAGCCGGTGTCGACGAAGATCGTCTGCCCGGGCTGCAGGTCGCGCCGCAGCACGGTGCCTCCGGCATGCACGAAGGCCATGCCGTCGCCTTCGAGCTTCTGCATGATGAAGCCCTCGCCGCCGAAGAAGCCGGTGGACAAACGCTGCTGCAGCGCAATGCCCAGGCTGACGCCGCGCGCCGCGCACAGGAAGGCGTCCTTCTGGCAGATCAGCAGGCCGCCGAACTGGCGCAGGTCCATCGGCAGGATCTTGCCCGGGTACGGCGCCGCGAAGGCCACGCGCTGCTTGGCGGGCGCGCCGTTGGTGTAGACGGTGGTGAACAGGCTTTCGCCAGTGATTAGCCGCTTGCCGGCGCCCATGAGCTTGCCGAAGAAGCCCCCGCTCTGGTTGCTGCCGTCGCCGAAGACGGTGTCCATGGTGATGCCGGCGTCCATCCAGAACATGCTGCCGGCCTCGCCGACCGCGGCTTCACCGGGGTCGAGCTCGACCTCGACGAACTGCATCTCGGTGCCCTTGATCTCGTAGTCGACGACGTCCATGCCCATGCCCGTGCGCTCCCGCTGCAAACCACCCCACTGGCGGCGAGGAGGATCGTAACCAAGGCCCACGAACACTTGGTTGCATCTGCACTGAAACGGGGGACTGACCGCCCGCTCTCGGCTGAACAGAATGAAACGCAAAGCTACATGCGCTTGCCGCTTGCCTTTGACATGCTCCTGCCACCACCACTGCCGTTGATCGCCGCGGCGCTGGCCGCCACGGCGGCGCTGCTGGCGCTGGTGGCATTGGCGACCACCGCGTTCGGCCTGCGCCAGCGCCGCTATGAAGGCTGGTACTGGTGGACGGCGGCCCTTTGGCAAGGCGCGGCCGCGGTGGCCCTGGCGGCGGTCGCGCTGCCAGAGCGAGGCGCCTTGGTGCCGCTGGCGGTGGCCGCCCTGTTGCCGGCGCCGCTGCTGGCCTTGCAGGGTCTGCGGCGCTTCCATCCGCGCCAAGTGCTGGTCTGGCCCGCCCGGGCCGATGCCGGCGTGGCACTGCTGGCTGCCGTGCTCTTGGGCCTGGCCGCAGCGATGCCGCAGCCGCTGGCCCACCCGCTGGCGGCGGCCACGGTGCTGGGGCTGCACGCTTACGTGGCCGCGGTTCTGCTGCTGGGCCCGGGCGGACGCGACTTTGTGCCCGTGCAGGTGCTGGCGCTGACGGTGGGCCTGTCCGGTGGGGTGCCGCTGACGGCGGTGCTGCTCGGCGTGCCGGTGCTGGCCGCGCAGGCGGCCGCGCTGGCTTTGGTGCTGCCGGTGCTGGCCTTTGTCGGCGTCGCCCTGGTGTGCGAGCGCACCGAACGCCGGCTGCGCGACAGCCGCCGCCGCCTGCATGTGCTGGCCCAACTCGACCCACTGACGCAGCTGCCGAACCGCCGCCACTTCGAGGCGCTGGCCGAGAGCGCGCTGGCCCAGGACAAGCCCGGCACTGCCGCGCTGCTGCACATCGACGTCGACCACTTCAAGCGCATCAACGATCTGTACGGCCACGCCGCGGGCGACCGCGCGCTGCAGCTCGTGAGCCAGGCCATGCTCGAAGCCCTGCGCGCGCATGACGTCCCCGGCCGCCAGGGCGGCGACGAGTTCGTGCTGCTGCTGCGCTGCACCACCCCCGCACAGGCACTGGGCGTGGCGCAGCGCATCACCGCCGAGGTGCAGCGGCGCGCACCGCTGCTCCAGTTGCCGACCGTGTCGCTGTCGGTCGGTGTCGTGCAGGTGGCCTTCGGCGAGGGCGTGGCCGCTGCACTGCGCCGCGCCGACCAGGCCCTTTACGAGGCCAAACGCCAGGGCCGCAGCTGCGCCGTCACCGCCGAGGGCGGCGAGGACAGGCCGGTGTTCGGAGCCTCGCGCCCGATGGGCCTGCAAGCGGCCTGACCGGGCCGGGAGGCCCGCACCGGGATAATCCGGCCGCATGTGGACCGCCGTGCTCGCTGTCGCTACCGGTGCCGCGCTCGGCGCGCTGGCGCGCTGGGGTTTGTCGAACGCACTGAACGGCCTCTTTCCGCCACTGCCGGCGGGCACGCTGGTGGCCAATCTCGTGGGCGGCTACGGCATCGGGCTGGCGATGGCTTTGTTCGCGCAGGCGCCGCAGTTGCCGCCGGAGTGGCGCCTTTTCGTCATCACCGGCTTCCTGGGTGGGCTGACGACGTTTTCCACCTTCTCGGCCGAGGTCGTGACGGCGCTGCAGCAAGGCCGCACCGGCTGGGCGCTGATGACCGCTGGCGCGCACCTGGCCGGCTCGGTGCTGATGACGCTGGCCGGCCTGGCCACGCCCTGGTTGCTGCGCCGCTGAGCGGCAACCCTGACCGGGCGTTTAGGCAGCCGTCCCCAGCGGCTGCGCAGACGCGCACTCCTAGAATCGCGCCGCTCGCAAGCTGCCACCCCGCCCGCAGGAGACACCCCGCATGACCCCCGCCGAGATCCTGGCCCAGCACGGCCCGCGCGAAGCCATGGAGTACGACGTGGTCGTCGTCGGCGCCGGCCCGGCGGGCCTGGCCACCGCCATCCGCCTGAAGCAGCTGGATGCCGGCCTGTCGGTGGTGGTGCTCGAGAAGGGCTCGGAGCCCGGCGCGCACATCCTCAGCGGCGCGGTGATTGACCCTCGCGCCATCACCGAGCTGTTCCCCGACTGGAAGGAGCGCGGCGCCCCGCTGAACCAGCCCGTCACGCACGACGAGGTGTTGTTCCTCGGCGCCACCGATGCACGTCCCACGCCGCAGTGGCTGATCCCCGGCTGCCTGCACAACGAGGGCAACTACGTCATCAGCCTGGGCGCGGTCACCAAGTGGCTGGGCGAGCAGGCCGAGGCGCTGGGCGTGGAGATCTTCCCCGGCTTCACCGCCGCCGAGCTGCTGTACAGCGACGACGGTGCGGTGCGCGGCGTGGCCACCGGCAACCTGGGCGTCGGCAAGGACGGCCAGCCCCACGGCGGCTTCCAGCTCGGCATGGAGCTGCTCGGCAAATACACCGTGTTCGCCGAAGGCGCGCGCGGCCATCTGGGCAAGCAACTGATCGCGAAGTACGCGCTCGACCAGGGCCGCGATCCGCAGAGCTACGCGCTCGGCGTGAAGGAGCTCTGGGAAGTGCCGGCCGACAAGGCGCGCCCGGGCCTCGTGGTGCACACCGCCGGCTGGCCGATGGACGAGCACACCTACGGTGGCGGCTTCCTGTACCACCTCGAAGGCAACAAGGTGACGCTGGGCTTCGTCACCGGCCTGGACTACCAGAACCCCTGGACCAGCCCCTTCGAGGAGATGCAGCGCTGGAAGACGCACCCGACCATCCGCGCCCACCTCGAAGGCGGCAAGCGCATCGGCTACGGCGCGCGCGCCATCACCGCCGGCGGCCTGCTGAGCCTGCCCAAGCTGGTGTTCCCGGGCGGCGCACTGGTGGGCTGCGAGGCCGGCACGCTGAACGCGGCGCGCATCAAGGGCAGCCACGCCGCCATCAAGACCGGCATGCTGGTGGCCGAGGCCCTGGCACCGGCGCTCAAGGCCGGCCGCAGCCACGACGAGCTCAGCGCCTACCCCGAGGCTTTCGAGAAGAGCTGGCTGCACGAGGAACTGCACGCCACGCGCAACTTCAAGCAGTGGTTCAAGCAGGGCAACACCATCGGCACGCTGATGACCGGCATCGAGCAGTGGTTCCTGCCCAAGCTGGGCATCAAGAGCCCGCCCTGGACGATCCACCGCCACACGCCCGATCACGCCCGGCTGCACGCCGCCAGCCAGGTGCCGAAGATCGCCTACCCCAAGCCCGACGGCAAGCTCAGCTTCGACCGCCTGAGCTCGGTGTTCATCAGCAACACCAACCACGAAGAAGACCAGCCCGCGCACCTGACGCTGAAGGACGCCTCGGTGCCGGTGGCCATCAACCTCGAACGTTATGCCGGCCCCGAGAGCCGCTACTGCCCGGCCGGCGTGTACGAGTACGTGCAGAAGGACGGCGCCGAGCAGCTCGTCATCAACGCGCAGAACTGCGTGCACTGCAAGACCTGCGACATCAAGGACCCGACGCAGAACATCGTCTGGGTCACGCCCGAGGGCGGCGGTGGCCCCAACTACGCAGGGATGTGATGGCCACGCCGGCACAGGCCCCGCGCCGACTGATCCGCGCCGGGATGTGAGCCCAAGCGCCGGCAGCGCCCGGGCCCGCTGATGCTGCCGCGCCCGTCATTCCGCCAGCTGCTGCTGGCCGCGTTCGTGCTGGTGGCGTTGCTGCTGGGCGGCGTGGCGCTGCGCGGGCAGCTGGCACTGGAAGCGCTGCTCGAGAAGGGCCGCGACGACGCCGCGCGCACGCTCTCGCTGAGCGCGCACGCCGAACGCCTGGACGAACTGGCGCTGGCCATGGAACGTGCCGCGCGGCAGTACCTGGTGCTGGGCGACGTCACGCTGCGCCAGCGCTACCAGCGCAGCGCCGACGAAGCCGAGGCCCATCTGCGCCCGCTGGCCCGCGACGGCATCGCACCCGAGGCGGCCGCGGCCTGGCGCACGCAGCGCCGCGCCGTCGATCGGCAGCTCGCCGACGGAGCCGACCCGGCACGTGACGCCGCCGTGGTGCAGGCCTTCCGCGAGATCGCCGAGCAGCAGACGCAGCTGATGGAGCAGCTGCGCGCGGAAACGGCCGCACGCAACGCCGCGCTGCAAGACGAGATCGAGGCCGCGCGCGTGGCGCTGGGCCGCCAGTGGGCGGGCGCGGGCGTGCTGGCACTGGTGCTGGCGCTGGCGCTGGCGGTGGCGCTGGCGCGGCCGCTCGCACGCGTGGAGGGCGCCATCGTCGCGCTGGGCGAGAACCGGCTCGACGAGCGCATCGAGATCCCCGGCCCCAGCGACGTGCGCCAGATCGGCCGCCGCCTGGACTGGCTGCGCCAGCGCCTGGCCGGGCAGGACGCCGACAAGGCGCGCTTCCTGCGCCACGTGTCGCACGAGCTGAAGACGCCACTGGCCGCGCTGCGCGAAGGCGTGGCGCTGCTGCAGGACGGCGTGGCCGGGCCGCTGTCGGCCGACCAGCGCGAAGTGGCGCGCATCCTGGCCGACAACACCGCGGCGCTGCAGCGTCGCATCGAAGACCTGCTCAGCTTCAACGCCACCGCCTTTGCCGCCGAGCGGCTGGTGCGGCGGCCGGTGGCGATGGTGCCGCTGCTGCACGCGCTGGTCGACGAGCAGCAGCTGCAGTGGCGCGCCAAGGGGCTGCAGGTGCAGGTGGGCGGCGACGAGCTCACCGCCGATGTCGACGCCGAACTGATGCGCAGCGCGCTGGCCAACCTGCTGGCCAATGCCATCCGCTTCAGCCCCGAGCGAGCGGCGGGACCCGGCGGCCTCGGCGCTACGATCAGGCTCGATCTGGCGCGCGCGGGCGACGGCCTCACGATCACGGTGTCCGACGAAGGGCCGGGCGTGGCCGAAGGCGACCGCGCCCGCATCTTCGAACCCTTCTACCGCGGCGCCGTGCAACCGGCGGCGCCCGTGGGCACGATGGCCGGCACCGGCATCGGCCTGTCCATCGTCGCCGAGGCCGTGTCGGCACACGGCGGCCATGTCGAACTGCTGAAAGCCGGGCCGCTGCCCGGCGCCTGTTTCCGAGTCCACCTCCCCCATGCCCTTGCAGACTAACGAGCCCCCAAGCTCGCTCTCGCTCCACGCGCAGCCAGAGGCTGCGCCGTTCGGGCCGTCCAAGCCGGCGCCGGCCGGCTTGGAGCCGCGGCCCTCACCCCCCCGAGGGGGCCGCCCCGCGACGGCCCGGCGAAGCCGGATCCGCGCGGGTGGCTTGGCCATGCTGGCCTGCTTGATCTCTGCTTGTGCGCAGTGGCCAACCGCCGAGCCGGGCAAACCGCCGGCACAGGCACCGTCAACGGCACCCGGCCCGGAGCCCGCCCCGGCGGCCCCGGTGGCACCGCTGCCGGCTGCTGCGGCCTCGGCACCAACCCTGCCCTCGCCCGCCGACGCGGCGCAGTCGCGGCTCACCGCCTGGCAGGACAAGCTTCGCGAGCTGCCCGCGGCCGAACTGGCGCGCGAGATCGCCCGCCGCGACCCGCCCGCCGACGCGGGCGCCGCGTTGGAGGCGGCCCTGGCGCTGCTGCAGTCGCGGGCCCTGGCGCAGGGCGCTGGCGCGTCGTCCAATGGCGAGCTGGCGCGCGCGCTGGCCCTGCTGGAGCCGGTGGCACGCACCGCCTCGCCCTGGCAGGCGCCGGCCCGCCTGCTGCAGTCGCGCTTGGCCGAACAACGCCGGCTCGAAGACCAGATCGACAAGCTGCAGCAGCAGCTGCGCGAGCAGCAGCGCCGCAACGAGCAGCTGGCGGCGCAGATCGAAGCCTTGCGCGCCATCGAGCGCAGCCTGGGCGGCGCGCGCCCGCCCGCACCGCCCGCGCCCCGATGAGCAGCACGCCGGCGCCGCATGTCCTGGTCGTCGACGACGACGCCGACCTGCTGCGCCTCTTGTCGATGCGCCTGGCCGCCGCCGGCTACCGCGTGAGCAGCGTCGAGTCGGCCGAACGCGCGCTGGCCAGCCTGGCGCTCGAGCGCCCGCAGCTCGTGATCAGCGACGTGCAGCTGCCCGGCATCGACGGCCTGCAGCTGTTCGAGCGCATCCGCGATGCGCACCCGGCGCTGCCCGTGATCCTGCTCACCGCGCACGGCAGCATCCCCGATGCGGTGGCCGCGACGGCGCAGGGCGTGTTCACCTACCTCACCAAGCCCTTCGACGGCCGCGCGCTGCTCGAAGAAGTGGCCAAGGCGCTGGCGATGGCGCCGCCGGCACGCGCCGGGGCCGACGAGCCGGCCGCCGCCTGGCGCGCGCACATCGTCAGCCACAGCGCCAAGATGGAAGCGCTGCTGGCCGAGACGCGGCTGGTGGCCGCCAGCGACGCCAGCGTGCTAATCCGCGGCGCCAGCGGCACCGGCAAGGAGCTGCTGGCGCAGGCGCTGCACCGCGCCAGCAAGCGCGTGGGCAAGCCCTTCGTGGCCGTGAACTGCGCCGCCATTCCCGAGGCGCTGCTCGAGAGCGAGCTGTTCGGTCACGTCAAGGGCGCCTTCACCGGCGCGCTGCAGAACCACCGCGGCCTGTTCCAGGCGGCCGACGGCGGCACGCTGTTCCTCGACGAGATCGGCGACATGCCGCCCACGCTGCAGGTGAAGCTGCTGCGCGTGCTGCAAGAGCGCCGCGTGCGGCCGGTGGGCGCGACGCAGCCGGTGCCCATCGACGTGCGCATCCTCAGCGCCACCCACCGCGACCTCGACGCGCTGCGCAGCGACGGCAGCTTCCGCGACGATTTGTACTGGCGCCTGGCCGTCGTCACGCTGCAGCTGCCGACGCTGGACGAACGGCGCGAGGACGTGCCGCTGCTGGCGCAGCACTTCCTGCAGCAGCTGGCCGAGCGCCACGGCAAGCGCGTGCGCGGCTTCGCCCCCGAAGCGCTGCGCGCGCTGGCCATCGCGGCCTGGCCCGGCAACGTGCGCCAGCTGCACAACGTGGTCGAGCAGGTGTGCGCGCTGGCCACCTCGCCGCTCATCCCGCTGGCGCTGGTGCAGCGCGCACTGCGCGTGCCCGGCGTGCAGGTGCTGCCGTACGCCGAAGCGCGCCGCCGCTTCGAGCACGAGTATCTCGTCGGCCTGCTGAAGCTGACCGACGGCCACGTCGCCGACGCCGCGCGGCTGGCCGATCGCAACCGCACCGAGTTCTACCGGCTGCTGCAAAAACATGGCCTCACGCCCGGACGGTTTCGCGGTGACGACGAGGCGGCCGATGCCGCCGCCGACGCGGCGGGCGACGCCGCCGAGCCACCTGTCGCCGATTAGCGACGAGGGCCTCAGCGGGGTGCAGCGGCCACGGAGCCGCGCCGCTGTCGCCGAACGGCGACGCTTTGGCCGCGGCGACGCCGCTCAGCCATCGAACGAAGAACGCAAGTCATTGATTTGATTTGATTTTTCCTCCCGGCACGGCACTTGCGCATACGCGCCCATGCCGCGTTCCCTGCTGCGCTCCGTTCTGCTGACCCTGGCCTTGCTCGCGGCCAGCTGCCGCGTGGCTGCCTTCGGCTTCGACGAGGTGGCGGCGCTGGCCCGCGACGCCGCGGCCGTGGCCTGGATCGCCCCGGCCGACACCCGCCCGGCCGAGCTGCGCCAGCTCAACTACGACGGCTACCGCGACATCCGCTACCGCCCCGACAAGGCCGTGTGGCGCGACGCCGGCCTGCCCTTCGAGCTGCAGTTCTTCCACCTCGGCGGTGGCCATGTGCACGCGGTGGACGTGCACGAGGTGCACGAAGGCCGCGTGCGCCGCCTGGACTACGACGCCGCGGCCTGGGACTTTGGCCGCCACCGCTTCGACCGCAGCGCCTGGGGCCCGCTGGGCCATGCCGGCTTTCGCGTGCACCACGCGCTCAACTCACCGGCCTACAAGGACGAGCTGATCGTCTTCCTCGGCGCCAGCTACTTCCGCGCGCTTGGCCGCGGCCAGCAGTACGGCCTGTCGGCGCGCGCGCTGGCCATCGACACCGTGGGGGGCGCGCCAGAGGAGTTCCCGCGCTTCACGCGCTTCTGGATCGAGCGGCCGGCCGCCGACGCCACCATGCTGACGATCCACGCGCTGCTCGAATCGCCGCGCGCCGTGGCGGCGGTGCGCTTCGTGATCACGCCCGGCGACAGCACCGTGCTGGACACGCGCATCCGCGTGTACCTGCGCACCGGCACCGCGGCCCCCGCCATGCTCGGCATCGCGCCGCTGACGAGCATGTTCCTTCACGGCGAGAACCAACCGCAGGCGCTGGACTTCCGCCCCGAGGTGCACGACAGCGACGGGCTGCAGATCGCCGGCGTCGGCCCCGGTGGTGACCCGAAGACAGGCGCGGTCGAGTGGATCTGGCGTCCGCTCGTCAACCCGCCGAGCAAGCCCTACTCGCCCCTGGCGCCGAGCTTCGCGCTGCAACGCCTGCAGGGCTACGGCTTGATGCAGCGCGACCGCGCGCCGCGCAGCTACGAAGACCCCGAGGCGCGCTACGAGCGCCGCCCGAGCGCCTGGGTCGAGCCCGTGGGCGACTGGGGCCCCGGCCGTGTGCAGCTGCTGATGCTGCCCACGCCCGACGAGACCGAGGACAACATCGTCGCCGCCTGGGTGCCGGCCACGCTGCCGCGGGCCGGAGAGGCGCTCGACTTCGCCTACCGGCTGCACTGGCAGGCGCGGCAGAAGACGCTGCCCCAGTCGTTCACCGCGCTGGCCCACGCCACGCAGAGCCGCCGCGGCCGCAGCTGGGCGCCGCTGGCCGCCGACGAGCTGCAGTACTTCGTCGACTTCGAAGGCCCGGCCCTGCAGGCCCTGCCTGCCGGCAGCACGGTGCAGGCCGTGGCCGAGGCCGGCGCGGGCGGCCGCGTGATCGAAACCAATGCCTACCCGCTGCCGCCCGAACTGGGTGGCGGCTGGCGCCTGAAGCTGCGTGTGCAGCGCAGCGATGCCGCACAGCCGCTGGAGCTGCGCGCCTGGCTGCGCCACGCCGGCGGCGCCCTTACCGAAACCTGGGCGGCGCTGCTGCCGCCCGAACCCTTGCAAGCCCCGCCCCAGGAGCACCCCCGATGAACCAGCCCACGATCCGCTTTTCCAAAGCGGCGCGCCGCCGCTACACACACACCGCCGCACCGGCCGTGCAGCGCGGCTCGATGGTGCCGACGCCATGGCAGGGGCTCGGCGCCAGCCTGCGGCAAGCCCTGCAGCCAGGGCTGAAGTCGACGACGGCGGGTGCCGACGACGCCCCGGCACCGCGGCTGCGCGGCGCCGAGCGCGCCGCCGTGCTGCGCCGCCGGGCGCTGCTCGCGCTGGTGCTGCTGACCGCCGTGCTGGCCAGCGTGCTGCTGCTGATGACGCAGCCAATGCAGGCTTCGGCACCGGGGCTGCTGCCGATGCGGCTGCTGCAGGTGGGCCTGTTCGCGCTACTGCTGGCCTGGGTGGCCGCCGGCACAGTGACGGCGGTGATGGGCTACCGCAGCCTCACGCGCGGCGACCGCCACGCGCTGAGTTTCGCCCACGTCGCAGGCCACACGCTGCCGGCCTCGGCGCGCACCGCCGTCGTCATGCCGATCTGCAACGAACACGTGGCCACGGTGTTTGCGGGGCTGGCGGCCACGGCCGAGTCCATCGTCGCCGCCGGCGGTGCGCGGCTGGTGGAGGTGTACGTGCTGTCCGACAGCAGCGACCTGGAGCTGCGCCGCGCCGAGCGCGAGGCCTGGCTGGCGCTGCGCGACCGCCTGGCCGACACCGGCCTGCGCGTGCACTACCGCTGGCGGCTGCGCCGCACGCACAAGAAGGCCGGCAACGTGGCCGACTTCTGCCGCCGCTGGGGCCGCCTGCACCGCTACATGGTGGTGCTTGATGCGGACAGCGTGATGAGCGGCGAGGCCGTGCTCGGCCTGGCACGGCTGATGGAGGCGCACCCGCGCGCCGGCATCATCCAGAGCGCGCCCGTCACCGCGGGCCTGGACACGCTGCACGCGCGCGCGCAGCAGTTCGCCGGCCGCGTGACCGGGCGCCTGTTCAGCGCCGGCATGCGCTACTGGCAGCTGGGCGAATCGCACTACTGGGGCCACAACGCCATCATCCGCATCGCGCCCTTCATGGCGCACTGCGGCCTGGCGCCGATCAACGGGCGCGCCGGGCAGTTGAAGGGCGGCTTGCAAGGAGACATCCTCTCGCACGACTTCGTCGAGGCCGCGCTGATGCGCCGCGCCGGCTACAGCGTGCACCTGGTCTCCGACCTGCCCGGCAGCTACGAGCAGCAACCGCCGCACGTGCTGGCCGAGCTGCAGCGCGACCGCCGCTGGTGCCAGGGCAACCTGCAGAACGCGCAGCTGGTGGCCGAGCCGGGGCTGCACCCGGTGCACCGGGCGATGTTCGTCACCGGCGCGATGGCCTACCTGTCGGCGCCGCTGTGGCTGGCCTTCGTGCTGCTGGGCACGGCGCTGTGGTGGTTCGGCCGCCACGACCTGACGAGCCTGGTGCCGCTGGCCCCGGTGCAGGCGCTGTGGGCCGCGACCATCGGCCTCTTGATGCTGCCGCGCGTGCTGGGCGTGATGCTGGTGCGCCACGAGGGCCGCACGGCGCAATACGGCGGCACGGCGCGCCTGGTGGCCGGCACGGTGCTGGAAGCGCTGCTGTCGGCGCTGCAAGCCCCCGTGCGCATGGCCGCGCACACGGTGTTCGTGGTGGGCGCGCTCACCGGCCTGCCGCTGCAGTGGAAGAGCCCCCCGCGCGAGGCCGTGGCCCTGAGCTGGCGCGATGCCGCCCCGGCGCTGCTGCCCTTGGCCGGCGTGGCCCTGGCGGCCCTGGGCGTGGCGCTGATGCTGGGCGACGGCCTCGTGCTGTGGGTGGCCCCGCTGGCGCTGCCGCTGCTGCTGGCCTGGCCCATCGCGGTGGCGTCGGCCAGCCCGGCACTGGGCCGCTGGCTGCGCCGCCACGCGCTGCTGCTCACGCCCGAGGAAGCAGCCCCGCCGCCGGTGCTGCGCCGCGCCTGGGCGCTGGCCGATGCGGCGGCGTTGCCGGCCAGCGAGCCACTGCCGCTGGCTACGGCAGTGGTGGTACGGCGGGCTTGAGCCGAGGGCGTTGGGCCAACCACCTTGGCCCGCAGCGACCGTCCATCCCAAGGCAAGCGCCTGCACTCGGGCTGAGCCTGTCGAAGCCTTGCACCCGTTCGGGCTGAGCCTGTCGAAGTCGCCGCCAGCACTTCGACAAGCTCAGTGCGAACGGAAGTGGATTCCGAACAGGCTGAACCACCCTCCGTTCGGGCTGAGCCTGTCGAAGCCCTGCACCCCGTTCGGGCTGAGCCTGTCGAAGCCATTTACAAGCATCGCGCGTCACGCCAAGCGGTGCACAGCGCGGGCGGGGATGGCCGAGCTGTGCGCTGCCGTCAGCAGCGCCAGCATCAACCCGCACCCAGCCCCTACACCGGCCGCGCAAACGGCGGCAAGGCCCCGCCCGCCACCACCACCCTCACCGCCCGCGGCCAGCCCCAGGCGGCCTGCTCGAGCTGGCCGAGCACGCGCACGCCCGCCTCGTCGAGCGTGGCGGCTTCGATGACGATCAGCGTCGCACGGCGCGGCACGAAGCCCTGCAACGCCCCCGGTTGAGGCGCGACGCCGGCGTCCCAGGCATCGGTGGGCTGCAAGGGCCGCCACCAGGCCGCATCGGCCAGCAGCGCACGGCCGCGCAAGGCCAGGCGACCGGCGGTGCCGGCGGCGTCGGCCATCGCCCAGCTGCCATCGAGCAGCAGGGCCGCGCGCCGCGCCACTGCCGCATCGGCCACGTGCAGCACGCCGTAAGGCCACTCGATGCGCGGCGTCTCCCAGGGCATCCACAGCGGCCGCGTCGCCGGCCCGGCGCCCAGGCGGCAGGCCGCGAGCAGCCGCGCCGTGGCCTCGCAGTGGCGCGGGCCAGCCTCGGGCAGCGGCACCGGCTGCAGCCGGGCGGAGTCGAAGCGCGTGAACAAGCCGCTCAGCCGCTCAACCCACCAGCGCGTGCACCGCGCGGCCGATGCCGTCGCCCACCGGCACGCCCATCGTGCGCAGCGTGCACTCCACGCCGGCGATGGCGCCCAGGATGTTGGCCTCGTTCTGATCGCCCAGGTGGCCGATGCGGAAGGCGCGCCCGCGCAGCGCGCCCAGGCCGCCGGCCATGGCGACCTGGAAGCGCTCGCGCGCCAGCGTGCGCAGCGCGTCGACATCCACGCTCTCCGGCACGCTGATCGCCGTGACGCTGACCGAGCGCGTCGCCGGCTCGCGCGCGACAAAGCCCAAGGCGCCGGCCTCGGCCCAGCCCGCCACCGCCGCGTGCACCGCGCCGGCCAGCAGGCGGTGGCGCGCGTACACGGCCTCCAGGCCCTCGGCCTGCAACAGCGCCAGCGCGGAGGCCAGGCCGTGCAGCAGCGGCAGCGGCGGCGTGCCGCAGAACTTCTGGTAGTTCATGGCGCCGTCGCGCGCCACCCAGTCCCAGTAGAAGCGCGGCGCGGTGCAGGCCTGGGCGGCTGCGAAGGCGCGGTCATTCAGCGCGACGAGCCCCAAGCCCGGCGGGCACATCAGGCCCTTCTGGCTGGCGCCAATGACGACATCGAGCCCGCGGGCATCCATGTCGATGGGCTCGCAGGCCAGCGAGGCCACGGCGTCGGCCACCAGCAGCGCCGGGTGGCGTGCGTCGTCGATGGCGCGCCGGAGCGCGACGAGGTCGCTGGTCACGCCGCTGGCGGTGTCGGTGTGCACCGCGAAGACGGCGCGGATGGTGTGCGCGCGGTCGTCGCGCAGCGCCGCGGCCACGGCCTCGGCATCGATGGGGAAGCCTTCGCGCCAGGGCGTGCGCACGACGACGCGGCCCAGCGCCTCGGCCACGCGGGCCCACTGGTCGGCGAAGTGGCCGGTGCCGGGCACCAGCACGGCCTCGCCCGGCGCGGCGAGGTTCTGCACCACCGACTCCCACACGCCATGGCCGTTGGCGATGAACATCAGCACGCGCGTGGCGGCACTGGTGCCGAACACGGCGCGCAGGCCGGCCTCGCAGGCGGCGATGGAGGCATCCACGCGCGGGTCGGCGAGGTCCATGTTCTGCACGTTCATCGCGTGCAGCACCTCGTCGGGGATGGGGCTCGGGCCCGGCGCGTGAAGCAGGCGCCGGCCGGGGACGCGGGGGATTGAAGCGGTCATGGCGCGATGCTATCGGGCGGCCCACACGCTCGAGCAGGCGGTCTTGCCCCCAAACCCACGCCGTTCGCACTGAGCCTGTCGAAGTGCCCGCGGGGCTTCGACAGGCTCAGCCCGAACGGGTTTCTTGGTGAGTGCCCGGAGGGGTGCCGCGGCTGCGTTCATCAAGGCACGCCGGCCTCACCACACACCCGTTCGCACTGAGCCTGTCGAAGTGCCCGCGGGGGCTTCGACAGGCTCAGCCCGAACGGGTGCCTTGGTGAGCGCCGGGGGATGCTGCGGGTGCGTTCATGAAAACACGCCGGCCTCACCACCCGCCCCGTTCGCACTGTGCCTGTCGAAGTGCCCGCGAAGGCTTCGACAGGCTCAGCCCGAACGGGTGCCTTGGTCAGTGCCCGGAGGGGTGCCGCGGGTGCGTTCATGAAAGCACGCCGGCCTCACCGCCCACCCCGTTCGCACTGTGCCTGTCGAAGTGCCCGCGAAGGCTTCGACAGGCTCAGCCCGAACGGGTTTCTTGGTCAGTGCCCGGAGGACGCCGCGGGTGCGTTCATGAAAACACGCCGGCCTTACCACCCACCCCGTTCGCACTGAGCTTGTCGAAGTGCCCGCGAAGGCTTCGACAGGCTCAGCCCGAACGGGTGCCTTGGTGAGTGCCCGGAGGGGTGCCGCGGCTGCGTTCATCAAGGCACGCCGGCCTCACCACACACCCCGTTCGCACTGAGCTTGTCGAAGTGCCCGCGAAGGCTTCGACAGGCTCAGCCCGAACGGGGATGCGCGAACGCCCGACCGGGGTGCTCTCAGTTCGCCTCCAGCCCCGCCTTCTTCACGAGCTGCGCGTACTTGGCCAGCTCGCGCCGGAAGGCCGTCGCTGCCTGTTCGGGCGTGGAGATGGCGATGGTGTTGCCCTGCTTGGCCATCGTCTCCTTCACGCCGGGGTCGTTGAACGCGGCCACCACGGCGTCGTGGATGCGCTTCACGTCGGCCGTCGGCAGGCCCTTGGGCGCCAGCACCGCGAACCAGGCTTCCATCACGTAGCCCGGCAGGCCCTGCTCCACGAACGTGGGCACCGTGGGTGCCGCGGCAATGCGCTGCGCCGTGCCCACGCCGATGGCCTTGAGCGCACCGCTGGCGATGTGCTGCTGCACGCTGGGCAGCGCGACGGTGGCGAACTCGATCTGGCCGCCGATGAGGTCGGTGACCATCGGCCCCACGCCCTTGTACGGGATGTGCTTGGCCGTGGCCCCGGCCTCGTCAAGGAACATCTCGCCCGCCAGATGCAGGATCGTGCCGTTGCCGCCCGAGCCAAAGTTCAGCTGGCCCGGCTTGCTCTTGAGCAGCGCGACGAACTCCTTGCTGTTGTTGGCCGGGACGTTCTTGTTCACCACCAGCACGATGGGCGTGCTGCCGACGATGGCGATGGGCGTGAAGTCGCCCGGCATGTCGAAGGGCAGGCTCTTGATCACACTCGGGAAGATCACGACGTTGTTGCTGACGACGCTGAGCGTGAAGCCATCGGGCGCCGAGCGCGCCAGCTGCTGCAGGCCGAGCACGCCACCCGCGCCGGGCTGGTTGTCCACCACCACCGGGTGGCCGAGCGCCTTGGCCAGCGCCGGTTGCGCGGCGCGCGTGATGGCGTCCACGCCCGAGCCGGTGGCGTTGGGCAGCACGAAGCGGATGGTCTTCTCGCCCGGTGTCTGGGCCCAGGCCGGCAGGGCGCTGGCCGCGGCGGCGGCCAGCATCAGGCGGCGGGTGGTGGATGCGGTCATGGGGTCGTCTCCGGTGTCGTTGTTGAAAAGAAGAGGCTCAGGCGACGGAACCGCCGCCCAGAAGGGCATCGATCTCGGCGGACGTCTTGCCCAGGGCGGCGAGGGTCTGGCGCGTGTGCTCGCCCACGCGCGGCGGGCTCAGGCGCACGCCGGGGCGCTGGCCAGCCATCGTGAACGGCAGCAGCGTCGTGCCCACGGTCTGCCCGGCGCGCTCGCCATCGGGCAGCACGATGGGCGCCAGGCCGCCGGTGGCCTTGAGGTGCGGATCGTCGTACAGGTCTTCGGGGCGGCGGATCGGCGCGTAGGGCAGGCCCGCGGCCTCCATCGCGGCGGCGATGTCGTCGGCGCGCCACGCGGCCAGCCGCTCGCGCAGCGCCGGCATCATCGTCTCGCGAGCCTTCACACGCTGGTTGTTGGTGGCCAGTTGCGGATCGGCCTTCAGGTCGGCAAAACCCATCGTGTCGCAGAAGGTCTGCCACTGCGCATCGGACACGGCGGCCAGGAAGATCTGCTCGCCACCGGCCACCGTGAACACGTCGTACACGGCCCAGGGGCTTTCGCGCGCGGGCATCGGCGCGGGCTTGCGGCCCGTGACGACGAACTGCAGCATGTGCTGGCCCACCAGGAACACGTTGTTCTCGAAGAGGGCGCTGGTCACCTCCTGGCCGCGCCCGCTGATGCCGCGCTGCACCAGCGCCGCCAGGATGCCGATGGCACCGAACAGGCCGCCCATGATGTCGTTGACGCTGCTGCCGGCGCGCAGCGGGTCGCCGGGGCGGCCCGTCATGTAGGCCAGGCCGCCCATCATCTGCACCACCTCGTCAAGCGCCGTGCGGTGCTCGTACGGCCCGGGCAGAAAGCCCTTCAGGCTGGCGTAGATGAGCTTCGGGTTGCCCGCCGAGAGCGCGGCGTGGTCGAGGCCGTACTTGGCCATCGTGCCAGGCTTGAAGTTCTCGATCACGACGTCGGCCGTGCCACACAACTCGCGCGCCAGCGCGGCGCCCTGCGGGTGGTGCAGGTCGAGCGTGATGCTGCGCTTGTTGCGGTTGAACATCGGGAAGAAGCCCGCGCCGGCGCCCAGCAGCGTGCGCGTGCGGTCGCCGCCCAGCGGCTCGACCTTGATGACATCGGCCCCCAGGTCGGCCAGCACCATGCCGCAGGTCGGGCCCATCACCATGTGCGTGAACTCGACGACGACGAGGCCTTCGAGCGGCAGCGTGTGCGCCGTCATGCCGACACCTCCGCGGGCTGCAGCGTCTTCGGCAGGCCGGCGCGCGCGATGGCGCCGTGCAGGGGCTCGCCGGGCAGCCACTGCGCCAGGTCGCCACGCAGGCGCAGCAGCTCGGGCAGGTTCAGCCCCGTGGTCACGCCCATGCTGGCAAACAGGTAGGCCAGGTCCTCGGTGGCCACGTTGCCGCTGGCACCCGGCGCGTGCGGGCAGCCGCCCAGGCCGGCCAGCGAGGCATCGAAGCAGCGCACGCCCGTCTGCCACGCCGCCCAGACATTGGCCACGCCCAGGCCTCGCGTGTCGTGGAAGTGGCCGAAGGCGATGCGCTCGCCGAAGGCCGCACGCGCGGCCGTGAACAGTCGCTTCACGTGCTCGGGGTCGGCGTAGCCCACGGTGTCGGCCAGGCCGATCTGATCAGCCCCTGCGGCCAGCGAGGCCTGCGCCAGGCGCAGCACCTCGGCCTCGTCGACGCGGCCCTGCAGCGTGCAGCCGAAGGCGGTGGAGATGCCCACCTCCAGCTTCACGCGGTGGCCGGTCTCACCCGCATGCCGATCGCGCGCGGCGGCGATGGCGGCGAGCTCGGCCACGGCCTCGTCGGGCGTGCGCTTCAGGTTGGCCAGGCTGTGGGCGTGGCTGGCCGACACCGGCATCAGCATCGCGTGCGGCTGGCTCGCCAGCGCGCGCACCGCGCCCTTGAGGTTGGGCACGAGCACGCTCACCACGGCGCCCGGCAGCGCCAGCGCGCCGGCCACCACCTCGGCAGCGTCGGCCATCTGCGGCATCAGCTTCGGCGGCACGAAGCTGACCACCTCGAACTCGCGCAGGCCCGCGGCATGGGCGCCGCGCAGCCAGGCGATCTTGTGGGCGGTGGGCACCGTGCGGGCGAGGATCTGCAGGCCGTCGCGCAGGCCGACCTCGCGCACCACGACGGCATCGGGTGGGGCATTCATGGGCCGCGACTGTAGCCACGCGCGCCGACAATGCGGCTCCTATCGAACCCGAGGAGACCCGCCCCATGCTGCGCCGCCGTTCAATCGCCACTGCGATGGCCTCGCTGGCCTCGTTGGCCGCCACCGCCGCACTGCCCTGGTCCGCGCACGCCCAGACCAGCGCCACGCGCCGCATCGTCGTGCCCTTCGCGCCCGGCGGCCCCATCGACGTGACGACGAGACTGCTGGCCGAGCGCGTGAAGGACACGCTCGGCCCGGTGGTCATCGAAAACCGCCCCGGCGCCGGCGGCAACCTGGGCGTCGACCTCGTGGCCAAGGCGCCGGCCGACGGCCTGACCATCGGCATCGCCGCCGTCGCCATGCACGCCATCAACCCCTGGCTGTTCGCGAAGCTGCCGTTCGACCCGATCAAGGACTTTGCGCCCGTCACGCAGATGGTGCGCATCCCCAACGTGCTGGTGATGAACGCCGAGACCGCGCAGCGCCTGAAGATCATCAGCCTGAAGGACTTCATCGCCTACGCCAAGGCCAACCCCGGCAAGCTGAACTACGGCAGCGGCGGCAACGGCAGCGCGGGGCACCTGGGCGGCGAGATCCTCAAGCAGCGCGGCGGCTTCTTCGCCGTGCACATACCGTACGGCGGCGCGGCGCCTTCGCAGCTGGCGCTGGTGTCGGGGCAGGTCGACTACACGCTCGACAACCTGGCCGGCGCGGCGGCCAACATCCGCGCCGGCAAGATCGTGGCGCTGGCCGTCACCAGCGCGCAGCGCAGCCCGCTGATGCCCGAGGTGCCGGCACTGGCCGAAACGCTGCCGGGCTTCGAGATCGACACCTGGTGGGGCCTGGTCGTGCCCGCCGCCACGCCGAAGGCCGAGGTGCAGAAGCTGCATGCGGCCTTTGCCGGCGCGCTGGCCGCCCCCGAGGTGAAGGCGCGCTTTGCCCAGCTGATGGCCGAGCCGGTGGGAGGCACGCCCGAGCAGTTTGCGGCGCTGATGCAGCGCGAGTACCAGCGTTACGAAGCCGTGGTGAAGGCCTCGGGCGCGAAGGCCGAATAAGGCGGCCCCGGAGTGACGCCCGCCCTGCCCTCGCTGCCGCCGAACCCCACGCCGGCCGAGCTCGACGCGCTCACCGACGAGCCGGCGCGCTGGCTGCCGGTGCTCGAGGCGCTGGCCGGGCGACACGGCCTGCAAGGGCTGCAGGCGCCCACCTCGAGCACCGTGCTCGTGGGCCTGGCCGAGCGCGCGGTGATCAAGCTCTACCCGCCCTTTCTGCGCGACCACTTTGCCTTCGAGCGCTCCGCACTGGCCCAGGTTCAGGGCCGGCTATCGCTGCCCACGCCCGAGCTGCAGGCCGAGGGCGAACACGA
>JAIYDH010000377.1 GCA_027487585.1 Rubrivivax sp.
ACGAACGGTGAACGCCGCGGCACGCGAGGGATGCAGCAGCGGCAATGAACACAGCTCCTACAGGGGATCCGCGACGTGAACAAGAGTGAACTGATCGAACACATCGCCACGCAGGCCGATATCTCCAAGGCCGCGGCATCGCGCTCCCTTGAAGCCCTGATCGGTGCCGTGAAGAAAACGCTCAAGAAGGGCGACAGCGTCACCATCACCGGCTTCGGCACGTTCACAGCCCCCAAGCGGGCTGCGCGCACGGGCCGCAATCCGCGCACCGGCGCCGCCATCAAGATCAAGGCCGCCAAGGTGCCGAAGTTCCGGCCCGGCAAGGGTCTGCGCGACGCGCTCTGACGCCACCCGCGCGCGCCAGCGCGCCGGTTCGCGCACCCCCGGGGTGTACCCGGGTGCTTAGCTCAGTTGGTAGAGCGGCGCCCTTACAAGGCGTAGGTCGGCGGTTCGAACCCGTCAGCACCCACCACAGGCCTCCGGGCCGCTGGCCCCGCAGCGGGGTCTTGCTCCGTCGCACCTAGAATCCGCGGCCGCGCGTGCGGCGGCGGCGCCGTGCCGTCCTTGCCGTTCCTGCCGAGCCAAAGGTCCTGAGCCATGTTCGATTTCGTCCGCAACAACACCCGCATCGTGCTGGGCGCGCTGTTGCTGCTGATCATTCCGTCCTTCGTCTTTTTCGGCGTCGAGGGCTACACCCAGTTCCGCGATGGCAGCAACGCCAGCGTGGCCACGGTCGATGGCCGTTCCATCACGCGGGCCGAGTGGGAGCGCGCGCACCAGCGGGCCGTCGACCGGCTGCGCCGCGAGAACCCCGAAGCCGCGGCCAACGTCGACAGCGACAAGGCCCGCCAGGAGACGCTGGACGGCCTCGTGCGCGAGCGCGTGCTCGAAGCCGCGGCGCGCGCCATGCATCTGGCGCCGTCCGACGAGCGGCTGCGTCGCCTGTTCGCCTCGGATCCGCAGTTCGCCGGCCTGCGCAACCCCGACGGCAGCGTCAACCGCGAGCTGCTGGCGATGCAGGGCTTGAGCTCCGAGATGTTCGCGGCCCAGTTGCGCGGTGATCTCGCCGCACAGCAGGTGCTCGTGGGCGTGGCGCGCACGGCCATCGCCACGCCGGCCATCGCCGACGCGACGCTGAACCCGCTGCTGCAGCGCCGCGAGGTGCAGGTGCAGCGGTTCGCGCCGGCCGAGTTCCGCGCCCAGGTCACCCCGAGCGATGCCGACATCGAGGCCCACTACAACGCCCGCCAGGCGCAGTTCCGCGCGCCCGAGCAGGCGCAGATCGAGTACGTGATGCTCGACCTGGCCACGCTGGCGGCGCGCCAGACCGTGGGCGAGGAAGAGCTGCGCAAGTTCTACACCGACAACCCGGCGCGCTTCGGCACGCCCGAAGAGCGCCGCGCCAGCCACGTGCTGATCAAGGCCGACAGCGGCGCCTCGGCTGCCGACAAAGCCAAGGCCAAGGCGCGTGCCGAGTCACTGCTGGCCGAGGCCCGCAAGGACCCGAAGCGCTTTGCCGAGATCGCGCGCAAGAACTCGCAGGACGAAGGCTCGGCCACGCAGGGCGGCGACCTCGACTTCTTCGGCCGCGGTGCCATGGTGCCGGCCTTCGAGGCGGCGGCCTTCAAGCTGAAGCCCGGCGAGATCAGCGAGGTCTTCGAAACCGACTTCGGCTACCACTTCCTCACCGTCACGGCCGTGCGGGGCGGCCAGAGCAAGCCCTTCGACAGCGTCAAGCCCGAGATCGAGGTGGAAGTCCGCCAGCAACTGGCCCGTGCCGAGTGGGCCAAGCTGTCGCAGGAGTTCACCGACATCGTGTACGAGCAGTCCGACTCCTTGCAGCCAGCCATCGACAAGCTCAAGCTCACCAAGCAGACGGCGACAGTCCTGCGCACGCCGGCCCCGGGAACGACGGGGCCCTTGGCATCGACCAAGCTGCTTGACGCGGTGTTCTCGAACGAGTCGATCGAAGGCAAGCGCAACACCGACGCGGTGGAGACGGGTCCCAATCAACTGGTGGCCGCGCGCATCGTCAGCCACAGCCCGGCCCGCGTGCGTGCGCTGGCCGAGGTGAAGGACGCCGTGCGCGAGAGCCTGGTCGTCGAGCGCAGCACCACTCTGGCCCGCCAGGCCGGCGAAGCGCGTGTGCAGGCGCTGCGCAAGACGCCGTCTGAAGCCTTGCTGGGCCCGAGCGCTGTGCTGTCGCGGGTGGCCACGCAAGGTGCGCCGGCCTCGGTGATCGATGCCGTGATGGGCGCCGATGCGCGCACGCTGCCGGCCGTGGTGGGTGTCGACCTCAAGGGCGCCGGCTACCTGGTGCTGCGCATCACGCAGGTGCTGCCGCGCGACCCCGCCGCCGGCAGCGACGACGAGCTTCGCCAGCGCTATGCGCAGGCCTGGGGCTCGGCCGAGGCGGACGCGTACACGAGTTCGCTGCGCACGCGCTTCAAGGCCCAGATCGAGGCGGGTGCGCGCATGCAGACCGACAGCACCAACCCGCCCGCGCGTTGAGGGCGAGGCTTTATACTCTCGCGGTTCGACGGTGGCTGTAGCTCAGTTGGTAGAGTCCCAGATTGTGATTCTGGTCGTCGTGGGTTCGAGTCCCATCAGCCACCCCATCGGTTCTCCCTCGTAAGCGGCCTCTTCAGAGGCCGTTTTCGTTGGTGCAGCCCGTGGGGGTAGTGCCGGAGCTCGATCGGCGCGGACAACCCATGACGTCGACGATGCGCAGGGTTGTTTCGGCGCCCGAACCGGCGGCGCCGGGCACCCTGACACTCAAGCCAGGCGGAACACCGACACCACCTGGGTCAGCTGGGCGGCCTGCTGCTTCAGGCTCTCGGCAGCGGCTGCACTCTCCTCGACCAGGGCCGCGTTCTGCTGCGTCGACTGGTCCAGTTGCGTGACGGCACTGTTGACCTGCTGGATGCCACTGGTCTGCTCGCCAGTGGCGCCGGAGATCTCTCCGATGAGTTGGCTGACGTGCTGCACCTGCTGCACGATCTCGGACATGGTCTGGCGCGCCTCGTCGACCTGTCGGCCGCCAGACTCGACCTTCTCGACGCTGGCGCCGATAAGTGTCTTGATTTCTCTGGCTGCCTGCGCCGAGCGCTGAGCCAGAGCGCGAACCTCGCTGGCGACGACGGCAAAGCCACGGCCCTGTTCGCCGGCACGCGCGGCTTCCACCGCCGCGTTGAGCGCCAGGATATTGGTCTGGAATGCAATGCCGTCGATGACACCGATGATGTCGGCGATGCGCCGGGACGAATCCGCGATGTCCCGCATGGTGGCCACCACCTCGGCCACGCGGGCGCCGCCATCCTCGGCCGAACGTGACGCCGTGGCTGCCAGGACGTTGGCCTCCTGCGCTGTCTGGGCGCTGTTGCGCACGGTGCCGGTCAGCTCTTCCATGGACGCTGCGGTCTGCTGCAGGCTGCTGGCCTGCACTTCGGTGCGCTGGCTGAGGTTGCCGTTGCCGGCGGCGATCTGGCTCGAACCGGTGGCAATGCTGTCGCTGCTGGCCCGCACCTGGGCGACGATCTCGCGCAATGACTTCTGCATCTGCGCTGCGGACGCCACCACACTGCCAGGCGAGGCGCTTGAAGTGTCGATGGTTCTCGTCAGATCACCCGCGGCCACGGCCTGCACAAACGCGCTGACCTCACCGGGCTCACCACCCAACGGACGAGTCACGCTGCGCGTCACCAGCCAGGCCAGGACGGCAGCGCCCAGACCGGCCACGACCGTCACCAGCAGCATCAACAGGCTGTTCCTGTTGCCGCTGGCGCTCGCAGACTTCGCGGCGGCAGCCATCTGCGCCGTCTGGTGCGCCACATACTCGTCGATGGCTGCAGAGTAGGCCGCCTGGCTCTTGCGCAGCTCGGTGCGCACGTACTCTTTACCGAGATCGAGGGCGCGGTCCACACCTGCGGCGACAACCCGGTCGATGGCCGCCACGTGGTCCTTGCGCGCCGCTTCGATCTTGACCAGCAGGGCCCTTCCGTCCTCGGAAGTGTCGATGTCTGCGAGTTGCTTCACCAGCTTCACGTTCGCCGCACGGGCATCCGCAATCAGCTTGCGCTGTTCGGCCATCTCTTCGCTGGTATCGGACAACAGGACGTTACGTGCGGCCAGCGCGATGATGTTGGCGTTGTCGCGCACGGTGCGTACCGTGCTCAGGGTCTGCGTACGCTCACCGGCGAGTACCCTCATCTCCCGGCCCTGGTCGCGCAGGGCGATCCAGCCAACGGCCGACACCACGAGCATGGCAACGACCGCGACGGCGAATCCACAGGCGACCCGTTGGCCGATGCGAAGGCGGTCGAACATGTGCGTATCCCTCGGGAGTGTATGTACTGCCCAAGGTATCGGCCTGGCCCCGCCAGACTTGAGGCAACAGGCACAACCGGGCGGCCCACGGCCGCCATTCGCACACAAGAACGGCAGAGGCTGCGTCAGCTCACTGGCGTGATCGCAGCCAAGCCAAGCGCGCTGTCAAAGCCAGCGCTTGCGCCGCCGGTAGCTCTTCATGTCGCGGAAGCTCTTGCGGCCCTCGGTGGAAAGGCCCAGGTAGAACTCCTTGACGTCGGCGTTCTCAGCAAGGTCCTTGGCCGGGCCGTCCATCATGATGCGGCCGCTCTCCAGGATGTAGCCGTAGTCGGCGTACTTCAGCGCCACGTTGGTGTTCTGCTCGGCCAGCAGGATGCTCACGCCTTCCTTGCTGTTCAGGTCGCGCACGATCTCAAAGATCTCGGCCACGATCTGCGGCGCCAGGCCCATGGACGGTTCGTCCAGCAGCAGCATGCTGGGTTTGGCCATCATGGCGCGGCCGATTGCCGTCATCTGCTGCTCGCCGCCCGAGGTGTAGCCCGCCAGGCTGGCACGCCGCACCTTCAGGCGTGGGAAGTAGGCATACACCCGCTCCAGTGCGTCGGCCCGTTCGGACTTGCTGATCTTGCGGGTGTAAGCACCGGTCAGCAGGTTGTCTTCCACCGTCAGGTGGGCAAAGCAGTGGCGGCCCTCCATCACCTGCACCATGCCCAGGCCGACCATGTCGCCGGGTGTGAGTTGGTCGGTGCGCTGGCCGCGGTACTCGATGGATCCCTTGGTGACGTCGCCGCGCTCCGAGGCCAGCAAGGTGGACACGGACTTGAGCGTCGTGCTCTTGCCCGCGCCGTTGCCGCCCAGGAGCGCCACGATCTTGCCTTGCGGCACTTCGAGCGAGACGCCGCGAAGCACCAGGATCACGTGGTCGTAGATGACCTCGATGTTCTTGACGGCGAGGATGGGCGGCGCCCCGGCCGCTGCGGCGGGTGCCGCAGATTGCATTTGAGTGTTTTCGGCCTGGGCGTTCATGCTCAACTCGTCGTCTCTTTGCTCAGCACTTGCGGGGCGTGATCTTCTGCTCGGCAGCGTACCGGGCTGCCGACTCTTCGACCATCTCGCGGATCATCTTGCGGTCCGACGAGACCCAGTTCGGGGTCAGCGTGTTCCACTTGG
>JAIYDH010000121.1 GCA_027487585.1 Rubrivivax sp.
GCGCTCACGAAGCTGCGGGTGGCGGCTGTTGCAGCCCTTGTCGGCCTCGCAGGCGGCGAACACGGCGTCGAGCGCCGCCTGGCCATCGGGCGAGAAGGTGGCCGGCAGCGCCATGTCGGCCGGCGCCACGCCGTCCAGCACCAGGCGGCGAACGCGCTGCGGGAATTGCCGCGCGTACTCGAGCCCGGCGCGCGTGCCGTAGCTGCCGCCGATGACGTTGATGCTCTCGGCGCCCAAGGCCGCGCGCACGGCGTCGATGTCCTGCATGGCGATCGTCGTCGTGTACTGGCGCAGATCGCCGTGCGGCAGCTTCTGCAGGGCCTCGCGGCATTTCGCCAGCAGCCGGATCACGCCCTCGTTGTCGACGCGGTCGGCCAGCGGGGCGGTGGTCTCGCCTTCGTCGCAGACCAGCGGCGCGCTGCGGCCCACGCCGCGCTGGTCGACCAGCACCACGTCGCGCCGGTTCAGCAGCCGGGTGTACAGGCGCTCGGCCGTGGGCGCCAGGCCGATGGCGCTCTGGCCCGGGCCGCCGGCGAGCATGAACACCGGGTCGGGCTTCTTGTTGCGCGCCAGTGCCGGCAGCACGGCCACGTGCACGTCGATGGTCTTGCCTTGCGGCTCGGCCGGGTTGAGCGGGCGCTTGAGCACGCCGCACAGCGCGTCGTGCTCGACACCGCGCAGCCGGCAGGGCTCCAGGGGCAAGGGCGGGGCGGCGCTGGCGGGGGGTGCGCCCAGGGCCAGTGCCAGCAGCGAGGCTGCTGCGAGGGGTGTGCGTGTCATGGCGCCCATTTTGGCCAGAGCGGCCCCTGGCGCGGGGCGGCCAGCGGCCGAATCGCCGGCGCCGCTGCGCGAATGGCGGCTCAGGCGGGCGAACGGAGGCTGCCCGGCGCGCGCACCACCCGCACCGGCCGCGCCGCGGCGGCGTCGTGGCGGGCGCGCAGCTGGCCGCAGCCGGCATCCACATCCTGCCCGTCGGAGTTGCGCAGCTTGGTCAGCACGCCGCGGCGGTGCAGCCAGCGCGCCATGGCGGCGGCGCGCTCGATGGGCGGACGGCGGAAGCCGCTGCCTGCGACCTCGTTGAACGGGATCAGGTTGAGCATGGCGTGGCGGCCGGCCATCAGCGTGGCCAGCGCCTCGAGCTCGTCGTCGCCGTCGTTCACGCCGTCGATCAGCGTCCACTGGATCTGCGCCGGGTAGCCGGTGGCGCGCGCGTAGGCGTCGGCAGCGTCCACCAGCTCGGCCGGCGTCAGCCGCGGCGCGCGCGGCAGCAGCTGCTCGCGCAGCGCGGGCTTGGTGGTGTGCAGGCTGAGTGCCAGCGCCGGCTTCACGCGCTGCAGCGGCAGTTGCTCGAAGGCGCGGCGGTCGCCGACGGTCGAGAACACCAGCTGCTTGTGGCCGATGCCGCCTTCCTGGCCCAGGCACTGGATGGCCTCGATCACAGCCTCGAGGTTGTGCGCCGGCTCGCCCATGCCCATGAAGACGACCTTCTGCACCGGCTGCAGCCGCCGCGCCATCACCACCTGGGCCACGATCTCGGCGCTGCCGAGCTGGCGCTCAAGGCCGCCGCGGCCGGTCTGGCAGAAGGTGCAGCCCACGGCGCAGCCGACCTGCGTGCTGACGCACAGCGCCGGGCTGCGCGTGGGCGCGAGCAGCACGCTCTCGACCGTGGCGCCGTCGTGCAGGCCGACGATCAGGCGGCGCGCGCCGTCGCTGCCCAGGTGCTGCGACAGCGGCTGCGCCAGGCGGTCGAGATCCGCTTGCAGCGCGGCATAGCCCTGGCGCAGCGCCTGCGGCAGAAAGTGCTCGGGCTTGCGGCGCGCCGCGGCGGGATCGCGGCACTGCACCCAGTCGCGCAGCACGCGCAGCTCGTGCTGGGGCCCGGCGCCGAGCGCGGCGAGTTGCGCACGCAGGGCGGCCAGCGTGGTGGGGGGCGGGAGAACCGCGGAAGATGGGGAAGAGGCAGACATGGCGCAGCGGCGCGGATTGTCGCCGCGGGTTCGTCGCACCAGGGCAGGTCTGGCACGGCGTGAAGAAAGGCAAATCCGGCCCCACGCGGCGGTCGACACCCGGTCGCCGCCCACAATCTGGCCATGCCTTTGCCGATTCAACACCTCCGCCACGGCGTGGCGGGTGGCCTCTTGTTGGCCACGCTGACGCCGACTTCCGCCCAAACGGCCGCGCCGGCTGCCCCTGCGGCGCCCGCCGCAGCGGCCTCGGCACCCGCGGCGCGGCCTGCTGCTGCAGCACCCACCGCACCCACCGCCACACCCCCGGCCACAGCCCCGGCCACAGCCCCGGCCGCTCCCGCAGCCGCCGGCACACGCGTCGAAATCACCGGCGGCCGCGAGACCGACACCGAGGCCCGGCGCCGTGCCAGCGCCGCGAAGATCGTCGTCGGCCGCGAAGAGATCGACAAATTCGGCGACGCCACCGTCGGCGAGGTGCTGCGCCGCCTGCCCGGTGTCACCACCCCCGGCGCGCCCGGCCGCGGCGGCCCGCCGCGCATGCGCGGCCTGGGCGGCGGCTTCACGCAGATCCTGATCGACGGCCAGCGCCTGGCGCCCGGCTTCAACCTCGACAGCCTGAGCCCCGAGCAGATCGAGCGCATCGAGATCCTGCGCGCGCCCACGGCCGAGACCGGCGCGCGCGCCATCGCCGGCACCATCAACATCATCACGCGCGAAGGCTTTCGCATCCGCCTGAACGACCTGCGCGTGGGCCTGGGCACCGAGGGCGGCGAACCGCGCGGCGGCATCAACTGGAGCCACAACGACACCCGCGGCCCGCTCACCTACACGCTGGGCGCGAACTTCTTCCAGTTCCGCCAGAAGGACGAGAACACCACCACCACGACGGTGGAGCGCGTGGCCGACGGCACGCTGCTCGAGGCCCGCGAGTCGAAGACCACGACGCTGAACAAGCGCTTCGGCGCCAACCTCAACGCGCGGCTGCAGTGGCGGCTGGGCGAGGCGGGCGACTCGCTGACGCTGATGCCCAGCATCTTCCACAGCGAGAACTCGGGCCGCGGGGAAACGACCTTGGTGCAAAGCTTGCGCCGCGACAACCCGCCTCCGCTCTACAGCACGCCCCCGTTCTTCGACACCGCCACCAGCGCCAACGACGGCCAGTTCACCAATGCCCGCCTGGGCGCCATGTGGCGGCAGCGCGTCGGCGATGTGCGCGTGGAGCTCAACGGCAACGCCGGCGCCTTCCGCTCGCGCAACACGGCCTTGCGCAACGAGTTCGGCGGCGCAGGCCTGGCGCCGACGAGCGTGAAGACCTTCGACGACCGCACCGAGGTGCGCGAGAAGTCGGCCAACGTGGCGCTGAAGGGCTCGCTGCTGGCCGGCGGCAACGCGGTGGCGCGCCCCGGCGGCCCGCCCGGCGCGCCGCCCCGCACGACGCCCGAGCACGCGCTGGTCTTCGGTGGCGAGATCGAGGCCATCTCGCGCGACGAGACGCGCCTGTCGGTGCCTGACGTGGCCGAGTTCGGCGACAACCTCAGCGCCAGCACGCTGCGCCTGGCGGCCTTTGCTCAGGACGAGTGGAACCCGACGCCGAACTGGGGCGCCAACTTCGGCCTGCGCTGGGAAGGCATCACGACCAAGGGCGACACCGGCCAGGGCACGCGGCCGGAAAACACCAGCAGCGTCTGGACGCCGCTGCTCAACGCCGTCTACCGGCCCGATCCGCGCAGCCGCGACCAGGTGCGCCTGTCGCTGACACGCAGCTACCGCAGCCCGCCCACCAGCGCGCTGATCGCACGGCCCACGATCAACCGCGAGTTCCCGGTCACGCCCGTCGACCAGGCCAACAGCGAGGCCTTCCCCGACAGCGCCGGCAACCCCGGCCTGAAGCCCGAGCTGGCCACCGGCATCGACCTGGCGGTGGAGCGCTACCTCGAAGGCGGTGGCGTGCTCAGCGCCAACCTGTTCCACCGCCGCATCAGCAACCTCATCCGCAGCCGCACCGAGCTGGAAGCGGTGTCGTGGAGCAGCTTCCAGCGCCACGTGCGCCGCCAGCGCAACATCGGCGACGCCAGCACCAGCGGCCTCGAGCTCGAGGCCAAGTTCCGCCTCGACCAGCTGGTGCAAGGCGCGCCGCGCGTGGAGATGCGCGCCAACGCGTCGCTCTTCAGCAGCCAGGTCGACAGCGTGCCCGGCCCCGACAACCGGCTCGACCAGCAGTCGCGCGGCACGCTGAACATCGGCGCCGACTACCGCTTCCGCGGCACACCGCTCACCGCCGGCGGCAACGTGAACGTGGTGCCACAAACGCGCACGCGGCTCGACGAGAGCCAGACCAGCATCGCCAGCCGCAAGCGCGTGTGGGACATGTACGCGCTGTGGACCTTCAACCCCGCGCTCGGGCTGCGCCTGTTGGCCAACAACCTGGCGCCGCTGGACAGCAGCAGCACCGACATCATCGACAGCACCGTGTCCGGCGTCGGCGAGCGCACGCGCCGCTTCAGCACCGGCCCGAGCGAGGTGAACTGGCAGCTGCGGCTGGAGATGAAGCTGTAGGGCACCGATGAACGCCTGGCGTGCCGCCGCCGATGCCGTGCTGGTGCTGCACGCGGCGGTGGTGCTGTTCGTCGTGGGCGGGCTGGTGCTGGTGCTCGTGGGCAACCTGCTGAAGCACCCAAGCGGCGGCCCGCGGTGGCCGTGGGTGAACCGGCCGTGGTTCCGGGTGCTGCACGGCGCGGCCATCGCCACCGTGGTGCTGCAGTCGTGGCTGGGCATCACCTGCCCGCTGACCGACCTGGAGTGGTGGCTGCGCGCGCAGGCCGGCGAGGCGCTGCCGGCCCAGGGCTTCATCGAGCTGTGGCTGCACCGGCTGCTGTTCTTCCAGGCGCCGAGCTGGGTGTTTGCGCTCGCCTACACCCTGTTCGGCCTGGCGGTGGCCGCCACCTGGTGGCGCTGGCCGCCGCGCAGGCGCTAAGCCCTGCTTCGTCAGGTCGGCGTTGGCACGCCCGCCATGCGGTCGTGCTTCAGGAACCACTGCCGGGCCAGGGCCACGAGCTGCGGCTCGGTCGGGTGATCGACCAGCTCGTGGCCCACCAGGTGCTTGGCCAGCGCCGGGCGGTGCTTGTTCGCATAACGCTCGAAGTCAGCCACCGCGGTGTGGCCACCAGCGACCAGCACCTCGGTGATGCCCTCGAGCGCGTCGCAGACCTCGCCGAAGAACTCGTGCTCGGTGCGCACGGCGCTCTTGTGCTGGTGCGTCAGGTGGCGGTGCGCCTTCACGCGCGAGGCGTGCACGTGCTCGGCATCGAACTGCAGCACACGGGCTTCTTGGTGGTCGATCTGCA
>JAIYDH010000061.1 GCA_027487585.1 Rubrivivax sp.
GTGCAGCGGGTCGGTGGGCGCGCTCTGGAACGACACCGGCGAGGTCTCGGTCATGCCGTAGGCGATGGTGACCTCGCTCATGTGCATGTCGACGTTCACGCGCTTCATCACCTCCACCGGGCACGGGCTGCCGGCCATGATGCCCTTGCGCAGATGGCTCAGATCGAAGCGGCTGAACTCGGGATGGTCGAGCTGCGCGATGAACATCGTGGGCACGCCGTGCAAGGCGGTGCAGCGCTCGTCGTGCAGCGCTTGCAGCGTGGCCAGCGGGTCGAAGCCTTCGCCCGGGAACACCATGCTGCCGCCGGTGACGGTGCACACCAGCGAGCTCATCACCATGCCGAAGCAGTGGTACAGAGGCACGGGGATGCACAGCCGGTCGGCCTGGCCAAAGCCCATCGCCGCGGCCACCGCGATGGCGTTGTTGACGATGTTGTGGTGGCTCAGCGTGGCGCCCTTGGGGTGGCCGGTGGTGCCGCTGGTGAACTGGATGTTGATCGGCTCGTGGCAGTTCAGCGTACGGCCGATGCGCCGCGCCTCGGCCACGGCGGCGGCATCCACGGCGGCCATCAGCGTGCCCAGGTTGTGCATGCCGGCCGTGGGCTCGTCGCCCATGCGCACCACGGCGCGCAAGTGCGGCAGCCGCTCGGCCTGCAACTGCCCCGGCGCACAGTGCGCGAGCTCGGGCGCCAGCGTCTGCAACATCTGCAGGTACTGGCTGGTCTTGAAGGCCGGCGCGCTGATGACGGCCTTGCAGCCAGCCTTGTTGAGCGCGTACTCCAACTCGGCCAGCCGGTAGGCCGGGTTGATGTTGACCAACACCACGCCGATGCGCGCGGTGGCGTACTGGGCCAGCACCCACTCGCTGCGGTTGGGGCTCCAGATGCCGAGCCGGTCGCCCTGGCCCAGGCCCAGCTGCAGCAGCGCCGCCGCCAGGCGGTCGGCTTCGTCGCGCAGCTGCACCCAGGTGTAGCGCAGGCCGCTGTCGCGGAAGGCGCAGGCCAGGTGCTCGGGCCAGCGCCCGGCGGTGTCGTCGAGCCACTCGCCGATGGTGCGGTCAGACAGGCCCGGTGTCTGCACGCCGCGCACGTGCGACAGCCCGTTCAGTGGAGCGCGGGGCGGGCTGTCGTTGGCGGTCATGGCTTCATCCTGGGTTGTGAACGGCACTCATTGTGTCGGCGCCGGGGCCGGGCTGGGCAACGGGTTCGGGCTCGGGCTGAAGCCCAGTGGCGCCTCTTCCTCCTCTTCCATCGGCGTGATGTTGAGGTCGACGTTCTCCACGTCGAGCACCTTCACCTCGCCCAGGCCGTAGAGCACGATCTCCGGCTTCCACACCACGGCGGCCACCATGATGAGCTGCAGCACCACGAAGGCCATCGCGCCCTTGTAGATGTCGCCCGTCTTGAAGGCCGGGATGCGCTTGCGCGTCACCTTGTCCACGTACTCGGTCTTGGGCGCCACGCTGCGCAGGTAGAACAGCGCGAAGCCGAAGGGCGGCGTCAGGAACGAGGTCTGCAGGTTCAGCGCCATCATCACGCCGAACCACACGAGGTTGATCTCCATCTCCTTCAGCACCGGCAGCAGCAGCGGCAGCAGGATGAAGGCGATCTCGAAGAAGTCGAGGAAGCAGCCGAGAACAAAGACCAGCGCGTTGACGAACAGCAGGAAGCCCAGCTCGCCGCCTGGAAGCGCCGCGAACAGCGCCTTCACCCAGGTGGGTCCGTCGATGGCCTGGAAGGTGAGCGCGAAGATCGTCGAGCCGATCAGCACGAACAGCACGAAGATCGACAGCCGCGACGACGAGTCGAGCGCCTGTTTCAGCAGCGTGGTGCTCAGCCGCTTGCGCGACAGCGCCATCAGCAGTGCGCCGGCCGCGCCCATGGCGCCGCCTTCGGTGGGCGTGGCCACGCCCAGGAAGATGGTGCCCAGCACCAGGAACACCAGAAGCAGCGGCGGGATCAGCACGAAGGTGACCTGGCGCGCCAGTGCCGACAGCAGGTTGGTGCGCACCAGCTTGTCGACCACGGCCACCAGCCAGGCGAACAGGATGCCCACCATCAGCGCCATCACCACGCGTTCGTCAGTGGGCGTGGTCAGGGTCGGGTCGGAGCCCAGCTTCACCTTGATGGCGGACCAGTGCGTGAAGGTCTGATGCCCGACGATGAGGCTGAGCAGCGACAGGATGCCCAGCGACTTGTGGCCGGTGTTGCCGTTTTTCTCGTGGTAGATCAGCGCCTCGGGCGGCAAGGCCGGCACCCACTTCGGCCGCACCACCGCCAGCACCAGCATGGCGATGATGTAGATGCCCACCAGCATGAAGGCCGGAATGAACGCGGCCTTGTACATGTCGCCCACGCTCTGGCCGAGCTGGTCGGCGATGACGATGAGCACGATGGACGGCGGGATGATCTGCGCCAGCGTGCCCGAGGCCGTGATCACCCCCGCGGCCAGCGGCCGGCTGTAGCCGTAGCGCATCATGATGGGCAGCGAGATCAGGCCCATCGAGATGACTGAGGCGGCCACCACGCCCGTGGTGGCGGCCAGCATGGCGCCCACCAGCACCACCGCGATGGCCAGGCCGGCGCGCATGGGGCCGAAGACCTGGCCGATGGTGTCCAGCAGGTCCTCGGCCATGCGGCTGCGCTCGAGGATGAGACCCATGAAGGTGAAGAACGGAATGGCCAGCAGCACGTCGTTGGCCATGATCCCGTACAGCCGCAGCGGCAGGGCATTGAAGAACTGCGCCGGCACGAGGCCCAGTTCCACTGCCAGCCAGCCGAAACTCATGCCGGTGGCGGCCAGCGCAAAGGCCACCGGAAAACCCGTCAGCAGAAACAGCAGCAGGCTGCCGAACATGATCGGCGCGATGTTGGAGGCAATGAAACTCATGGCTTGGCTCCTGCGGCGTTGGCGGCAGCGGCGGCCTCCTTGGCCTCGCGCTCTTCGGCTTCGTGCTTCAGCTCTTCGAGCAGCAGCTCTTCGTCGGTGACCTCGGGCTTGGCATGCGGGTCAGGCCCGGCGCCGGTGAGGAAGCCGATGCGCTTGAACAATTCAGACAGGCTCTGCAGCGCCAGCAGCGAGAAGCCGATCGGCACCAGCGCGTACAGCGGCCAGCGGATCAGGCCACCCGGGTTGGCCGAGACTTCCTGTGTGTTCCAGGCCGTCATCACCGAGGGCAGCGAGGTCCACACCACGAAGGCGCACAAGGGCAACAGGAAAAAGACGATGCCCACGATGTCGATCCACACCTGCACGCGGCGCGACAGCTTGCCCGCGATCACGTCGATGCGCACATGCTGGTCGTGCAGGAAGACATAACCCGCACCCAGCATGAACATCGCGGCGAACATGTACCACTGCGCTTCAAGGTAGGCGTTGCTGCTCAGGTTGAAGGCCTTGCGGACAATGGCGTTGACGGTGCTGATGATCACCGCCGCCAGCAGCAGCCAGTACACGCTGCGGCCGATGCGCTCGGTCAACCAGTCGACACCGCGACTGAAGGTGAGTAGGGCTTGCATGGGGAGTCTTTCTCGTTGGCTTCTCGGGCCAAGCTTGTCAGCGAAGTGTCAGGACAAGCTCACCATTGAAAAGCCCCGCCGAGGCGGGGCTTGTACTGCAGCAGTGAAAGCGACTGCGGACGATCAGCGCAGCGTGCGCGCCATGAAGTCGTCGAAGGTGTTCTCGGTGAAGCGCATCCACTGCACCGTGTCGCGCTGGAAGGCGCTGTAGCTGTCGTACAGGCGCTTGAAGGCCGGGTTGCTGGCGCTGAGTTCGGCGTACATCGGCAGCGCGGCGCGGTAGAAGCCTTCCATCACCGGGGTGGGGAACGGCCGCACCTGGGTGCCACCGGCGATCAGGCGGCGCAGCGCAGCGCCGTTGCGGGCGTCGTACTTGGCCATCATGTCGGCGTTGGCTTCGTGCGCGGCGGCCGTGAAGATGGCGCGGTACTCGGGCGTCAGCGCGTCCCAGGCACGGTTGTTCACCAGCCAGCCCAGCGCAGCGCCGCCTTCCCAGAAACCGGGGTAGTAGTAGAAGCGCGCGACCTTGTTGAAGCCGAGCTTCTCGTCGTCGTACGGGCCCACCCACTCGGCGCCGTCGATGGTGCCGCGCTCCAGCGCCGGGTAGATGTCGCCGCCGGGAATCTGCTGGGGCACCGCGCCCACGGCCGAGAACAGGCGCCCGCCGAGGCCGGGGATGCGCATCTTCAGGCCCTTGACGTCTTCCATCGTGTTGATTTCCTTGCGGAACCAACCCCCCATCTGCGCGCCCGTGTTGCCGCTGATGATGTAGCGCACGCCTTGCGGGCGCAGGAAGTCGTTGAACAGCTTCTCGCCGCCGCCTTCCATCCACCAGGCGTTCATCTGGCGGAAGTTCATGCCGAAGGGGATGCACGAGCCGAAGGCCCAGGCCGGGTCCTTGCCCACGTAGTAGAAGGCCGCGGTGTGCGAGCACTCCACGGTGTTGGCGGCCACAGCGTCGGCCGCCTGCGGCATCGGCACGATTTCGCCGGCCGGTGCCACCGTGATCTGGAAGCGGCCACCGGTGGCCTCGCTGATGCGCTTGGCGGCGTCTTCGGCCGCACCGTAGATGGTGTCCAGCGCCTTCGGGAAGCCCGACGAGCAGCGCCACCGCACGGTGGGTTGGGCCTTGACGATGGCCGGGGCCGCCAGCGCAACGGCACCGACGCCAGCACCGATGCTGGACTTGGTAAGGAAGGAACGGCGCTCCATGGGGACAGTCTCCGTAGGGTTTAAGCAAGGTGGTCGAGCACGAAGCCCCAAGACATTCCGTGGTTATGTCCAGGACAACTTCGCAAACGGTAAGCAACGACCCCGCTCAGCCAAAGTCGATTTGTGCGCCTTCTAAACTCCAATTTCTGGAGGTGACAGACATGCAACATCTCAACTACAAGCACCTGCATTACTTCTGGACAGTGGCGCGTTGCGGCGGCGTGGCCAAGGCCGGCGAAAAGCTCAACGTCACGCCGCAATCCATCAGCACGCAGATTCAGCAACTGGCCGGCAGCATCGGTGCACCGCTGTGGCGTCGCGCCGGACGAACGCTCGAATTGACTGACACCGGCAACCTCGTGCTCGAGTACGCAGACCGCCTGTTCACCGTGGGTGAAGAGCTCAAGGACGCGCTGCGCGAGCGCCCCGGCGCGGCGCAGAGCACGCTGCGGGTCGGCGTCACGGGCTCGGTGGTGAAGGTGGTCGCGTACCGCATGCTGGAGCCGGTGCTGCGCCTCGATCCACCGCACCGGCTGCTGTGCCGCGAAGGGCGCTTCAATGAGCTGCTGTCCCTGCTCGCGATCCAGCAGCTCGACGCCGTCATCAGCGACCGCGCGATGCCCGGCACGCTGAATGTGCGCGCCTTCAATCACCTGCTCAGCGAAGGGGGAGTCACCTTCCTGGGCAGCGCGTCGCTGGCCCGGCGCTCGCGCAAGAAGTTCCCCGACAACCTGCATGGCGCGCCGATGTTGTTGCCGGGTGGCGACAGCGCAATGCGCCCACTGCTGATGAGGTGGTTCGACACACTGCGCATCAAGCCCGAAGTGATTGGGGAATTCGACGACACCGCGGTGATGAAGGCCTTTGGCCAGGGCGGGGCAGGGATCTTCCCGATGCCCACGATGGTGGCCGAAGAGACGGCCCGGCAGTTCCACGTCGTGCCGCTGGGGCACACCAGTGAAGTGGTGCACCAGGTCTGGGCCGTGACCTGCGAACGCCGCATCTCGAGCCCGGCAGTGCGGGCCATCAGCGAAGCCGCCAAGCAGCGGCAGTAAGCAGGCCCCGGCCCGGACTCAGCTCGGCGGCGTGATGACGACCGAGAAGAACATCAAGTCGATGCCGTTGTACAGCTTGAAGAGCAGCGTGTTGCGGCCCGCGCGCAGCCTCACGAGCTTCTTTCCCTCGACGAAGTTGAGCTGGGCGATCTCGCGGTCGAGCCCGTAGAACGGCTGGCGGTACCAGGGCTTGTCGCCCAGAGAGTCGCTGACCCACACCAGTTCGTCGTTGAGCCACAGCTTGGAGTCGTCGTCGGCACCGATCTCCAGCACCACGTCCTGCGCTCGGTCGACATGAACCTCGGTCCAGGCGTAGTACACAGCGTTCTCGGCACGGTTAGGCGGCACCATCGGGTACGGCGAAACGGGCACCCAGCGCCACTCCAGCAACCGGCCGCCCTGGCCGGCGTAGGCCGCGTCCAGGTCGACTGCGATCTCCGGCGGGTACGGGTCGTGCAGGCTGCGCGCACCGCGCGCCTCGAAGGGGCCGGCCACGTACCAGCCATCAGGCAACACGCGCGTGGCCAGCGGCGCGCCGGCCCCCAGCCGGCGGGCGTGCGCCGGCCGCAGCGTGGCGGCGTCGAGCACCTGCGACTGGCGCATCGCGCCGTAAACCCGCGGCTCCTGCACGGCCATCGTCGACTGCAGGGTGCCGCCGGCGCGCGCGTCGTCCGACGCGCCCTGGCCGCTGCCGCGACCGCCAACGCCCGCCACGGTGCCGGCTCCCGGCGAGCCGCCCTTGCGGCCTCCGCTCGCCGACTCGGTCGAGGATTGCGCACGCTCGCCTGAGGCGCCCGCCACTCGCGTGCCTTGCTGCTGGCGGGCCTGCTCCTGCGCACGGCGCGACTGCGCCTCACGCGCCTGGCGCTCCAGGTCGCGCAGCGCCTGCTCGGGGCTTGGATCCGGGGTGGGCGAGCCGGGCTTCGGCACCAGCGGCGCGGGCTGCGGCTCGGCCTTCACACGCGCCAGGGCCTGCTCGGGTGGCAAGCCCGTCAGGCGCGACAGCTCCTCGGCGCGCCGGCTCTGCTCGGCCTGCTCGATGCGGGTGGCCGCCTCGCGGGCCCGCTGCAGCAGCGCCTGCGGGTCGTTGGGCAGCGGCTCGGCGGGGCGCGGCGGACTGGCGTCACCGCCTGCCAGCTCGCGCTCGATGGCTTCGAGCGCGCGCAGGTGCTTCTGCATCTGCAGCCGTCGCGCGCGCTCGATCGACGCATCGACACGCGCCTGCTCGGCCGCGCTGAGCACGGGCTGCCCGGGCAGCGGCAGTGGCGTGCCACGGTGCGCCATCAGAGCCGCTACCAAGCCCACGTGCAGCGCGATCGACAGCCCCCACCACGGGTGCGCCCTCAGCCAGGCCCACGCCCAAGGGTCGGCCTGGGGGCGGCTGAAGCCGGCGTTCATGGCCGCGTGCGCATCGACACCTGCGTGAGGCCCTCGAACTGGCACAGATCGAGCACGTGCACGATGTGCTGGTAGGCCACGCGCTTGTCGCCATCGATGCGCACGGGCCGCGAGCGGTTCTGCGCGGCCTGCTCGCGCAGCCGGTCGTGCAGCGCCTGCAGCGTGACGCGGCGGCCGTCGACGGCCACCTGACCGCGCGCGTCGACCATGATCACCAGCGGGTCGGCCCCAGCTTCCTGGGGCGACAGCGTCGCCGACGCCGTGGGCAGCTCCACCGCCAGGTCCTTGGCCTTCTTCTGCACGTCCTGCTGCTTGAAGGACGTGGCCACCATGAAGAACATCAGCAGGAAAAAGATGCAGTCGATCAGCGCGATCAGGCCGATCTCGGGCTCGGCCTCGTCGCCGAGGTCAATGCGCACCGGCTGGCTCCGCAGGTATGCGCGCCGCCGCTTCGGCCGGCAGCAGCACCTCGTCGAACAGGCGGTTGACCTGCGTCTCCAGGTCGATGCCCACCGAGACCAGCCGGTTGCGCAGGTAGTGGTGCATGCCCAGCGCCGGCAGCGCCACCGCCAGGCCCGCGGCGGTGTTGACCAGCGCCTTCGAGATGCCGCCGGCCAGCAGCGCCGGATCGCCCAGGCCGCCGGCAAAGGCAATGACGTGGAAGGCCTCGATCATGCCGACCACGGTGCCCAGCAGGCCCACGAGCGGCGCGATGGTGGCGATCACCGCCAGCGGGTAGGCCTTCTGCTGCTCGCGCCGCAGCGCCAGCGCCGCCATCTCGCCGGCGCGCGTGGCCAGGGCCGAGGCCGCCAGGCGCCGGTGCTGCACCAGGAAGCCGACGATCCGGCTGGCGGTGCTGCGGTCGGCCGCCAGCACGGTGGCGAGTTGCTCGAAGTCGCCGGCCTGCCACAGCGGCAGCACGCGCTCCACCAGGTGGCGCGGTGCGATGGCCTCGGCGCGGAAGCGCCACAGCCGCTCGATGGCCACCGCCAGCGCCACCACCGACAGCACGCCGATGACGCCGATGACGACGATGCCGGCGCCGCCGGCGGCCAGTTGGTCCAACAGGTTCACGGCGGGCCGTCGGTGCTGCTCAGACGCGCTCGCCCACCCAGGCGGCCACGGAGGCCAGTGCCTGCGGCAGCGCCGCCGCATCGGTGCCGCCGGCCATGGCCAAGTCCGGCTTGCCGCCGCCCTTGCCGCCCACCTGCTGGGCGACAAAGTTCACCAGCTCGCCGGCCTTGACCTTGCCCATCTGGTCGGCCGTCACGCCCGCGGCCAGCTGCACCTTGCCGCCGTCCACCGCGGCCAGCACGATGGCGGCGCTCTTGAGCTTGTCCTTGAGCTTGTCCATCGTCTCGCGCAGCGCCTTGGCATCAGCGCCCTGCAGCGTGGCGGCGAGCACCTTGATGCCCTTCACGTCGACGGCCTGCGCCAGCAGCCCGTCGCCTTGCGACGCAGCCAGGCGGCTCTTCAGCGCCTCAAGCTCCTTCTCCAGCGCGCGCACCTGCTCCAGCACCGCGCCCACGCGGCCGGGCACCTCGGCCGGTGTGGCCTTCAGCAGCGTGGCCACGCGTTCCAGGTTCTTCTCGGTTTCGGCGACGTAGGCCAACGCGTTGTCGCCCGTCACGGCCTCGACACGGCGAATGCCGGCGGCCACGCCGCTTTCGGCCACCACCTTGAACAGGCCGATGTCCCCGGTGCGGCCCACGTGCGTGCCGCCGCAGAGCTCGCGGCTCGAGCCGATGTCGAGCACGCGCACGGTCTCGCCGTACTTCTCGCCGAACAGCATCATCGCGCCGGTCTTCTGCGCCTCCTCCAGCGGCAGCACACGCGCCTGCGTGGCGGCGTTGGCCAGGATCTCGGCGTTGACCATCTGCTCGATGGTGGCGATTTGCTCGTCCGACACCGGCGCGTTGTGGCTGAAGTCGAAGCGCGTGCGCTCGGCATTCACCAGCGAGCCCTTCTGCTGCACGTGCGCACCCAGCACCTCGCGCAGCGCCTTGTGCATGAGGTGGGTGACGCTGTGGTTGCGCATGGTGCGCGCGCGCTGCGTGCCGTCCACGCGCGCCGTGAACACGTCGCCCACGCTCACGCTGCCCTCGACCACGCGGCCCTGGTGGCCGTGCACCGCGGCCTGCACCTTGACGGTGTCTTCGACGATCACGCGCGTGGTGGCGTTGCGCAACTCGCCGGTGTCGCCGACCTGGCCGCCGCTCTCGGCGTAGAAGGGCGTGTGGTCGAGCACGATCACGGCATCGTCGCCGGCCTTGGCGCTGGCCACGGGCGAGCCGTCGACGTACACCGCCACGACTTTGCTTGTCTCGCACACCAGGTGTTCATAACCGTGGAACTGGGTGTCGCTGCCGCTGTAGGCCAGACCCGCCGAGACCTTGAACTTGGCCGCCGCGCGTGCCTGCTCCTTCTGCTTGGCCATCGCAGCCTGGAAGCCGGCTTCGTCGACCGTCACGCCACGCTCGCGGCAGACGTCGGCCGTCAGGTCCAGCGGAAAGCCGTAGGTGTCGTGCAGCTTGAAGGCCACGTCGCCGGGCACGCCCTGCCCCGCGGCCAGCGTGGCCTCGAGCATTTCCATGCCGTTGGAGATGGTCTGGAAGAAGCGCTCCTCTTCCACCTTCAGCACCTCGGTGGCGCGCGCCTGCTCGCGCTTGAGTTCGGGGTAGGCGTCGCCCATCTCGGCGGCGAGTGCGGCCACCAGCGTGTGGAAGAAGGGCTTGCGCGCGCCGAGCTTGTAGCCGTGGCGGATGGCGCGCCGGGCGATGCGGCGCAGCACATAGCCGCGGCCCTCGTTGCCCGGGATCACGCCGTCGACCACCGTGAAGGTGGTGGCGCGGATGTGGTCGGCGATGACCTTCAGGCTCGGGCTCGCGGCATCCACATTCGTGCCACCGGCCGCCTCAACAGCCGCCTTGGCCGCCGCCAGCAGCGCAACAAACGTGTCGATCTCGTAGTTGGAGTGCACGTGCTGCAGCACCGCCGCCAGCCGCTCCAGGCCCATGCCGGTGTCCACGCTGGGCTTCGGAAGCTTGTGCATCACACCGTCTTCGGTGCGGTTGAACTGCATGAAGACGTTGTTCCAGATCTCGATGTAGCGGTCGCCGTCCTGCTCGGCGCTGCCGGGTGGGCCGCCGGCCACCTCGGGCCCGTGGTCGAAGAAGATCTCCGAGCAGGGGCCGCAAGGACCCGTGTCGCCCATCATCCAGAAGTTGTCGCTCATGTAGCGACCGCCCTTGTTGTCGCCGATGCGCACGATGCGCTCGGCGGGCAGGCCGATGTCCTTGAGCCAGATGTCGTAGGCCTCGTCGTCTTCGGCGTAGACCGTGGCCCACAGCTTGTCGGCCGGCAGCTTGAACTCCACCGTCAGCAGTTCCCAGGCGTAGCGGATGGCGTCCTTCTTGAAGTAGTCGCCGAAGCTGAAGTTGCCCAGCATCTCGAAGAAGGTGTGGTGCCGCGCGGTGTAGCCCACGTTGTCGAGGTCGTTGTGCTTGCCACCGGCGCGGATGCACTTCTGCGCCGTGGCGGCACGGCTGTAGGGGCGCTTGTCGAAGCCCAGGAACACGTCCTTGAACTGGTTCATGCCCGCGTTGGTGAACAGCAGCGTCGGGTCGTCGCCCGGGATCACCGGGCTCGAGGCCACGACCTGGTGGCCCTTGCGCTCGAAGTAGCTCAGGAAGGTGGCGCGGATCTGGTTGGCTTTCATCGTTGTCTTTCTGCGTAACTCAAGGAATCGGTCGAAGCGGTCAGCTGTAGGTCGGGATGCCCATGCGGGCGGCAGCCGCCGCCAGTGCGCGGTCGCGCGTGGCCAGCGCGGCGGAGAACTGCGCCGCCATCGTGATGTACGTGGCGTCGTACGGGGTGAGCTCGTGCTCCTGGGCCGCGTCGAAGTGACGCTGCGCCATCGGGTGAGAAGGGCCGATCACGTCGACGCGCAGGTCGGCGATGCGCCTGAACAGCGCGTCGACGTCGGCGGCCAGAAGCCGGCCGCGCTTGAGGTTCATGCGCATCGCGCTCGCAATCTCCAGCGGCCAGATGAAGGGCGCCGCAAGCTCGTCCTTCAGCACGGTGGCCATACTGGGCGGCTGCTCCTCGTCGGGCATCACCAGCGCCATGGCGTACGAGGAGTCGAGGACGATCAACGCCGCCCCTCGCGCACCCAATCGAGGATTTCCTCTGGCGTGATGGGGCCGCCGCGCGCAATCATCTGGCGGCCGATGGCCTGCATGCCCTTGATGGCTTCCAGCCGCTGCTGCACCAGCTCAGGCGTCACCTTGCCCGGGCCGATCGGCACGATCTTCGCCACCGGCTTGTTATGCCGCGTGATGATGGTCTCTTCGCCGCGCTCGGCACGGGCGATGAGCTCCGACAGGTGTGTCTTCGCCTCGAACAGACCCACGGATTCCATGGCTCGCCCCGGGTTGGTTGAATCAAC